>NZ_CALLVU010000128.1 GCF_938015485.1 uncultured Lachnoanaerobaculum sp. | reverse complement strand
TATAAATCAAGGCCTCCAAAGGGCTTTAGCGTGCCTAAAATTTAACAAGCGATTTCAGCCGAAATCCTCGTAACTTAAGTTACTTGAATTGCTTTAAACCCTTATTTTATGCGGGCCGTCTCAAAACCGCAGATTTTAGAATGTTTATACAGTAAACTGTATATATACAACACACAAAGTCTACAAGATTTTGTCTTAGAATCTTCTTAAGACTTAATCATTCTACCATACATTAACACTGTGGTCAAAATCTATTTTTGCAGAATTTACTTCATCCACCCAAACACTTGGCATAAAACCAAAAGAGACCGCCCTTTGGCAGTCTCTCTTATCTATATAACCGTAACCGGCTATTTTATTCTTCAGTATCTGTTGCTCCGTCCGTTTCTTCATCCGATACAGACTCCGCACTCTCGTCTGCAGAATCCTCTGCATCATTTTCTACAGGCTCTTCTTTTGCAGAATCATCTTCGTTAGACTCTTCTTTTGAAGTTTCCTCAGAAAATTCTTCCTTCTTGGTCTCTTTCTCATGTGCCTTTTCTTCCTGCTCAAGGGCTTCCCTGGCATCGGCTATAAGCTCATCCTTGATATCAAGAAGTGCAGGATCGTCCTCGCTTAAGATTATTTCATCATCTTCTCCGATTAACTCATCTGTATTCAAAGTTACATTTCTGTATCTCTTCATACCTGTACCTGCCGGAATCAATTTACCGATAAGTACGTTTTCCTTAAGTCCGATAAGGTGATCGACCTTACCGTTGATAGCGGCTTCTGTAAGAACCTTTGTAGTCTCCTGGAAGGATGCGGCTGAAAGGAATGAATCTGTAGCAAGTGATGCCTTGGTAATACCGAGCATTACCTGCTTGCCCTCTGCAGGAGTCTTACCTTCTGCAACGAGCTTTTCATTCATATCGTTGTAATCCAGAACATCCATAGAATTTCCCGGAAGGACATCCGCATCATTGTTTTCTTCTATTCTTACCTTCTTAAGCATCTGACGAACGATAACCTCGATATGCTTATCGTTGATCTCAACACCCTGAAGTCTGTAAACTCTTTGAACTTCACGAAGCATGTAATCCTGAACGGCACGAACACCCTTAATCTTAAGTATATCGTGCGGGTTTACACTACCTTCTGTAAGCTCGTCACCTGCCTCAAGCACATCACCGTTTGATACCTTGATTCTTGAACCGTATGGTATAAGATATGCCTTTGACTCGCCTGTTTCATTGTTTGTAACAATAATTTCACGCTTCTTCTTGGTATCCTTAAGCTCTACAACACCGCCGAACTCTGTGATGATTGCAAGACCTTTCGGCTTTCTTGCCTCGAAAAGCTCCTCGACTCTAGGAAGACCCTGTGTGATATCTCCACCGGCAACACCTCCGGTATGGAATGTACGCATAGTAAGCTGTGTACCCGGCTCACCGATAGACTGTGCTGCAATAATACCTACAGCTTCACCTACCTGTACGGCCTGTCCTGTAGCCATGTTTGCACCGTAACATTTAGCACAGATACCTGTATGTGATTTACATGAAAGTATTGTTCTTATCTTTACGCTGTCTCTGTTAAGCTTATCAAGTACCTTCATTACTGCAGCCGCTCTCTTCGGCGTACACATATGGTTTGCTTTGATAACAACCTCTCCTGTATCAGGATCCGTGATGGTCTCCGCAATATATCTGCCTGTGATTCTCTCTTCAAGACTCTCAATAACTTCCTTGCCGTCCGAGAATGCTTTGATTTCCATATATGGAATATCCTTGCCTTCACAGCAGTCTGTTTCACGAACTATTAAGTCCTGTGAAACGTCTACAAGTCTTCTTGTAAGGTATCCTGAATCGGCTGTACGAAGAGCGGTATCTGAAAGTCCTTTTCTAGCACCGTGAGCCGAGATAAAGTACTCCAAAACGTCAAGACCCTCTCTGAAGTTTGACTTGATAGGAAGCTCGATAGTATGACCTGTTGTATCCGCCATAAGACCACGCATACCTGCAAGCTGTTTTATCTGCTTATCTGAACCTCTCGCTCCTGAGTCCGCCATCATGAAGATGTTGTTGTATGCATCAAGTCCGTCAAGCAGGTCTCTTGTAAGCTGCTTATCGGTCATATCCCAAGTCTTTATAACTTCCTTGTATCTCTCTTCTTCAGTGATAAATCCACGGGCGAAGTTCTTTGCAATTCTGTCTACGGTTGCCTGTGCGTTCTTTATAAGCTCAGGCTTACTTGCAGGCACAGTCATATCTGAAATGGAAACCGTCATAGAGGCAATAGTTGAATACTTGTATCCGATTGCCTTTATATCATCAAGCACTTCAGCCGTTCTTGAAAGTCCGTGTACATTGATAACCTTTTCAAGGATCTGCTTACACTGCTTTTTCTTTACAAGGAAATCAATCTCAGGCTTTAATTCATTGCCCGGAATGCTTCTGTCCACAAATCCGAGGTCCTGAGGTATTATCTCATTGAATAAAAGTCTACCTACTGTAGAATCTACAGTCTCCGACAAAATCTCTCCGTTTTCAAGTTCCTTTGTCATTCTGACCTTTATCTTTGAATGCAATGTAACAATCTTGTTGTCATATGCAAGTATTGCTTCATTTACACTCTTAAAGAACTTGCCTTCTCCCTTTGCTCCCGGTCTTTCCTGTGTCAGATAGTAGATACCGAGTACCATATCCTGTGAAGGCACTGCAACAGGTCCGCCGTCTGAAGGCTTAAGGAGGTTATTCGGTGAAAGAAGTAAGAATCTGCACTCGGCCTGTGCCTCTACTGAAAGCGGTAAATGGACAGCCATCTGGTCACCGTCGAAGTCGGCGTTGAAAGCGGTACATACAAGCGGATGAAGCTTGATAGCCTTACCCTCTACAAGTACAGGCTCAAATGCCTGAATACCGAGTCTGTGAAGTGTAGGCGCTCTGTTAAGCATTACAGGATGCTCTTTAATAACGTCCTCAAGGATATCCCATACTTCAGTCTGCATTCTCTCTACCATCTTCTTGGCGGATTTTATATTATGTGCAGTGCCTTTTTCTACAAGCTCTTTCATTACGAAAGGCTTAAACAGCTCAATAGCCATCTCTTTCGGCAAACCGCACTGATATATCTTAAGTTCAGGTCCTACTACAATAACGGATCTTCCCGAGTAGTCAACACGCTTTCCGAGGAGGTTCTGACGGAAACGTCCCTGCTTACCCTTTAACATATCTGAAAGTGACTTAAGCGCTCTGTTTCCCGGTCCTGTAACAGGTCTTCCTCTTCTACCGTTATCTATAAGAGCATCTACAGCTTCCTGTAGCATTCTCTTCTCGTTTCTGATAATGATATCAGGGGCACCAAGTTCCAAGAGTCTTGCAAGACGGTTATTTCTGTTTATAATTCTTCTATATAAATCATTAAGGTCACTTGTTGCAAATCTGCCTCCGTCAAGCTGTACCATAGGTCTGATATCAGGCGGTATTACAGGTACATTTGTAAGTATCATCCACTCCGGCTTATTGCCTGAGCTTCTGAACGCCTCCACTACATCAAGTCTCTTAATAATCTTTGCTCTTTTTTGTCCGGTTGCATCTACCAGCGCTTCTCTAAGCTCTTCAGACTCTTTTTCAAGGTCGATATTCTTAAGTATTTCCAAGATGCTCTCTGCACCCATGCCGGCTCTGAATGAACCGTAACCGTAGCTTTCGATTGCATCTCTGTACTCTCTTTCCGAAAGTACCTGCTTGTAATTAAGAGGTGTATCTCCTCCGTCAAGTACTATATATGATGCAAAGTACAATACTTTCTCCAAGATACGAGGTGCTATATCCATGATAAGACCCATTCTTGAAGGAATACCCTTAAAGTACCAGATATGTGATACCGGAGCTGCAAGCTTTATATGACCCATACGCTCTCTACGCACGCTGGATTTTGTTACCTCTACTCCGCATCTGTCACAGACTGTGCCTTTGTAGCGTATTTTCTTATATTTACCACAATGACATTCCCAATCCTTGCTCGGTCCGAATATTCTTTCACAGAACAGACCGTCTCTCTCCGGCTTTAATGTCCTATAGTTGATAGTCTCAGGCTTTGTAACCTCACCGTGAGACCACTGTAGTATTTTTTCAGGAGAAGCCAAACCAATCTTGATTGCGTCAAAAGAAATTGGCTGATAAGCATCATTGTTTTCAGGCATAAAATTGCTCCCTTCTATATAAAACGATAAATCGACTTCATTTATTTTATACCGCCCCTAATACGGGGCGGTTTTAGTATTCACTGTCTAAAGATTACTCGTCAAAGTTATCTGCATCATCATACGGCTCTTCATTATAAGGAGAATCATCCCCTGTATCTGCGGCCCCTTCATAGTCAGCATCTACATCTTCTTGTGAATCGCCTGCCTCATCAACCGATACAAACTCTCCATCCTTTACTACCTGCTCACTATATCCTGCATCTTTGAACTCGTCCTTGCCGTGGTGTCTGCTCTCACCCTCTATAATAGAGTGTATACTTAAGTCGGCATACTCGGTATTTTCCTTAAGCTCCACTTCCTCACCGTTCTCACCGAGGACACTTATATCAAGTCCAAGTGACTGAAGCTCTTTTAGAAGTACCTTAAATGACTCAGGAACGCCTGCATCAGGTATATTTTCACCCTTGATTACAGCCTCATAAGTCTTTACACGTCCTGTAACATCATCGGATTTTACTGTTAGAATCTCCTGTAAGGTGTATGAAGCACCATATGCCTCAAGTGCCCAAACCTCCATCTCTCCGAATCTCTGTCCGCCGAACTGTGCTTTACCGCCGAGAGGCTGCTGTGTAACAAGTGAGTAAGGACCTGTAGATCTGGCATGGATCTTATCATCTACCATGTGGTGAAGCTTAAGATAATGCATGTGACCTATTGTAACAGGGCTGTCAAAGTACTCTCCGGTTCTACCGTCACGAAGTCTTACTTTACCGTCTCTTGAAAGAGGGACACCCTCCCAAAGCTTTCTGTTCTCAAGATGTGAACCGAGATAATCTATAACTTCAGGCTCCAATACATCCTTATACTTTTCTTCAAAGCTGTCCCACTCGGTATTGACATAGTCATTAGCCACTTCAAGCATGTTCATAATGTCGTTCTCGTTTGCACCGTCAAAGACAGGAGTGGCAACATTAAATCCAAGTGCCTTTGCCGCAAGTGAGAGGTGAATCTCAAGCACCTGTCCGATGTTCATACGTGAAGGCACACCCAGAGGGTTAAGCACGATATCAAGCGGTCTTCCGTTCGGAAGGAAAGGCATATCTTCTACAGGCAATACTCTGGAAACAACACCCTTGTTACCGTGACGTCCCGCCATCTTATCACCGACTGAAATCTTTCTCTTTTGTGCTATATAAATTCTTACATTCTGTGTAACACCCGGAGCCAATTCGTCTCCGGCTTCTCTTGTAAATACTTTCGCATCAACAACAACGCCGTACGCACCGTGCGGTACCTTAAGTGAAGTATCTCTTACTTCTCTTGCCTTCTCACCGAAGATTGCACGAAGCAGTCTTTCTTCCGCTGTAAGCTCAGTCTCTCCCTTTGGAGTAACCTTACCTACAAGAATGTCTCCAGCTCTTACCTCGGCGCCGATTCTTATAATACCTCTCTCATCAAGATCCTTAAGAGCGTCGTCACCTACACCCGGTACATCTCTTGTGATCTCTTCAGGTCCAAGCTTAGTTTCTCTTGCCGCACATTCGTATTCCTCGATATGAATAGATGTGTAAACATCATACTCTACAAGTCTTTCACTGAGGAGTACGGCATCCTCGTAGTTATATCCTTCCCATGTCATAAATCCGATAAGAGGGTTCTTTCCAAGGGCTATTTCACCGTTGTATGTGGAAGCACCGTCTGCAATAACCTCACCGGCATTGACATGGTTGCCCTTAAATACTATAGGCTTTTGATTATAAGAGTTTGACTGGTTGCTTCTTGCAAACTTGATAAGCTTATATGTATCAAGTACCGCATCATCATCTCTTTTTATAACAATTTTATCTGATGAACATTCCGTTACCGTTCCCGAATTCTTTGCAACTACACATACACCTGAGTCAACTGCCGCCTTGGTCTCCATTCCGGTACCTACTACAGGAGCATCGGTAATCATAAGAGGCACGGCCTGTCTTTGCATGTTTGATCCCATAAGTGCACGGTTCGCATCATCGTTCTCAAGGAAAGGAATCATACTTGTAGCAACCGAGAACACCATTCTGGGTGATACGTCCATCAAATCTATATTTTTCTTTGCAAACTCTGAAGTCTCGTCACGGTAACGACCTGATACATTGTTGTGTACAAAATGTCCTTCAGCATCAAGCGGCTCATTCGCCTGTGCTACCGTGAAGTTGTCCTCTTCATCCGCTGTAAGATATACAACATCATCCGTTACTATAGGGTTTAAAGGATCTATAGACTTATCCACCACACGATAAGGAGCCTCGACAAATCCGTACTCATTTACTCTTGCAAAGCTTGCAAGTGAGTTGATAAGTCCGATGTTCGGTCCTTCAGGTGTCTCAATAGGGCACATTCTTCCATAATGAGTATAGTGAACGTCTCGAACCTCGAATCCGGCTCTCTCTCTTGAAAGACCTCCCGGTCCCAAAGCTGAAAGTCTTCTCTTGTGAGTAAGCTCTGAAAGCGGATTGTTTTGATCCATGAACTGGCTCAGCTGTGAACTTCCGAAGAATTCCTTTACTGCCGCCGTTACAGGCTTAATGTTTATAAGTGACTGAGGTGTAATGGAGTCTATGTCCTGAGTGGTCATTCTCTCTCTTACAACTCTTTCCATTCTTGTAAGACCGATACGGTACTGGTTCTGCAACAGCTCTCCTACCGCTCTTATTCTTCTGTTTCCCAAGTGGTCGATATCATCCTTGTTGCCGATATGCTCTTCGATATGCATGTTGTAGTTTACGGTAGCAAAGATATCTTCCTTTGTTATATGCTTAGGAATAAGCTCGTTGACACTCTTTTCGATTGCCTTTATAAGTTCTTCACCCTCATTCTCTTCCATAAGCTTTTTAAGTACAGGATAATATACCTGTTCCGTAATACCTATAGACTTAGGATCGCTAAGCTCAGGCACATAGCTTTCGATATCTACCATCAAGTTTGAAAGGACTTTTACTTCTCTCTCAACTCCATGTACCCACACTGCAGGAATTGCCGCATTTTGAATAGCTGTAGCGATATCCGCATCCACTACGGTCTCAGCCTGTGCAATCACCTCGCCTGTGTTCTCGTCCACTACATCTCTTGAAAGGGTATGTCCTTTTATTCTGTTCTTAAAGTGAAGCTTTTTATTGAACTTATATCTTCCCACCTTTGCTAAATCATATCTTCTGGCGTCAAAGAACATTGACCTTAAAAGCCCTTCCGCACTGTCTACTGAAAGCGGCTCACCCGGTCTTATCTTTTTATACAGCTCCAAAAGACCGTCCTGATAATTCTCGGAAGGATCCTTTGCGAAGCTTGCCATAATCTTCGGCTCTTCTCCGAACATATCTATAATCTGTGTATTTGTTCCAAGTCCGAAAGCACGCAAAAGTACTGTAATCGGAACTTTTCTTGTTCTGTCCACTCTTGCGTAGAAAATATCGTTTGAATCCGTTTCGTACTCAAGCCATGCACCTCTGTTCGGGATGACCTGACACATAAACAACTCTTTACCTATCTTATCATGTTCTATTGTATAATAAATACCCGGTGAACGAACCAACTGGCTGACAATAACTCTTTCTGCACCATTTATTACAAATGATCCGGTATCAGTCATCAGCGGTAAATCTCCTAAAAAGATCTCGTGCTCATTTATCTCGTCCTTATCTTTATTTATAAGTCTGATTTTCACCTTTAGCGGAGCTGCGTATGTTGTATCTCTGTCTTTACACTCTTCTATGGAATATTTAACTTCATCTCTTGCCAACTTGAAATTGACAAAATCGAGGCTAAAATGTCCTGCAAAATCTTCTATAGGAAATATATCTCTAAAAACTTCTTTTAGACCTGCATCCAGGAACCATTGATATGAGTCTTTTTGTATCTCTATCAAGTTCGGCATTTCCAGAACTTCTTTTTGTGTCTGGAAACTCATCCTCATGCTCTTTCCGGAAGTTATCGGACGCATCTTGCTTCTATCCATTGACGTTTCACCCCTGTATATTTTTTATTCTATGAGTTTAGATTTTTCTATGTTATAATTAGAGCAATCTATTCAATTTGTTTAGCCGTTAGGCAAGTTACATTGGACATTTTCACGTCCAAACACCTCTAAAAGGGCACAAAAATCCCTACAATAGTGCAACTTTCATCTTACAAAAATAAAGTCAACATGTCAATACAGAACATATGTTCATTTATTTTTAATTTTCCACACATCTAAAATGCCCCCTTATAAAGTAATAAGTACTTTTCACTCATTTGCTCTAAAAGGAGGCATAATCAATCAAATATAATATTTAGTTTTTAACCTTATCGTATTACTGCATTTGAAGATGTAGCAGTTTCTACTGAACTTAAGTCTCTTCTTGTTCTTCTTCCTGAACTTGCACTAATCTCAACATTTACTCTTATAGTATCAAAGCTATCTGATCTTATAACAACTTCATTACTTGTCTGAGTGAATCCATCAAGCGAGAAGTCAAGATACTGCTCATAACCATAAGCTGAATTTGATGAAACTTTGTATGTTGCAGAACTTCCTACAGAATATCCCTTATTATATGTAACCCCATTTACAGTTACTGTTGCATTACCGCTTTTGATCTCATTCATAAAAGCTCTTAATACATCCGAATTTGTGGCATCAAATGTAATTCTTGCATATCTGTCAAAGAAATTACTTGTAACTTCAGAACCGGCTACTGCAGGTGTAGCTATCTTTGATTCGGTTGTAAAGCTAAGAGCTTCTATACCGTCACCCTTTAATACTATAGTATCCGCAAGGCCTTTGAACTTTCTTGACTTTACATATATTACACTGTTTGTATCAACACGGAATGCATCATTGCCAAGCATACTTATTCTACCCTCTGACACATTTACACCGTTAACCTCTACAGTATGAAGTTTCTCAATAAACTCATCAATCTTATCCTGATCACCCTTTAATGTAATTGCGTAAACATTCACATCACCATATTTAGCAGGTTCTACTTTCTCTATCTCTACCGGATTTACTACAGGGGCAGGAACAGGTACTACAACAGTTGTGTTACTTGCAATAGTTCCATCTGCATTCAATGTAAATGTAAGATCCTTATAGCCATCAGCCTTTACTACAAAATCATACTTAGTCAAGTTAAACTTTCCACCGGCACCCTTGACTGAAAGTTCACTTACCTGGCGACCACCATATACAGTATTTGCATGTACATTGAACTCAAGTTCTCTTCCCCATCCAAATCCAAGTGCTCCGGCCTTAGCATATTCTTCTTCATTAACAGTTACTGCTTTTATAGCTTTAAGGTATTTATCAAGCTCTTCGCCCTCCATACCTTCAAACTTTATTGTAAGTGTCTCATAGAAGAATGAAGGTATTTTAGCACCTGATTTAGCTCTAGGAGCCTCTGCATCCTCTGTTACCTCAGGAACCACAGGAGGTGCTACTTCTTCCTTTTGTGCAAGATTTACCTTAATAAACTTTACAGGGTAGTTTCTGTCACTTGACTGTACGTATATTGTATATTCTCCTGCATCTTTGAAAAGTCCTCCACGAAGTGTTATCTTACCATCTGCAACAGAGTATACTGAATCTGAAGTATAACCACCTGCTGATGCTGATATTACATCCCTCAATATTCCGTCAGGTCCCAGTATCTTTACATTTCCAAGCTTACTTAGGAACTCTCCCTGCTTTGGATCCCCATCCTTAACGGCCTTGATGACTACAGGTGAACCTGCCTCAAGCTTTTCACTTACATCTGTAAGAACTACATCCTCTAATGTATCTGTAATAGTGAAATCAAGAGTTATCTTCTCATATCCTGTAGCATCCAATGACAGAGTATGACTTCCTACTATCGGCTTATTATACTCATTAAACGCATTCTTATAGATAGTAATACTCTTCTTATCAGCACTTATTTCATACTGTTTTAAGTATGAATCACTTCTAAGTGCAGCACTTGATCCATCTACCACGATATATTTTAGTTTCTCAATAAAGTCTGTATTTTCAGTTGTGAATGTATAACTCTCAGCCTTTGGTTGTGTAAGTCCGCTAAATTCCGGTGCTGCCTCACCCACAATATCTCCATAACGATATATTGTACCAAGTTTACCATTTTCCAATACATTCTTTACATTACCGACAATATTTCCGGTAGAAGCCTCAGATGAATTTACATACTCTTCAAATGTAAGAGCTCTTCCTTCAAGCCTTGCATCCTCTTTTGCATCAGTAAAATCATCAAGCTTATAAAGCTTTGACTTATCTTCTCCTACGATAGCCTCAGGAATCTGCTCAAGCCACCACTTCATTACTGCATCTGAATCCTTACTTCTAAGACCGATCTCATTTAAAACCATTGCATTTGCAAGCAAATCGTAGTCATACATAAGGTATGCATTTATCATTAAGCTTCCGCTTGCACCGGATGTAGCATCTGCACTGCTTCCACCTGATTTACCTGTAGCACCTGATACAGAGTCAGCCTTCTTACCTGAACTTGAAGAACTTCCTGTACTGTATCCACCCACAAGAACTGATGTACTTGTAGATGTTTCTCTATTTCCTACATGAGTTTTGCTTACTGTAGGAGTTGAAACGGCATCCACAGACCTTGAATCATCACCTGTTACAATTGTTCCTGCTGATGAACCGTCACTCTTTAAGACTTCAAACTTCTTTATAAGAGTCTTATATCCCTTTGTATAGATTGTAGCTGTATAAACTCCAGGTACATCAGTATATATTTTTCCTGAAGAACTGTCTGTTCCGCTTATATGCACTATATTTCCTATATTATACCAGCTTGAAATTTTAGGTAAATCTATTGTGGTACCATCAGGCTTTGTAAGTGTAACTCTGTACATTACAACACCAACGTCATTTCCGAATGTCTGATTTTCCTTCTTATCCACGATTTTGAATCTTACATCTCCTCCAACCTTTGGATTTGGAGTTGCACTATCACGAATAACCTTGAAATCGGTATTGCTTACAAGAGATATTGGAAGGCTTATTCTATCATTGCTATTTGCAGATCCGACACTTACATAGTAATCGCCTCTGCTTCTTGCATTATTTTGTGGAAGTGGAATATTTATCACTCCCACCTTACCATACTGTGTCTCTATAGACTTGGTGTATACAAGATTTGAGTTCACAATATTATGTTCTTCGCTAAGAAGCTTAATACTATTAAGTCCGTCAAACCACTTCTCCTGCTCCTCATTTTCAAGCTGAAGCTTTATTTTTATACTACCTGTTCCTTCATTATCTATCTCTGTTACAGGAATATAGTATTTTGAAGGAACTGCAGCAGTTGCTGAATCAGTCTTCTTTGTCTGTAATGTGAAGGTAGTTTTTGAAGCATTCTTTCTTACCTTGCCGGCATTGTCAAATGTCTCAAGGAAGTAATCAAACTTTGTAATAGGACCGTTTGATAATACATACTTAGGTGCCTTTACATCAGTCTTTGTTATATTCTTTCTCTCCCCGCCTGCAAGCGTGATGTCCTGAGTATCATTATCAGACTTTTTTACAATCTGCAATGCTGAAGGATTTGATACACTTGAAAGCCACTTAACAACATGACCGTCATCATCAACCTTGGTCATATTTGAAGTAACATCTACTCCGTCTACCAATACTTTGTAATCATCAATAGTTCCGTATTTGAATGCAACCACTACATACTGACCGAAATCGGTATTTACATTTTTTGTATAATTTACATATGCAAATTTATCGTTATTTGCCACCTCGGTACTTGAGGTATTCTCTGTATTATTTGCAACCTCACCGCTTGAGTTGTTTCCTGTATTGTTGGTTGTCTCACTGTTTGAGGTGTTCCCTGCGTTATTGGTTGTCTCACTGTTTGAGGTGTTTCCTGCGTTATTGGTTGTCTCACTGTTTGAGGCGTTTCCTGCGTTATTTGTAACCTCACTACTTGAAGTGTTTCCTGAATCGCTTGCGGCTTCACTGCCTGTTTGGTTTGTTGTTGCACCTTCATTGTTTAAAGTCGCATCAACTCCGACATTTCCTATTATACTGCTTACATTATTTCCTGCATTGACACTATGTTCCGCGTCACCTGTCGAATGTCCGCCGTTAACACTGCCTTCCTGTGTTCCTGAAACTTGATTCTGTATTCCGTTTGCTGATGCACTGTTATTTTCTGCGTTATTTGTTTGCCCGTTAGCTGTATCTGAACCGTTTTGGCTTACACTACTGTTTCCAACTGAACTTTTACCTGAGTCTCCTTGCAAACTGCCTGTACCTCCTTGTGAAGCACTTCCTCGCAAACTGCCCGAGCCGCCTCGTGAACCGCTTCGCGAACCGCCTCCTCGTGAACTTCTGCCCGATCCTCCTCGTGAACCGCTCTTTGAACCTGCGCCGCTCTTTTTTGCCGCTGACTGATTTGCAGTATTTCCGACTATACCTGAGGCTGATAAATGTCCTTTACCCTGTGAGAACATAACCTTGCCGTCTTTTTCCCACTTGCCGTCGGCATTCACCTTGTAGCCGTCAGGTGTTGTGGTATTTACAAGCAAAGCTCCGCTTTGAATGTCGAAATAATAGCAATATCCGTCTATCCAATTCCATCCTGTGAGCATCTTGCCCTCTTGTATACCTTTAGCAGTATCCAAAAAATACCACTTTCCGTCAACATCCTGCAACCAGCCTGTCTTCATAAGACCCGTAGACTCCAAGTAATACCATCCGCTTGGAGTCTTTGTCCAACCGACAGCCTTGGCACCGTTATCGTTTATATAACTCCAGCCGCTCTGCTCTTTCTTCCACGATCCGGCAAAAGCAGGTGTAACCTGTGTTGTAGCCATCAATATGCTAAGTGCACCGACTCCTACATTAAAAATAAGCTTTCTTTTCATAAATCTCCTATTACATTTTAGTTAGTGGCCTCTAACTTTTTTACTTAAATAAAGGAAAGTTGCACTACAAAAAAGTATTTAAATCATAATGTTATACTGCAACTATGACTAAATACTATTGCAAAAACTCTCCCCTTTGCATTTAAGTACTATATTATTGCTTAAGTTAGCTATATCTAACGCATCTGAGTATACTAAAAGATGAATCTATTTTCAAGTTTTTTCATGTACTTTTTATGTTTTTAAAATACTTAATATATACATTACAATAAATTTAATATTAAAAAATAATAGGCAGTATACAAATTTATCTGTACACTGCCTATTGTCTGAAATTTAACTATTCTCCTGTGAATTCCGTATCTATATTCACATGTATGTCGTACTGCGGGAATTGTGCTTTCAATATTCTGTTCACATCTTCTATAATAGTTTCCGGCACAATATCAAAATCTTTTGTAATATCACAGTATATAGTCATATCTTTTTCATCAATTACTATTCCATGATAGTTGATGATATGTCTTTCACTGTCCTTATAATTTTGAAGTAATGCCTTTATCTTTTTATATCTCTCATCTTTTACATCTACCGCATAAAATCCGAACACTAAGAATACATTATACTTTTCATAAATCTTTGTCTGCGCCTCATGTAAGATAGGATACATCTCTCCTATACTTCTGTTGTCCTCAATTTCCACATTGATGGAACCTGTATAAAAGTCGGGACCGTAGTCATTTAATATAAGGTCAAAGCAATTTATAACACCTTCAGTACTCCTTGCTATCTCCTTTATTCCTCTGACCATATCTCCGTCCACTCTCTCACCGAGAAGTTTCTTTATTGTATCGGAGAGTATGTCATATGCCGCCTTCAGTATAAAAATTGATATGATAACTCCTGCAATACCGTCTATTGAAATCTTTGTAAATATGTATACAGCCGTAGAAATAAGTGTCACTACAGATACTATTGCATCATTCTTGGCATCCGCACCTGAAGCTTGCAGCGCACCTGAATTGTACTTTATTCCGCTGTTTTGTGTATATGTCCCCAATATTATTTTAGCCGCAATTGTTGCAATAATTATTATCACAGTCACAACACCGGTACTCATCTCTTCTTTATGAAATATGGCCTTAGCCGAACTTATAAGCGACTGAAAACCTGTCAAAAATACGATACCGCCTATCAAAAGGCTTGTCAGATACTCGGTTCTGCCATGTCCGAAAGGATGCTGTTTGTCAGGTGCTTTACCTGCAAGCTTTGTACCTATTATAGTAATAAGTGATGATGACGAATCTGTTATATTGTTTAAAGCGTCGCTGACAAGTGCAACGGACCCTGACAATACACCAAGCACGGCCTTTAAAACACCCAGAAACAGATTTGTGACAATACCTGTTACAGACACGCCTATTATCTTTTTTCTCCTCTCGTTTGCATCTATTCTGAAATTTGATGATGTTACTCCCTCATTCATTTAAAATATTTTACCTTTATTCCTTTCATTATATGAGTACCTATAATAGCACAAAAAAGGATTGTATACAATTATAAAATCATATACAATCCCTCTTTTATCAGGTTCTCGCTAAAACCTCTTCTATAAGTAATCCACCACGTCAATATACTGCATCAGCATTTCTTTCTCGTCCTCTATATGCTTGGACAATCTCTGTGCCGCAACTATTGAAAGCCACTTTTGTACGTATTGCTTTGCAGTGTCTGATTTCTCACAGTAAATATCCATATACATATCTGCAAGATTCTTATCTGTAAGTGCAAAGAGCAGGTAGGTATTTGCAGCATCAGCCGCCGCATTTCCCTGAGTGGCGTGAGACCAGTCGATTATTGAAACCTCTCCGTCTTCTCCCACAAGCACATTGCTTGGATTGAAATCTCCGTGACAAATCTTTGTATGCTTTTTCATTCCGTCAAGTCTGGTTAAAAGCTCATATCTTATGGTTGCATTAAGTTCCTTCAACTCATTTATCTGTCTGCTGAATTTAAGGTTCATTCTGTTAAGAAGCGGTGATGACTTTGAGTTTATATCAAGCTGAATATCCACAAACATATCCATATACTTTCTTATATTGTCCTTGTCGGACTCCATAATCTCTTTCAATGTCTTTCCGTTTTTCTTTGACATTATGATTGCCCATCCGTCATCCATTGCCTCTACGGCAAGCACCTTCGGAACATTAAGCCCCGTCTCTTCTATTCTTGCCTGATTGAGTGCCTCGTTAAATACATCAGACTTTGGATGCTCTTTACTGAACGCCTTTATAATGCAGTCGTTTGTTTCATATACTTTTTTATGCTTTCTCTCTACAATAAGCTTTTTGTTTGTCAAATCCATAATCAATCTCCTTTCCAATAGGTATTATCTGCCGTAATAAGCGTCCAAATACAGCTCTTTGATCTCGCTTATAAGCGGATATCTCGGATTTGCAGCAGTACACTGATCGTTGAATGCCTGCTCGCTCATCTCATCCAATGTGTCTAAGAAGTATTTTTCTTCTACTCCGTAGAGTGCTATTGTCTCTTTAACCCCTATAAATTTCTTCAACTCTTCTATTTTCTTTATAAAGTTTTCAAATATCTCGTCATCATTCTTTCCGGTTACACCACAGTACTTTGCAGCCTCAACATATCTTGCCTTTGCCTTAGGATATTCATACTGCGGGAAGATACCCATTTTTGTAGGAACATCAGATGCATTGTATCTCATAACCCTTGTAAGTATTACCGCATTTGCAAGTCCGTGTGCTATGTGGTGGAATGCACCGAGCTTATGTGCCATTGAGTGGTTTACTCCAAGGAATGCATTTGCAAAAGCCATACCTGCAAGACATGAAGCGTCAGCCATCTTCTCTCTTGCAATCGGATCCGCACTTCCGTTTTCATATGCTGAAGGTAGATAATCAAATACAAGCTTCATCGCTCTTAGAGCAAGTCCGTCAGTATAATCTGTAGCCATTATTGATACATATGCCTCAAGAGCATGGGTAAGAACGTCAATTCCCGATGCCGCAGTAAGTCCCTTAGGCTGATCCATCATATTGTTTACATCAACGATTGCCATATTCGGGAGGATTTCATAGTCAGCTATAGGCCACTTTATTCCTGTGTCCGCATCTGTAATGATAGCAAAAGGTGTTACCTCACTACCTGTACCTGATGATGTAGGTACTGCCACAAAATATGCCTTCTCACCCATCTTAGGGAACTTATATACCCTCTTTCTGATATCCATGAAGTCCATTGCCATATCTTCAAAGTTGACTTCAGGATGCTCATACATTACCCACATTATCTTTGCGGCATCCATAGCCGAACCGCCACCAAGCGCTATTATTACATCAGGCTCAAAAGCTGTCATCGCCTTCACACCTTCTCTTGCACACTGAAGTGTAGGGTCCGGAGTTACATCAAAGAAACATGAATATCTTATACCCATCTCATCAAGCTTGTTTGTTATAACATCCGTATATCCGTTCTTATAAAGGAATGTATCCGTTACAATAAACGCTCTCTTCTTATGCATTACATTTCCAAGCTCATCAAGTGCTACAGGCAGACAGCCTCTCTTGAAATATACCTTTTCAGGAGTTCTAAGCCACAACATGTTCTCTCTCCTTTGTGCAACAGTTTTTATATTTATAAGATGCTTAACGCCTACATTCTCTGAAACGGAGTTTCCACCCCATGAACCGCAGCCAAGTGTAAGTGAAGGTGTCAGCTTAAAGTTATACAAATCTCCGAGACCGCCATGTGATGCAGGTGTATTTACAAGAATTCTGCAAGTCTTCATTGCATTCTGATGTATATTAAGCTTCTCTTTTTCATTAACATCTATATAGATACCTGATGTATGACCGTAACCGCCGTCAGCAACAAGTCTTTCAGCCTTTGCAACTGCTTCATTAAATGTCTTTGCCTTATACATTGCAAGTACAGGTGAAAGCTTCTCATGTGCAAACTCTTCACTTATATCTACAGACTCAACTTCACCGATAAGAATCTTTGTATTTTCAGGCACGCTTACTCCTGCCATCTCTGCAATCTTATATGCAGGCTGTCCTACTATCTTCGCATTCAAAGAGCCGCCTATTATTATAGTCTTTCTGACCTTATCAAGCTCATCCTTCTTTAGGAAATAACAACCTCTGTAAGCGAACTCTTTCTTTACTTCGTTATATATGCTCTCCATTACTGTAACAGACTGCTCTGAAGCACAAATCATTCCGTTATCAAATGTCTTTGAGTGTATTATTGAATTTACAGCCATCTTTATATCTGCCGTTTCGTCAATAATTACAGGAGTATTTCCGGCACCTACACCTATTGCAGGTTTTCCTGATGAGTATGCGGACTTAACCATTCCCGGACCGCCTGTAGCAAGTATGATATCAGCCTCATGCATTACTTCGTTTGTAAGTTCAAGTGAAGGTACATCAATCCAACCTATTATGTTCTTTGGTGCACCTGCTTTTACGGCCGTTTCCAAAAGAAATTTTGCAGTATAGTTTGTACAGTTCTTTGCTCTAGGGTGCGGACTTATGATGATGGCATTTCTTGTCTTAAGTGCCAAAAGTATCTTGAATATAGCTGTTGATGTAGGATTTGTAGTAGGAATAACGGCAGCTATAACACCTATAGGCTCTGCTATTTTCTTTATTCCGAATATATCGTCCTCTTCAATCACACCGCAGGTCTTTGTATCCTTATATGCGTTGTAGATATACTCTGCCGCATAGTGATTTTTGATAACCTTATCCTCCAAGACGCCCATTCCCGTCTCTTCTACAGCCATCTTTGCAAGCTCAAATCTCGCTTTGTTGGCAGCCATAGCCACCTCATAGAATATTTTATCCACCCGTTCCTGAGAATAGGTCGCAAATTCTCTTTGAGCCTCTTTCAGTTCTTTCATTTTGATACTCAAATTGTCGATATTATCCACAATAAAATTCTTATCTGCCATATTTCCTCCGACATAATAAAATATATTTCGTTATTTTTTTAACATAGTTAAATAATACTATATTGTTATTTTTTTGTCAATATGGTTTTTCAAATTTTCTTTTTCCTATTAGGTTTAGAACCAATATACATATATTAAGTGACGGGAAGTATACTACCCGTGTACAATAACATATTTTCTATATTTGCATTGCTTTCAATATTAGTGTATGTTAGACTACGGTATAGATTTAATATTTTTACAGAATAAGAGGGATTATGATGCCTTTACTTATTGCTAATTTAGACGAAGAATACACTAAAAGTATTTTGTGGTCGTGATTTTAACAACCCTGAGCTTTGTTGTAGACGGCAAAATTTTATTGTATTTATAGTATATTTAGTATTTACATTTTTCAATGGATAATCCTTTTTAATTCAGTTTTATTTAAAATACAGAAATGAGTACAGGATTGATACTTTAATAGATGTAAAGATCGGTGATACTGTTACTAAGTTCATAGAGAAGCCTAGTTAAAAAGGAGCAGTGACATGGGTATTACTAGGGTAATATCAAACCATGTACGCAAAGTAGCACATCTTGGCGCCTATATTGAAGTAACTGATAGAAACTATAAACTTTCTATTAAAAATAAGATACAAAAAAAATTACCGGATAAGGAGAAGAATTTATGAGATCAATAGGAAAGATTTTATGCATTGTAACTTCGGCAACATTGCTCAGTGCAATGCCGGTTATGGCATCGAATGGTTCACAGAGAGTCACTACTCTCTTATCAGAACAGACAGGTGCAGATGTTGTACAGACTACAGGTGGATTGGAGTTCATACAACAGTATACAACAAATATGAACTTTATTGGTAATTACAAAGAGTCGGATTTTGCAAAAGAGTTTCATATACGAGAAGAGAAAAGAGGGGAATTGACAGGAAATTGGTATTTGCACCCATATAACCTTGACCCATCTTTTTGTAAGCCTTGGAGTGAATTCGCTAGAAGAGCTGGAACTCCTTATAGAACTTCAGAGTATACACGCGAGAGTAAAGGATATAAGTACACTTCTACTGTAAATCCAAATGCATTTTTATCTGATGGAGATTTATCAGCAGCTTCCGCAACTACTATAGAGGTTGTCTCAGCAAAAGCTAATTCTTTAGTTACAGAAGAAATGAAGTCTTTACCGGAAGATAAGAAACTTCAAACTGTGATGAGGTTGATAAAAGAAAATATGAAATATGACTATTCTGGCAAAGGAGGGATTGCAAGAACCCATATTCAGAATATAAATGAAGGATTAGGTGTCTGTGTTGATATGTCATTGCTTACTTTATACCTTTGTGATTCCATTGGATTACAAGACCCGGGCGTAGCTAGAGTTTCTTTAAGCGAAGAGCATACTTTTAACTTTGTAAATGTTAATGGAGTTAGGGTTTTCTTTGATCCTACTGGTGTTGTCACTGCTGACAAATACTTTACAAACACTGATCCTATTGAGTTAGTAAAAGAGGTATTTAATAATGGAATATATGGTTATACTCAGTTACTAGAAATACATGATGATACCATTGGTACTATAACAGGGGCTAGAAATTAATGATGATAAAAAAGATAGTTGGAATGACAATGGTTGTATTACTTACAATACAGCCATTGGCTGTATATGCCTCTACAGATAGTATTTCTGTTTCAAAAGGATTTACGCCCTATCCTGGCGGAGGAGGTAGTATCGCTTTAGATAGAGCCGGTGATGCCTATAGAAACCTATATGTAATCCCATTTTCCACCTCTTATTTCATAAATCTATTATAAGACATGATAAGTTTACAGCGTAAAATCAAATTTTTCAGCAAAGTATTTGATAAAATACATTCGGATATTTTTTATCAATAAACTTAGGGTGGTGTGACTCAAAATGAGTCACACCACCCTTTCTTATAGCTGTAATTTCCCGACAGCCCCAACAAAATCTAAAAAACCTATAACTTTTATTTAGTTACAACAAGACTAAAGCACCTATTTATTAACTTATACCATGGTTCTTTTTTAAAATCTACACCGTCCTCTTCTCTGTTTCCTAAATATACAACAACCCATTTTTCAGGTAATTTATAAGTATTAATATATCTACCAGTATATGCAAAAGCAAGAGCTGTACGCCAAACTTCATCTTTACATGATGTAATATTATTTAATAATAATATCCCAGCCTCTCCGTCTCTATCAATTTGTGGCAATAAATCACTCTGTGAATAACTTGATACCTTATCACCATTGTCTAGCGTCTCTTTAATTGGTATACCTCTTATATCCGAATCAACAATTGTGTCAAGCTTTATCTCCTTAAATCCAATTCCCATATCCGTCGCCAAATCTTTTATTGCTTCTGCTTTTCCAATTCCAGGCTCTCCTAAAAACAATAAAGCAGAGCCTTCATGACCTTCTTCAACGGACTCCTTTATTAAGGATATCATTCCCTCAATATTCACTGTAACCCAATTTTCCATATCATAGTTCTCCTCATAATATATTTATATTAAATACGCACAATATATATTGAATATTATGTATAAAATATTATAGTAATCATCATGTATCACTACTATAGAATTCATACAATGCCAATATAACAAAACCTATAACTATAGAATACTATTTTTAAATCTTCAACCTTAATTATGAGGTATATGCAACATTATATTACTATATCAATAAAAATAGCATAGTTTGATTGTACTATGCTATTCATAATTTGTAAATACAAATATTTATATAGGAAAATACATATTTTGTTTTTATCTTTGCACTCTGCCTGAGCCGTCTCCGCCTGCAAGGCTCTCAACATCTTCTCTTGTTACGAGGTTGAAATCTCCCGGTATTGTATGCTTAAGTGCTGAAGCCGCTACGGCAAATTCAAGTGCCGACTTAAAGTCCTTCTTATCGCAAAGTCCGCAGATAACACCTGCTGCAAATGAGTCACCGCCGCCGACTCTGTCTACTATCGGAGTTACATGGTACTTCTTTGAGTGATAGAACTCTCTTGTAGCTCCGTCCATAATGCAAGCAGACCAGTCATTGTTAGAAGCTGAGAAGCTTTCACGAAGTGAGCTTATAACATACTTGAACTTAAACTGATCACACATCTGATTGAAGATATCCACATAGCCGCTAAGCTCAAGCTCTCCTGCCGTAACATCCGTGTTGCCCGGCTTGAATCCGAGAACCTTCTCGGCGTCCTCTTCGTTACCGATACATACATCCACATACTGCATAAGATTTGTCATTATTTTCTTTGCTTTCTCCGATGACCAGAGTTTCTTTCTGAAGTTAAGATCTACAGATACTGTAACTCCCGCCTTCTTGGCAGCCTTAAGAGCAGCCTCTGTAAGCTCTGCGGCACTGTCTGAAACTGCCGGTGTGATACCTGTAAAATGGAACCAGTCCGCATCTTTGAAGATCTCATCAAAGTCAAACTCATCAACCTTGGCTGTAGAGATAGAAGAATGTGCTCTGTCATATACTACATTTGAAGCTCTCATAGCGGAACCTGTCTCAAGGAAATAGATACCTACTCTCTCACCGCTTCTTGAAATATGCTTTGTGCCTACATTGTACTTGCGAAGTGTTGCAATAGCAGCATCACCGATAGGATTCTTTGGTAACGCGCTTACAAAATCCGCATCATGACCGTAGTTTGCAAGTGATACCGCAACATTTGCCTCACCGCCTCCATAGTTGATATCGAACTCATCCGCCTGAATAAACTTCTCATTGTTCGGAGTTGATAATCTGAGCATTATCTCTCCCATTGTAACTATCTTTGCCATAATTTCTCCAATACTATTTTCTTGCTGCCGCTACAGCCTCTACGAACTCTCTTGCCTTTGCAGTTACCGCCGCAAAGTCTCCTGTTTTTGCGCCCTTTGTAAGTGATGAACCTGTACCTACAGCACAAGCACCTGCTTTAATCCACTTGTCTACATTGTCTACATCCACACCGCCGCTTGGCATAAAGTCTCCCTGTGGAAGAGGTCCCTTAAATGAGCTGATGGCACCCGGTCCTACCACATTTCCCGGGAATACCTTTATAATATCGCATCCTGCTTCAAGTGCTGTAATAGCCTCTGTAGGTGACATAACACCCGGAAGCATCGGAACTCTGTATCTGTTGCAAAGCTTGATTGTCTCCACATTAAGTCCCGGACTTACCACATAGTTTGCACCTGCAAGGATTACCGCTCTTGCCGTCTCAGGGTCAAGCACGGTACCTGCACCGATAACCACCTTGTCATTATTTCTGTACTTATCAGCCATAAACTGTATGAACTCTACAGGATTTCCCTCATCCATAGTCATTGTAATCTCGATAAAGTTGATGCCGCCTGCAACTATAGCATCTATTACCTTCTCACCCTGCTCTTTGTTCTTTGCACGAACAACGGCAACCAAACAATCTTCTTTCATTCTTGTAAGAACCTGTTCTTTTCTCATTTCAACCTCCATAATAATATAACTTTTACAATTTTATATTATTCGTATATACGAATCTATATTCATATTTGCGATAATTTGATTGTAATTAACTTTCCAAGTCTTGTCAAGGCATATAGCCTAAAGATTTTGATATTTTAAAAGCTCTTTCTTTCAGTGTATTTCCAAGAGCAATATAGTCCTCATCTTTTCTGTAAAGACTTGACGCCGATATGGCACCTATGCACTCTCTTTTTTCATTGAAGAGTGGTACACCGACACATTCCATATGCTCTTCCACCTCTCTCTCATCAAGTGCAAAACCTCTTCCCCTTACAACATTTATATTTTCAATCAGCGCATCCGCACTTTTCAGCGTAAACCTTGTGGCCTGCTTAAACTCGATATCTTTTGTTATCTCTCTTATTTGCTCATCACTCATAGTGCTTAATATCGCCTTACCCAAAGAAGTGCTGTACACCGGATTTCTTGTTCCTATGGTGGCTGTGGTTATTATCGGATTCTCAGGTTCAAACTTTGATATATACACAATTTTTGTTCCTTCCAATACTCCGAAAAAACAGGTCTTTTTCAGTTCCTTTGACAGCTCCTTCAGTGCAGGATCTATAATCTCAGATATATTTCTGTTATTTGTATAGCTCATTCCGATCCTGTATGCATTCAAGCCTATCTTATAGTTTCTCTTTGTACCTGTACTTACCTCAAGCATTCCCATATGTACCAAAGTCACCAAAATATCATAGCAACTTGTCCTCGGTATAGCGAGTTTCTCACAGATTTCATCCATATCAAGTCCGTCATTTGCCTTGGCTACAAGCTCAAGTATCTTTACACTTCTTTCTGTTGTGCGATTTATTTTCATTAAAGCGTTACTCCCTGTTTAAAGATTGCAAAGTCATGGAATCCTGCGATTTCAGACTTCACCTTCTTACCACTTGCAACCTCCAATACCAGTTTGAATAAATCGTTTGCCAGCTCGTCCTTTGACTTATCTTCTATCATCCTGCCTGCATTAAAATCAATCCAGTTTCCCTTAGCCTTTGCCAGTCTTGAATTGGTGGCAATCTTTAAAGTCGGCACAGGCGACGCAAATGGTGTTCCTCTTCCTGTGGTGAATAATACTATATGTGCGCCGCTCATTGCAAGAGCTGTAGCCGCAACAAGGTCATTTCCCGGTGAAGAGAGCAAATTTAAGCCCTTTGTCTTTAAAGTTTCGCCATAAGAAAGCACATCAACCACATTGGCACTTCCCGACTTCTGTGTACATCCGAGAGACTTATCTTCAAGTGTTGATATACCGCCGGCCTTATTTCCCGGCGAAGGATTTTCATATATAGTCTGATTATGATTTTTAAAATACATCTTAAAATCATTTATAAGAGCCACCGTCTTTTCAAAAGTCTCTCTGTCCTTACACCTCTCCATAAGAAGTGTCTCCGCTCCGAACATCTCCGGTACCTCTGTAAGTATTGTACTTCCGCCCTTTGAAATAAGGATGTCTGAGAACTCTCCGACTATAGGATTTGCCGTGATACCTGAAAGTCCGTCCGAACCTCCGCATTTCATCCCGATAATAAGCTCACTTGCATCTATTTCTTCTCTCTTTTCATCGGCTATATTGTTTATAAGTTCTTCTATAAGTGAAATTCCTGTTTCTATCTCATCTTCCACCTCTTGTGAGATAAGGAACTTTACCCTGCTTTCATCTATATCTCCCAGATATTCCTTAAGTACGGGAATATTTGAGTTTTCACAGCCAAGTCCAAGCACAAGTACACCGCCGGCATTAGGATGATTTATCATATCAGCAAGAATCTTTCTTGTATTCTCCTGATCGTCTCCCATCTGTGAGCAACCGTACGGGTGTACAAATGCTATAACATCCTCAACACTACCCCTTATAAGAGACTTTGTTCTTCTTTCAATTGCCTGCGCTATATTGTTGACACAGCCCACAGTAGGAATAATCCATATCTCATTTCTTACTCCCACCTTGCCGTTTGCTCTCCTAAATCCCATAAAGCTCTCATGAGCCGTCTTCTTTATCTCCTTTATCTTCGGAACATACTTGTATTCCAAAAGATCTTCCAGAGCCGTCTTTATATTGTGTGTATGTACGTGGTCTCCCGCCTTTATATCTTCCTTTGCAAGACCTATTCTGTTTCCGTACTTGATAATGTCTTCACCTGCACCTATATCCTTTAATGCCACCTTATGCCCTGCCGGAATATCACTGTTTGTCACCACACTTTCATTCCCTATAGTGATTTTTTCTCCGGCCTTCAATGCATTCAGTGCCACACATACATTATCCGAATCATTGATTTTGATATAATCCATCTCTTACTCCTTGCCAAATTTCAGTATTAAGCTTATAATAAATGTAAGCGTTTACAATCGCATTATACAAGGGATTTTTACAGCTTGTCAAGACACAGATATGCTTGTATAGTAAAAGTTATGAATTTATACTTTTACAGACTTTACTGTACGGTCTTGGAGGATTATGAATATATATGATATTGCAAACAGGGCAAATGTCTCTATAGCCACAGTTTCAAGAGTCATCAATAACAGCCCTAAGGTAAGTGAGAAAACAAGGAAAAAGGTTTTGGATATAGTGGATGAGCTGGGTTTTACTCCTAATGTATTTGCAAGAGGGCTTGGACTTAATACTATGAAGACTATAGGTATACTTTGCTCTGACCCTTCAGATATCTATGTAGCCGGAGCATTGTCCTGCTTTGAAAAAATGCTTCGTAAAAACGGTTACGACTCACTTTTATGTTGCAGCGGCTATGATACGAAGAATCTGAAAAAATATATGGATATACTTATCTCAAAAAGTGTGGATGCCGTCATTATGATAGGCTCAAAATATATATCTTCAAGAGATAATAAAAATCTTATAAAAAACACTGCAAAATCCCTGCCCATACTTTTGATAAACGGCTCTTTAACTGGTGAGAACATATATTGCTCATACTATGACGACTTTAACGCCACAAAAAAATGTGCAAATATGTTATTTGAAGCCGGAAAAAGAAAACTGCTTTTTCTTTACAACTCCACATCACAGTCCGCCAAAAGAAAACTTGACGGATTTATGAAAGGATGTAAAGAGTACGAACATTCAGGTGCCCTTTTTTCCTCTCTTTTATGTATGGAAAACGATATAGAGAGTATTTTGTCGGCACTTTTTAAATTTGTCAAAGAGAATTTTATCCCCGACGGTATAATTGCAAGTGATGATTTTTTGGCAATGATTGCACTGAAGTTTGCAAAGCAAAATGATATTTCGGTACCTGAAGACCTATCTATAATCGGATATAATAATTCGATTTTTTCAAAGGTCTCATCACCTGAACTTACCACTGTAGACTCAAGGCTTTTTGACCTTTGCAGTCACAGTGTAAACACTCTTTTAGAGGTATTTGACGGACAAACGCCTGAAAATATCACAGTATTTGAGCCTGTGATTATTGAAAGAGATACTTTTAAGGCTTAGAGTCTTTATAAGCAGACTTATTGATATATGGCTACTGTAGATGTAGTTATTATAAATTTTACTTTATGCAGCCGTTTGGCTAAGGAGGTTAACATGAACAATTTTATGGATCAGGATTTTTTACTTGATACAAAAACAGCAAAGCACCTTTATCATGACTATGCAGGGAAGATGCCGATAGTCGACTATCACTGTCATATCAATCCGCAGGAAATATATGAAGACAAAAAATTTGACAATATCACACAGGTTTGGCTTGGAGGTGACCACTACAAATGGCGCCAGATCAGATCAAACGGTGTACCTGAAAAGCTTATAACAGGAAATGAATCTACCGACAGAGAGAAGTTTGACGCATGGGCCGCCACTATGCCTAAGCTTATAGGCAATCCTCTCTACAGCTGGTCACATCTTGAGCTTCAAAAATACTTCGGCTACACAGGTCATTTAAGCCCTGAGACCGCAGATGAAGTTTGGAACCTTACAAAGGAGAAACTCTCAAGTGATGAACTCAGCGTAAGAAATATCATAAGAAACTCAAATGTAAAAGTTATCTGTACAACAGACGACCCTATAGACTCTCTCGAGTGGCATATCAAACTTAGAGATGTAGCCGATTTAGGATTCAGTGTACTTCCTGCCTGGAGACCTGATAAGGCAACAAATATTGAAAAGACAGACTACAATGAGTATATTCAAAAACTTTCAAGTGTCAGCGGAGTATCTGTAAAAGACTTTGAAAGTCTGAAGCTTGCTCTTAAAAACAGACTTGATTTCTTCAACGAAAACGGATGCTCGGTTTCTGACCACGGCGTTGACTTCGTATATTACTACCCGGCTGATGACGCCGACATTGATGCAATAATGAAAAAGAAACTTGCAGGTGATGAGATAAGTCTTATCGAACAGTATCAGTATAAGACCGCTCTTCTTCTTTTCCTTGGCAGAGAGTACCACAGGCTTAACTGGGTAATGCAGCTTCACTTCGGTTGTAAGAGAAACAACAATACCGCAATGTTTGACAAGCTGGGCCCTGATACAGGCTTTGATTCTATCAGCGGATATGCTCCGGCAGATCAGCTTGCAAACTTTTTGGACGCTCTTACCATAACAGATGAGCTTCCGAAGGTAATCCTTTACTCTCTCAACCCTAACGATGATGCCTCTATCGGTACAATCATAGGATGCTTCCAGGACTCAAGCGCTGTAGGCAAGGTTCAACAGGGTTCGGCTTGGTGGTTCAACGATCACTATGAGGGAATGAGAGCTCAGATGAAATCACTTGCGGCTCTCGGATGTTTCGGTAACTTCAACGGTATGCTTACAGACTCCCGTTCATTCCTCTCATATACCAGACATGACTACTTCAGAAGAATACTTTGTGGACTTGTAGGCGAGTGGGTAGAGAGCGGACAATATCCTAATGATGACAAGGCACTTAAGGAACTTGTAGAAAATATCTCATTTAACAATGCAGTAAGATACTTCGGTTTTGAGATAAAGTAATTTAAAAAATAAGCCGGCTTATAATCTGATATTATAGGTCGGCTTTTTCATAATATTAAAATTTGCAATAAAAAGGCCCCGACAAATAAGTCGGGACAAAATGGAAAAAATAGCGATGGGGAGATTCGAACTCTCGACACTACGGGTATGAACCGTATGCTCTAGCCAACTGAGCTACATCGCCATATATTAAATTCATGCTTTACATGAAAAAGTGGGACCTACAGGGCTCGAACCTGTGACCCTCTGCTTGTAAGGCAGATGCTCTCCCAGCTGAGCTAAGATCCCGTTGCGTTCAACGCTCTGTAAGTATATAAAAAATCCCACTATATGTCAAGCATTATTTTAAATTTTTTTAAGTTTTTTCTACACCCCGCAATTACAGTTGCAAGCCCCTATAAACGCTTAGTTAAATCCGTAAAGTTTATTGGCTATTCTATATCCTGCTACTGCAATACTTCTTCCGACCTTGCCCGGAAGGTTCATAGCCTGACCCAGTGCACCTCTCCTTATTCCTCTGTAAAGTCTCGGGTTGTGGTCTTTAAGATAGTTCCACAGCTCATCTTTCTTTTTCAGATTCTCCTCATCTTTTGAGAGAATTGCAAGTATTGAAGATATTACCATCATTATCTCAAGATAGCTTATAAGATACTTTCTAAGCTTCTTATTGACAACATCATACGGATTGAAGGCGTCAAGCATAAGCTTGGTTACTCTTATCTGCTGGTCTATCCTGCCGATCATAACCTGCTCGTTTACAGACTGATCTTCTCTACCTATATAATATCTGTACAGATTGACATCCATGTAATAGATATCCTTCACCGCCTTTAGAGGCTGGTATACAAAGATATTGTCAACATAGAATGTATGCTTCGGTAAATCAAGCCCGTTCTCAATCAAAAGCTCTCTTCTGTATATTACAGAGTGCATCAAGATATACTGTCCTGTATGGAAAGGCTTTATGTCTTCCCACTCAAACTTCTTATTCACAGGTAAATTCCTCTTGTAAGTCATTACCTTTTTCTTCTTTACTCCCACCTTGTCATACACAAAGTTGCAAAGCAGCATATCAATATTTTCTTTGTCTCTGATAAACTCTTTTAATTTATTGAGTACTTCCAAAAAAGACTTCTTATCCAGATAGTCATCAGAGTCGACCACCTTGAAAAACTCACCTGTTGCAGCTCTGAGTCCGAACATAACTGCGTCACCATGTCCGCCGTTTTCCTTGTGAATCGCCTTACATATGGTAGGATACTTCTTCTCATACTCGTCGGCTATCTTGGCTGTATCATCCTTATTTGAACCGTCATTGACAATAAGTATCTCCACATCATCCTTACCCACAAGCAAAGAATCTATGCATTTTCTCATATACTCCGCCGAATTAAAGCAAGGTACCGCTATACTTAAAACTTTCATTGTTTAACCTTTCTTCTTATAAAATATATAATTCCTATTATGGCAAATATCAGGCAAAGCAATAGAACCGCCATAAATATCGCTGCCGACTCCAAAAACTTCGTTACCGTATCAAAGTTCTCACTAAGCTTACCATAAAAATTCACTATCACATTCGCACTTATATGTATACATATAGGCACAAGCAGGTTCTCAGTCTTATTATATACATATGCCAAACAAATCCCCAAAAGAGTTGCATATACACCCTGTGTCAGATTTCCGTGATAAATACCGAATGCTATGGCGGATATAATTAATGCCGCTACAGCATTATAATTGTACTTTATCCTGTTAAATACCAAACCTCTGAAGATAAGTTCCTCAATTATCGGAGCTATCACACCTGTACAAAGCAAAATAACAGGAAACGGCGGACTTGATATAGCCTCGCTTACTTCCATAAAGCTTGTATCTAAGTTTGCAAGTCCGCTGATGCCTATGATTACATTGAGTACTATCGCAATTCCCGCTCCTCCTAAAGCAGCCATCAAAAAGTCTAAAGGCTTTGCATTGCTCTCTATAAAGCCTCTGCCTTTTTTCTTATCGAAATAATAAAACAGTATCATAGGTACAAATGTAATCACGGCACTCACCGCAGTAAGCGGTAGTGAATACGGAATCACAGAATCCATCAGCTTATCATAGGATGTCACTCCTGCAACCATAAACGCAAATATGGCCACAATCATTATCATAAACTGTACTGCCGAATAAATAATCATAGGGTATAAACACACCCACAATGTATAAAAAAATTTCTTCATTTCTTTAGTATATCTTATATAAGTAGATTAGCCAATATAATTTATATTAAAATTTACCATCTAAAAT
The DNA here is from genome assembly GCF_938015485.1 of uncultured Lachnoanaerobaculum sp. Classification (GTDB taxonomy): domain Bacteria; phylum Bacillota; class Clostridia; order Lachnospirales; family Lachnospiraceae; genus Lachnoanaerobaculum. The sequence goes on along the minus strand of NZ_CALLVU010000128.1, from coordinate 62,275 downwards.
ACAATATAGCGTCAATGTCTACCAAATTTATCACATATTTACTGAACCAAAAAACTCGGGGGCTCCCCCGAGTAAAAATTTATTCGCTTCTAAGCGCATCTATAGGATTAAGGCTTGCAGCTCTCATAGCCGGCATATAGCCGAATATAAGACCTATAGCTACCGATACACTGAAAGAAATAAGCACCGCATTAAAGTTTGCAGGTGAACTCATTCCCATAAATCTGCCTATAGTAGGACTGACTACACAGCCCAGTAAAATACCTACAGAGCCTCCCAATGTACTTGTAACCAATGCCTCAATAACAAATTGCTGCATTATAACACCTTTTCTGGCTCCGAGCGCCTTTCTGATACCTATCTCTCTGGTCCTTTCCGTTACGGAAACCAGCATGATATTCATAACACCTACACCTGCAACCAGGAGTGATATACCTGCTATAGCTCCTATGATGGTACTCATAAGTGCCATCTGTACATTTATCTCACTAAGCATCTGACTCATAGACTGCACAAAATATGTTTCCTTTTGTGTATAAATGGTCTTTAAAAAATCTTTCAAAAGAGTCACAGCTTTATCGCTTACCTTTGTATCCACAGTAGCAAATGTGTAAGTATCAGGTACCGAAGTACCGTTTAACTGTCCTGCAGTGGAGTAAGGCATCAGTGCAAAGTCGTCATTTCCTCTCGCCGACAACTGCTTTTTATCCTGCCTTTCCACAACACCCACGACCGTAAACGCCGAACCGTTTATCTTTATAATCTGACCTAAAGCCTCCTTCGGTGAGCCGAAAAGCTTCAAAGCCACATAATAACCTATTACAACTACCTTTTGCCTTGATATCATATCCGCATATGACAGATTTCTTCCCTTTTCAAGCTTGTAGTTCTTCATCTTACTGTAGTATTCGCTTACACCGCTTACCGTGGTGCTTGTGGATTTGGTAGTTCCCACTTTTATAGTCCCGCTTACACCTACCTGTGGACTCATCTCTGAAAACACATCCCTGTTCTCATTGAAAAAATCATACATCTGGTCAATACTCGCCTGTCTTGCCGGCGTATTTACAAGGCTGACGCTTATAGTATTGGCTCCCATATCCATAAAGGACTTCACCATATTGTTCAGATATCCCATCATTACACTTACCAGTATAACTACTGCCGACACACCTATGATAAGTCCGAGCATGGTAAGGAATGATCTCATCTTATTCGCAATAATACTCTTTATTGCAAGTTTAAATGATTGCAGCATAATCTTCACTACTTCCATCAAAATTTATTTTGCCGTCCGCTATTCTAATGACTCTCTTCGCCTCAATGGCGATTGAATTATCATGTGTAATCATAATAACCGTATTTCCCTCTTCATGAATCTTCTTAAAGAAGTCCAGTACCTGACGGCTTGTCTTTGAATCAAGGGCTCCTGTAGGCTCATCCGCAAGTATAAGAGAAGGATTGGCGGCAAGAGCTCTTGCAATACTCACTCTTTGCTGCTGTCCTCCTGAAAGCTGCTTGGGCATCTGCTTTGCCTTCTCTGCCAAGCCAACCTTTTCAAGCGCCTCCAAAGCTCTTTTTTCTCTCTCATGTGTCGGTACATGTGCATACAAAAGCGGCAATTCAACATTTTCAAGTATATTCATTCTGGGCAAAAGATTGTACTGCTGGAAGACAAATCCGATCATCTTGTTGCGAATATCCGCAAGCTGATTGTCACTCATCTTACCTACATCCTTTCCGCCCAGAAGATAAGTACCTGAAGTCGGCACATCCAAGGCTCCTATTATATTCATAAGAGTTGACTTTCCGGATCCCGACTTTCCGACTATCGCTACAAACTCGCCCTTATCAATATCCAACGTAATGCCGTCATTGGCATATACCGTTTCATCACCCATCTTGTATTCTTTTCGAATATCAATCATTTGGATAAGTTTTTCCATTACTGACCTCCGGCTCCGGCATCCGCACCGCCTGCGTCCGCTCCTGCACCTTCCCCGGCTGCTCCTTCAGCTCCGGCACCTTCTCCGCCCATGTCGGCTCCGCCATCGTCTGCAGGCATTCCGTCAGCTCCCGTTTCACCTACACTCATATCCGCAGTCTCATCCACATAGACTTCATCACCTTCATTAAGTCCTGAAGTAATCTGTACAAAATCCGAATTGATAACACCTGTGGTTACCGTAACCTCTTTAAATCCTGCCGGAATCAGTCCGTCACCGCTTGAGTTTGCAGCTCCTCTCTCATCACTTTTTGAACCTGCCTTTGTCTCCGAGGCGGAATTGTCTCTTACATACACCTTATTGCCTCTCATAAGCGCATTTGAAGGTATAGTGAGCGCATCCTTTGCGGATTCAAGTGTAATATATCCGTCTACATTCATTCCCGGAAGCAAATCATAGGTTTCATCAAGAGTTACCGTAACAGGGTAAGTGGACACACCGTTTTGACTGGTACTCTCAAGACTTATATTGGTCACCGTACCCGAATACTCCTTATCCGGGAAAGCATCGGACTTTATTCTTACTTTCTGACCGCTTTGAACCTTTGTAATATCCTTCTCATCCACACTCATCTTGAATGTATATGAACTCATATCGTAGATAACCGCCATAGTGGTCGCCTTATTGTCACCGCCTGAGCCGACCTTATCTCCGACTTTATAATTCTTGCTGATTACCTTTCCCGCAATAGGTGATTTGATAGTGTACTCATCCGAAGTTTTCTTGGCTGTATCCACACCTTTCTTGGCCGTATCCACATCACCCTGTGCGGTATCCACAGCATCCTTATATGTCTTTAAAAGCTTATCGGCACTCTCTGAGGTCATCTTAAATATAGGTGTTCCGACTTCCACATAGTCTCCTACATTTACAAGCACCTTTTCAATATCCACACCTGCGGCAAGGTCCGCACTCATATCCACATTTGTGGAAGCCTCAAATGTTCCGTCACCTGTAGAAGTCATATCTCCGACTGTAGCATTTGCGGTTGTCTTATCTGTCAGACCGCCCGGATTGTTCACCTCAAAGGTGACATTGCGGACAAGTCTGCCGCCGTCCATGGCCTGGTCCATACTTGAAACGGACACCACCTTACCTTCCACCTGTTCACCTGTCTCAGTCAGTGTCAATATTCCGGTCATACCCGGAGTTATATTACCGGACTCCGCACTTAAGAAAGGAATACGAATATTCATCACATTGTCATTGTAGATAGTCGCAAGCTTGGTTCCGCCGCTTATCTTATCTCCGTCCTGTATACTGAGTTCCTTTATATATCCCTTTCTGGTAGAACGGTAAAGATTTCCTGCAAATTCGGCCTTTGCCTTTGCATACTCCTTGCTTGCCGTAGCATAACCCGAATTTGCCTTATTGAGTGAATTGTTTGAAGCATTCATATCCGATTCAAGGTTTGACTTATCTATCTGATACAACACCTGATCCTTAGTTACGGTATCTCCCACATTGAAATCAGCCGAAATAATCTCTCCTGATACAAGTGCAGTGATATTGTAAGTATCCTTAGGAGTAATAGTTCCTGAGGAAGAAATCTCGGAAGATATATCCTGTTTTGTTACTACCGCTGTCGATACGAATGTATTCATATCCATCTTGGAAGCATTCCTTGACTTCATAAAGAAAAATCCGCCTACTCCAAGTACTACAAGTGCAGGTATAACTATAAATCTTTTCTTCATCTTTCCCCCACTAATCCTCTATATAATCAACTACAGTATATGTCACAGTGCCGTCCCCGGCATTGTTGATATCCACTACCAATGTAACATCGTCGTTTACCTTGATGCTTCCGTAGATAGAGAATGCAAACTGCATATCGCTGTTTGTAATCTGATACTCCTGTCCGTCAATAGTAACCGATGTAGGTGTAAGTGAAGAAGTTGACTCATAGTAAATACTCTCTACAGTACCGTGTACAGCCTTCTTTCCGTTGGTGGCGTCGGTGTTCTCATCATATGCCCAAACAGTCTTTGCAGCCGCGGAGTAATAGATTACAAGTCCCACATCCGACGATTCCATAAGACTCTTGAAATAATCTGCACCCACACTTCTTCCGTCTACAAATAAGTTACCGTCCTTATAATCAAAAGGCAAAGCCCTTGCAAGCTGATTTACAGACTTTACAACCTTCGGGCCCTTAAGTGAATTATCTGCAAGCTTTAGAGGATTTACCTCCTTGTCTTTGTTTATTTCACCGTTAAATATGGTAACCACATATGCACCGCCATCCTTCATATTGGTCTTTAACATATTGTAGAAAAGATTTATACAATCTCTCACTGTAAGATTTGAATTGGCACTCAGTGATGTAAGATTTTCGTTAAGCTCAAGGAAGCCGTACTTTGCCATTCTCTTATTGTTGGCGTCTCCCGCAAAATCGCTTGCATCATATCCAAGTAATGTAAGTACTCCTCTTATTGCATCATTAAGCGTAACATTGTCGTTCGGCTTAAACACTCCGCCAAGGTATCCTGTCATATATCCGTGCTCCACAGCCATCTTTATAGCCGCCGCATTTTCATTGTCCTTAGGCACATCATTAAATACCGATGTGTTGCTGTTTTTGGTAAGTACCGAGCGATACGGTGAAGCCTGTGCAAGCATCTTGGCAAACTCACCTCTGGTTACAAATCTGTCTATATTTCCACTTACAAAGGTAATTCCCGTAAGACCTATTACTTTTTTTCTTAATTCAAAGTTTGAGCTCTGTGCAAATACACTGCCTGCTCCCACGCTCTCAAAGGCCATTATAGAAGCAAGTCCCAAAGCTCCTATTTTTATTATATTACTTTTCATATAACCTCCGTCATTTATTGTAAGGTATTTGATATTATATCGCAAATTTACCCCTAAACAAGAATAATCACAAAATATTTATAATTTATTTCACTTTTTGTCAGGTGGTAAATTATATTAACTGTACCAATACATATAATACACCAACCATTTATAATGTCAAGTAATATCATATGAATAATAAGTACATATTGATTAACTTTTGTTTAAAATATAGGCAACAAAAAACGCCCGTGAGTATTACCTTCGAGCGTTTTATCATATCATTATATTTTATTTCTCAACCAAAAGGCTCTTTCCTGTCATATCCTCAGGTTTTTTCATTCCCATAAGCTCTATAAGTGTAGGAACTATATCACAAAGTCTTCCGCCTTCTGCAAGCTTATACTTAGGGTCCGCGTTGACAAGTATGAAAGGTACAGGGTTTGTAGTATGTGCTGTATAAGGCTCACCTGTTTTCTCATCAACCAATGTCTCACAGTTTCCGTGGTCGGCACATATAAACATTATACCGTTCACTTCCTTAATAGCTTCAACCGCCTTGCCGACACACTCATCGACTACCTCTACAGCCTTTATGGCTGCAGATTCAACCGCCGTATGTCCGACCATATCAGGGTTTGCAAAGTTGATAATGATAACATCATATTTACCGCCCTTTATAGCACCTACAAGCTTGTCACAAACCTCATAAGCACTCATCTGAGGCTTGAGGTCATAAGTTGCCACATCCTTAGGAGAATTTACAAGGATTCTGTCCTCACCCTCATTCGGCTCTTCCTTACCGCCGTTGAAGAAGAAAGTAACATGTGCGTACTTTTCAGTCTCTGCAAGTCTTAGTTGCTTTAAATGATGTGCAGCCAAGAACTCACCGAATGTATCCTTTATCTCTTCTTTTTCAAATGCAACTATCTTATCTGTGATAGTGTCATCATAATCCGTGAAGCAAACAAATGTTGTATGAAGTCTGTCTCCTCTGTCAAAACCGTTAAAGTCGTCTACACAGAACACTCTTGTCATCTCTCTTGCTCTGTCAGGTCTGAAGTTGAAGAATATTATAGAATCATTGTTCTGTATTCTCTTTGTTCCTTCTACTGCAAAAGGTACTACGAACTCATCGTTCTTGTCATCATCATATGACTCCTGTATACCTTCTGTAGCGCTTACCTTTTCATTGCCGCCCTTTGTCATTATATTGTAAGCCGCCTCAACTCTGTCCCAACGGTTGTCTCTGTCCATTGCATAGAAACGACCCATCACAGATGCAACCTTACCAACACCTATCTTTGCCATCTCATCTTCAAGCTCGGCTACAAACTCCTTACCTGATGTAGGAGGTGTATCTCTACCGTCAAGGAATGCATGTACATAAACTTCCTTGATACCGTTTCTCTTTGCAAGTTCCAAAAGTCCGTAGATATGAGTATTGTAGCTGTGAACACCGCCGCTTGAAACAAGTCCCATAAGGTGAAGTGCACTGTTGTTTTTCTTTACATTCTCTACAGCGGCCAAAAGTCCCTTATTCTTATAGAAATCTCCGTCCTCTATCGCCTTTGATATTCTGGTCAACTCCTGATAGATAATCCTTCCGGCACCCATATTCATATGACCTACCTCGGAATTACCCATCTGTCCGTCAGGCAGACCTACATAAAGTCCGCTTGCCTGACCCTCTACAAAAGGATATTCCTTCTCAAGTCTGTCAAGATTCGGAGTCTTTGCCTCAAATACGGCATTATGATCATGTCCTTTTCTTATACCTAAACCATCCATTATACATAGTACTATCGGTCTCTTATCCATATATACCTCTTTTTCTATCAAACAAATGCTATCTTAAGCAACCGAAAACAACTGCGGTTGTTTGTTATTTCTAAACTCGACTTTGATTTTACATTAATTCAAAAGTATTATCAAGATAAAAAAATAACAAAGAATATAAAATATAAGCATAAATACAGGGTAGTCTGTACTAACTACCCCTTTACTCTGCCGAGTATATAAAATACAAAGAATACCAATATATCAATACACACAATAGTGGCACCCACAGGTGAACCTGCAAGTATCGAAATAAGAAGTCCGACACTTGTACATACCACCGAAAATATTGCCGATGATACGGTTACGGATAAAAAGCTTTTGAACACACACATAGAAGCAAGTGCAGGGAATACTACAAGTGCGGATATAAGCAATGATCCCACCAGATTCATTGCCAGTACCACAATCACCGCAATAATAATTGCTATCAAAAGATTGTATTTTCTTGTGTTGATACCTGTCGCAACGGCAAAGTTTTCATCAAAGGTCACTGCAAATATTTTATTGTAAAACAGTATAAATATGGCTATCACAATTACAGAAAGCACAATACAAAGCATTACCTTTTCCTTGGTCAATGTAAGTATTGATGTGGACCCGAAAAGAGTGGTACATACATCTCCTGCAAGATTTGCTCCGCTTGAGAACACATTCATCGCCAAATAGCCGAATGCCAACGCTCCTACAGACATCATGGCTATAGAGGCGTCACCTTTTATCTTGCCGCCTGTACCGCCTTTTAAAAGAATAATTGCGGCAATAATTGTTACCGGCAGTACAAGTATCATATTGTCGGTAAGATTAAACACTGTAGCCACCGATACCGCACCGAAAGCCACATGTGAAAGTCCGTCTCCTATAAATGAAAATCTCTTCAAAACCAGGATAACTCCAAGAAGTGAAGAGCAAAGCGCTATAAGTATTCCTACGATTATCGCATATCGTACAAAAGGATAACTAAAATATAAACTGAATTCTTTCATTGTATTCCCACACTCCCTTTATACTCGTCCGTATCTCCGAAAAATATCTGCTTTCCTATATATAACACATTTGTCGCATACTCAAGCGCCTCATCCACATCATGTGAAATCATAACTATCGTCATTCCGTCTTTATTAAGCCCGTTGATAATATCATACATATTTTGACTTGCATGCGGGTCAAGACCTGTCACAGGCTCATCAAGTATCATGAGCCTCTGACCTGCCATCAATGCTCTGGCTAAAAGAACTCTTTGCTGCTGACCGCCTGAGAGTTCACTGAAGCTTCTTTTCATAAGATCGGAAAGCCCCAGCTCTTCTATCTTTTCCCTTGCGGCCAGCTTTTCTTTTTTATTATAAAACGGTCTAATCCCCACCTTTGACTGACATCCCGAGATTACTATTTCAAAGACAGATGCCGGGAAATCCTTCATAAGCTGCTGTTGCTGTGAAAGGTATCCTATTTCTGTCGGCACAAGGTTCTCATTATATATAACCTCTCCGGATATAGGCTTTATAAGTTTTAAAAGCGTCTTTATCAATGTAGACTTTCCCACACCGTTCTCCCCTATAATGCATAGATAATCCCCGTCTTTTATTTCAAAGTTCAGATTCTCTACTATAGCCTTTCCGTCATATCCCAGTGACAGATTTTCACATTTTATCATAAATCTCCAGTCTATAATGCCTCTTTGAGTACTTCCAAATTCTTTTTCATTATATCAAGGTAGTCGGCATTATCACTACTCTTTGTTGACTGCATAGAGTCAAGTACCAAAACCTTTGCATTCTTATCCTTTGTGTTTTCCACTATTGTCTTTGCAAGGTCACCCTTTGAACCGTCAATTATAAATATCTTTGTAAGCTTCAACTCATCCATCTTGTTTGCCAAGAATTTGACCGTCTCAAATGACGCCTCACTGTTTGCATCACATCCTTTAAATGCGGCATAATACTTTATTCCATACTCATTTACAAGGTATCTGAACGGGAATCTGTCTCCCACAAGGATTGTCTTATCCTGAACTTTTGAAAGAGCATCCTGATACTCTTTGTCAAGCGCGTCAAGCTTTGCAATATAATCATTTGCATTCTTTTCATAACTGCTCTTATTGTCAGGATCTATCTCCGCCAACTTGGCTTCTATAGCCCCCACTATAGTCTTGGCATTTGCCAATGAAAGCCAAACGTGCTCATCGATAGCGCACTCTTCTCCCTCTTCTTCGCCTTGTTCCTCCTGCATACCCTCTACAAGTTCCTCTTCTAATGCAGCTTTACCGATACTGTCTACCATACTGATGTATTTCAGATTAGGATTTTCCTTTACGATATCCTCAGCCCATCCGTCAGACTCTCCGCCTACATATACGAACAGGTCGCTGTCCGTAATTTTTGCAATATCCTGTGCGGACGCCTGATAGCTGTGCAAATCCACTCCCTTATCTATAAGGAAGGTAATATCCACATTCTTATTATCGCCTACCACCTGCTTTACCCAGTCATATGCCGGAAAAATAGTAGTAACAATACTGATTTTCTTACCTTCTTTACCTGCGCTTGCAGCCGTATCATCTTTTTTTGCACAGCCGAGAAGTGTCATCATTACCATAAGGATACCAAGTCCTATTCCAATAAACCTTTTCATAGCTTACCCTCTTTTCTACATTCATTACAAGTTCCATAAAAAACAGTTCTGGCGTGGTCTATATCAAAGCCGTGTTCCTCTCTCAGATGGTCTCCTATGAGGGACAATTCAGTACACTCCAAGTGAATAAGTTTACCGCATTTCTCACATTTACAGTGAAAGCAAACCGGATGCAAGTCCTCATCTTCAATATACTCAAAGCACGCGCTGTCTCCCGCATCAAGCATATATTTATGTACGGATCCGTCACTTACCATTCTTTCCAAATGTCTGTAAACAGTGGCTTTCCCGATGTTCTTTCCCTGCTCTTTGAAAAAAAGAATAATATCATTCACAGTGACATGCTTGTTCGCATTTTCCTTCAGGAAATCCTCTATTTCCAACAATTGTTTGGTTTTATACTGAGCCTTCGTCAAATCACACCTCCAACATTGCTACCCTACTCGGATAGTCTAATTTGAAACTCGTTATCATATTACAACTTTTTTTATTATTTTTCAAGTAAATTTGATAATGAGTTTTATATTTATTATAGATGATTCATAAGCCGAAAAAACACACCAACAACTTACGTCATTGATGTGTTTCATTATGCTGAGATACTAAGACTTCATATCTCTGCTTATATTAGAAGTCAACTTCAGTATCATAATAGCAACATTTCAAAAGTTTTTCCATCTCTTCAACACTTGGTTGTCTAGGATTTGAACCTGTACAAGCGTCCGCTACTGCATTTACGGCTATATCATGCAATCTCTCAAGGAATACATTCTCAGGTACAAATCCGTTCTCTGTAGGATATGAATCTGCTCCGTAATTCTTTATGCAGTGTGGAATATTAAGCTCGTCATTCATTCCTCTGACATATTTGATAAGTTCTTTTATCTTCTCTTCCTGTGTGCTTCCCGGCAGACCCAGTACATCGGCTATCTTTGCATATCTCTTAGCCGCCTCACCGTCCTTAGCGTTAAAAGCGATTACCTTAGGAAGATACATTGCATTTGCGGCACCATGTATAATGTGAGCACCGTAGTCGCCGAATACCGCACCTGTCTTATGTGCCATTGAATGTACTATTCCAAGCAATGCATTTGAGAACGCCATACCTGCAAGACACTGTGCATTGTGCATTGCATCTCTTGCTTCCTTGTTCTCATTGTATGACTTTATAAGATACTTATGAATCATCTCTATTGCATGCAGTGCAAGAGGATCTGTAAAATCACAGTTTGCAGTAGATACATACGCCTCAATCGCATGTGTCAAAGCATCCATACCTGTATGTGCAACAAGCTTCTTCGGCATAGTCTCTGCAAGTGCAGGGTCTACGATTGCCACATCAGGTGTTATCTCAAAGTCTGCTATAGGATATTTGATGCCCTTTTCATAGTCTGTAATGATTGAAAAAGCCGTTACCTCGGTAGCGGTTCCCGATGTGGAAGAAATAGCACAGAACTTTGCTTTCTTTCTAAGTGTGGGAATACCGAACACCTTACACATATCTTCAAATGTACAATCAGGATACTCATATTTTATCCACATAGCCTTAGCGGCATCAATAGGTGAGCCTCCGCCGATAGCCACTATCCAGTCCGGTCCGAACTCTATCATTTCCTTAGCACCGCGCATTACGGTATCTACAGAAGGGTCGGACTCTATTCCTTCAAAAAGCTTTACCTCCATGCCTGCTTCTTTAAGGTAGTCTATCACCTTATCCAAAAAGCCGAATCTCTTCATAGAGCCTCCGCCTACACAGACAAACGCCTTCTTGCCTGTGAAGTTCTTCAAAGCCTCAAGTGAATCTTTTCCGTGATAAATATCCCTTGGTAATGTAAATCTCATATACAGCCTCCATATTAAATTTAATATATTAAGCAAAAAGTGTAAGCAAAATCACTCTTTGCAAATAAATTTAACCTCTTGCTTATATGATACATCACATTTGTTACATTGTCAATGTTTTAACGTTATCTTTTTAACATAATTTGCTTTTCTTGATTTGTATAAATCTGTGGTTTATATTGTATTTTTTATATTTTAATATATAATAAAAATGTGATTCATATACACTAAAATTAATATAAAAGTGTGAAAAGGAAAACTATGGAACGGTTTATTTTGAAAAATCTGTTAAACTGGAAGAATTCTCCATATAGAAAACCTTTAATACTAAAAGGTGTACGACAGGTAGGTAAGACTTGGATTTTTGACGATGTGCTGAATATTCCTTTATTTATGGCAGATTATACAGATCGTTTGATAGGTTTGGCATTAGAGAAAAAGTAAAGGTAAACCTTTCCTTTTTCTCTAATGCATACACTCCAAAATTAAATTCTCAGTATTTTTACAAATAATTTAACTAGCTGTTTTCCCTACGCATAAAACCGAACCCGTTTACGTTTATTGAAAATATCAGTTTTACCAGCCAAAGGAAGAAAAACAGCACACCTATAGGTATAAGGCATGAAGTTACTATCATCACTGCAATTGCTTCTATAAATGAACTTACGGTATTCTCAAATTTCTTTAAAATCTCATTTGCATTGCCTGTGATATTGTTTACAAACTTATCTATGGCATTGCCGCTCTCTTCCTTGGCATCATCCGTAACGGTCTGAGTGTTTTGCTTGGCGTTATTCAGTGTCGTATCTATGGACGAGGCGTAGTTGCTTTCTATCATATTTGCGATATTTACACTGATCGGTATTGTAAATGATATAACCAGGCTGAATAAAAACAGCTTGGTTGCAATCTTTGCAAACACCTTTTCATTCGATGCTATAAATATAATAAACAAAAGGCAGGCAACCGGAATGATATACTTGAATGCAACCATTCCTGTTACTGTCAGCAAAAATTTTTCAAGATAGATGGCACAAAGTACAATCAAAAAATACTTACTCATCTCTGCAAGTTCCTGTGCAACCGGAGTGCCTATATCTCCCGGCAAAAGTGTTATGGCGGAAGATGACGCTACCGCTGCAGCCACAAGCTCCATCACCTTGCTCCTGCTCTTATCAAGCGCGCTTATAGTATCCGCATAAAAATCTACATTGCTGAAAATGCCTGCCAGCACAAAAAACGATATCAAGCCTGCCGCAATACAAACAGCTGCCAATACTACCTTTATTATCAATACTTTTTTAATTGATGACATTTTTCTCCTCCAAAAACTTCAAAAATCCGTCCACTCCTCTATCTATATCATTATAAGCTGTATCAAATCTGTCTGTATACCACGGATCGGATACCGACTCATCACTTCCTGTAAAACTCAAAAGTTTATATACTTTATCATTCCTTCCAAAAACTTTCTTCATATTTTTTATATTGGCATCGTCCATTCCTATCAGGTAGTCGTATTCTTCATAGTCGGACTTTACCATCTGTCTTGCCTTCTTACCGGGACATGCTATACCGTGCTTCTTCAGCTCATCCTTTGCAGGCGGATACACCGGATTGCCCACACCGTTCCATATCTCATCAGAGCTTGTAGCTGCTGAGGCTATCTTAAACATATCCTCAATCCCAAGCTTTTTTACCTTGTCTTTCATTATAAACTCCGCCATAGGTGAACGGCAGATATTGCCGTGGCAGATAAAAAGTACTTTTATCATAGTTTTATTTACTCCTTTTTGCCCTGTATTGCCCCATTTGCGAGGTTTTCAGGAATATAAGTAATAAAGCCGCAGACACATCATCTACGGCTTTGACTCTACAAACACTGATTCAAAATATAATCCATTCCATCATCCAATTTCAGAACCTTTGCATTCTTTGATAGTATCTTAATAATTATATCGAGATTGCCCATATCTTCATAATCTGAATCATATATGAACAGCACTCTCTTTTGTTCCCCCAACTCGTCAGCTACAAAAGACCATTGTCTTGCACTTCCGATAACTCGCTTTAAGTTTTTCCCTTTAAATGAAAACATCTTAATACATACATTTCCAACTTGATAATCAAAGGAAATTTCATCGCTATATGGACCATCAACTTTTTGAGTAGTATATTCAAGATTATTTGATTCAAGCACTCTACGAATTAATTTCTTTTCCTCATTGCCGTTTAATCTCTGTGATCTTGCTAAATCATATTTCAAATATACTTTCGATAAATCCTCAACATAGTTCTCATTTTCATTAACTGTAAGAGTTCTAACTGATGAGAATCTAAATTCATTCGCATACACTTTGACATATGAAGCAAGCTCAAACTCTTTGTTAAAATTAAAGACAGAAGTTTCAACTTCATCCTTAATACCTCGTAAATAGAGTTTAACAAAATCAATATCCGCTTCATCATCAAAAGCATGAAACCGTTGGAAATTGGAGATATATTTGAAATCACGTTGTCCTGTTGTTACATTGTGAAATAACACACCTATACACAAGCACTCATCTGATATAGGTGAATGATAATAATTCAATGCTGCATATTCAATGTTGTACATTATATTTCCTCCTTCCCTATCTATTATTATATGTCAAAATTGTGGATATTATCACATCCAAATTATCGACTCTATATAGAATATAATTTATAAGTTCATCAATATCTTTCTGTTTCGGTCTCCATTCTTCCGGAATAATGTCGATGAGTTCTGTTATTATATCATGATTAATCTTGCTTTTAAAGACTGAACTTTCCTTTTCCAACATCTCCTTTCTAACAGAAAAATTTTCAAAAAACATTTCATACAAGTAGGAATTATACTCCAATACCTTCGTGTCTAATAAATCATTTTCTTCCATTGCTCGTTTCAAGCAACTTGCATCCCAAAATGTTTGATTAATAAAAACATGTGTATGGTCTATTACTTTTAGTGAAATATCGCCCTTACAAAATCGTACTAAAAGATTTCCGGGATTTCTATCTGTATTAAATATAACATGATCAAATAGTAGAATCTTTACAAAATCCTCTTTATTTCTCATCTTACTAATAATGGTAGGAAGTAGTTTTGTAACCTTTGGCATATATTCCGAGAAAAAAGCTTTTCCATAATTAAGCGGAGTAGCAAGTTCTTCATCTTGTATTTCTGAAGAACTGTCTAAAATGCAAACACCTGCTCTCGGCATCGGAATATCCAATAAAATAGCCAAACGATAGCATAAATACTCATTAAAGAGCACCAGATTTCCTTCCGGGCCATTATATAATTTTGTAACAACCTGTGTTCCATCTTCTAAAATTGCAAATTTAGGTTCTGTAGAACCAATATTCATGTTATAACATAATTGCCTGATTTTTAGCTCGTTAATGAATATCACCTCCCAATAAACATACATAGTAATTATATCAGAAAATGCCGACATTTACGAACTAAATACTGTCTACCACCCCTCTAAACTCCTCTTCCAGCGCATCCCAGTCGGTATTCCTGTCATCCTCCATTGTTTCCAAGGTCGACTTATAATATTCCAACTTCTCTTCTATATAATTATTTATCTCTTCAACCCTTGGGCCTTTTTCTGATTCGGACATTTTTACCTTCTTTGCAAGCAAATCCTCTACCGCTGTCTTCATATCTTCCTCAAGAACGGTATTAACCAATTCATCAAAAAGTACCGGCGGTGGGCATTTCTTTTCTTCAATCCATTTACAGGCAAGAATAGGTCTCAGCACGTAAAAATACTTTTTATATTTTACCATGTTATCACATAGGTAATCGTAGTAGTTCTTTTTTGCCGTACCGTAGTAATGATAAAGTGCAGATTTACATGCAAAGTATTTGCATGCCGTTCTGTCGTAAAGCTCCTTCCAAACATCCGTTGTATAATACACAATAGGAGAATTGCTCCACTCAAATAATGTAGCATTTGATTTATGAAAGTGCTTTAATGCCTTTTTAAAATCCCATCCGTTGATATCAAGCACCTCATTTAATTCCCAATCGATAAAGTCCTTGTTCTCTCTAAGGGATAAATAAAAGTTTTTATTACGAACATAGATAAACCTTACATCATAATCGCTGTCAGGCGAGGCAAAGCCCCAAGCTCTACTTCCCGATTCAATAGCGTGTAGCACTTTTATATTCTCTTTTTCCTCTATTTCTCTTATTTTATAAAGAATCAGCTCTTCTATATTCTCTTTATAATTATCATATCTCATCACGAATCACCCTTTCATTTATTGTCATAACCAATTCCTGCACACTTTTAAAATCCGGTTCATCCGGTAATTGCGTATGCTTGGAAGCGTAATGCAGTTTCTTTTCATACTCTCTCATCATATCATAGAAGCTGTCCGAAAAAGTTCCCTCATCTGTTTGATACTTTCCAAAGCGGATATCCATCAATAAATCATGTTCTTTTTCTCTGTATGTATTGATTTCTCCCTTTTCCAGTATATCAATAGCCATCATAAATAATCTCATAAGATGCATGGCGTGCTTATTTAAATGAAGATCATCTTTCTTTTTATTTCTTTTGCCGATTTTATCATAGTCTTTTACAACGTTTGACATTGTATTCCACATACTTGCATAATCTCTTAACGGATAGTGACTCAATTTGGCATTGACAAATATCTCAGTTTCAAGCTCCGGATTAACCGCATTATCTATAAAAATTTCCAGACTTCCGTTTTCAAAGTTCTTATAACTTGAGTTAAAACTGTACATTGCATTCTTTACAGAATTAAAAATATGCTGTTCCCTTTCACTTTGTGGAAATGTGTCTCTGGCAAGTGCATTCTGTAATCTTCTAAGTTGCGCATCCGCATAGCCCCCAAATGACTGAATAGCTCTTTTTGATAAAAACAATCGTTTATTATCAAGAAGCATTTTTCCGATATCATTAAGATAGAGATAATTATCCGGTGCAAGTCCAAGCAACTCTATTGTATTCGGATTACAACTCAAAAGTAAATTCACCATTTTATTGAATGCATAGATAACTGTATCGGTATTATCATCCACATACTGTTCAAACTGTGTAAGTCCTATAAGATCCGATTTTTGATTAAGTGTAATTCCTCTTATATCTATATCGCTGCTTTCTATATTTGTCCCATATGCATAGCTTCCCGCAAGCCCAAGCAAAATCACATGCTTTCCGAGATGCTCATTTTTATTTATAAAATCATATTCGGGTTTGTTTAAAATCTCTTTATAGTCAGTCATGACTCCTCCTGAAAATATCTCTAAGCCTTATCTTTTTATTTCTATATTTATTCTAAAGCATATAAGCTATAATGCAAAGCTGATTATTGTATTAAAAAAGTCAAAAATGAATAACCCATTTCTGACTTTCCTTAATGCTATATTGATTTTACACACACCTATTTTTTCAGACATAGTGCCCTTCTACAGAGCATCTAATAAGAAAGCAAACCTTTCAGTACCGTAGCACATCCGTCAATTACAGGAGTCGAACTATCTAACATAATATTATAATTATTGTAATCATTCCATTTTCGTGCAATATTGGCATAATAATACCCAGCTCTTCTCTTATCGAACCGTTTTCGAACGCATTCCACCACCTCTAATTCTTACTTTCTTATACCCCTATACAATAATCACATGCTTTACTTGTACTAATCTTGCCGTCTTCTTTTATCTATCTCCAACGCTACCTTGGCAGCTACATAAAAATCATCTTTCCGGAGAATATTTCTTTTATCCAATTCATAAAACAACCTCTCATATCCAAAATAATTTCTCGGTATTTTTAATATTCTCTTTCCTCCTGAATAGATTTCACACGGATATTCAGAGGCTTCACCTATAATCTTTGCGTGGCTTATCTCACTCCATAAATACTCACTTCTTTTAAACGGAAACTGATTTATTAATATCTTTTTATCGCTTACTTCTGTTTTTGTAAATAAAACAAATAATAAAAAATATATTCCGAGACTTGAACTTAATAATAGCATCGGCAACACACCCGCCCCCTTCGTCTCCAGAATTTCTGATGGGCCTACTTTACATAAAACCCAAATCATCATAAGAGTAATGTATATACATAAAAATATTGAAATCAGATATTTTTTACCCGGTCTTATCACTATTTTACTATCCTTCGTTTTCATCTTCCGCCCCCTTCATTAAACGCTTTTTAGCAGTAAAATCCACATACTTTCAGTTTTATTCGGCCACTCGGCTCAAAGCTAAAGCTTAGTTGTATAAATCCGCCAACATACTTTATAGCATTGACCTCTTTATTACAACAACCGACAAGGCTATATAATGTAAATTATATTTTAATAATACTGCCTTGATACTTATATTTTATCAAATCTTTTATTAATATTCATCACGATTTTGCTGAAAATTATCAGCTTTATTGAACAAAGTGATTTTTTAATAAACTGCAATATAATTTTAAATTATCTTCTTAAAACTCTATGTGTACTGCATATCTTCTCTTGCATACATATACTTACACAATCTCAAAATATGCCGATTCTCCTCTTTCACATTCATTAACATAAAAAATTTAAAACAAAAATTTGAAAAAAATCCATACCGGCTTATTCCGTTACTTAAAAGCTGCCGCCTTGCAATCCATCTTACAAAGCAGCAGCCTTTCATCATTTTTTCTTATCTTCCTGTTTTTTTCTTTCTACAAATCTTCCCATAAAGAATGCGAAGACGCCTACACCTATACCTGTCTGTACACAAAAAAGCAGACTTTCAAATTCTCCCGGAAGTTCCTTTCCTAAGACGGTTTCTATAACCGGATTAAACTACGGCTCATATTCTCCGCCCTATATTTCTGAAACCACTTCACTTCCGGCATCATCAGAACCGCCAAATTCGGCATTCTTAAGCATAAATAAAGGCACTATTGCCATCAGTACAACTATTACAAGTAAGCTTATAACAAGTTTTTTATTCTTTGATATTATTTAACGCCTCCTCTTTATTTATAAAATCATATTCAGATTTATTTAGAATATTTTTATAGTCAGTCACTATGCTCCTCCTCTAATAATATCTATTTTATATACTACTATTTTCTAAGTTCAAATTTTCATATACATTATTTATCAATAATTGTATACATCTATACACCATTATTTTTTCAATCTTTGCTACATAAAACTTTTCCCTCTAAGCTAAAATATAAATCTTGTAATTTGGTATTATTGGGTACATATAATTGATGCCTTGGATTCCCCCTCACTGTTAGTTTACCACGGCATACCCACTTCCTATCCGGGTCAATAGCTAGAATTTCCTTTAAGCAATCTTTCAAATATTTTCTTTTCTCTATGGCGTTCCCCCAAGAAGCCAAGGTTAAAGCATTAGGATATATATTAAAAACACTTCTTATAACTTCATAGTTTTTTATCTTCAAATCATTATCAGCTTTTTTATGCATATCATTAGGATTTGTCGCTCTTTGCGGATAAAGATTTAACATTATCCAACCGTCACAATTATTTTCTGATGCAATTTTTCTTATTTTTGAAATAGTTGGATCATCCTTTTCATCATTAGCTGTACTTGGATTTATTCCAAAGCATATAATAGGATTTGCTCCGGACTCTCCCAAAATAAATCTTTCTGTATCATCACCCAAATACAATACTTCCCCATTCTTTTTTTCTTTTATAAAATTTTCAAGATCATTTCAAATAGTTTCTTTTTTGTTATCATTCATTTTATGCTATTCTCCTATCTATTTTTATTATACTTTAACCCTATTCCCACTACCTTCTAAAGAGATCTCTAAGTTTTAGCTTATCAAATGCCAACATTCCTCTGGCTTCCAGGTACAAATCATCTTCCTCAATAATTTTTCTTTTGCTTAGCTCATTTAGCAGCTTTTCATAGCCTATATATGCCCTTGGTACTTTTGCTATTCTTTTTTCTGCTGTATATATCACACATGGGTAAGCCAATGCCTCATTTATAATCTTTGCAGTAGTTATATCAAACCAAAAATATTCTTTTTTTTTAGAGGAAACCTTGTTATTTCTATTTTCTCATTGTCAATTTTTATCTTGGTAAGCAACGCATATAATCCCGATACTAATCCGACAGTCAAAAAAAATAATAGCAATATCCACCTTGCCATCTTGTCCACCTCCGGATTATCTGACGGTAAAGCTTTGCCTAATACCCAAAAATATGTAATTCCTAAAACTATAGGCATAAAACTGAAAAACAAATATACTAAACCCGGTCTTATTACTATTACATCATGCTTTGATTTCATTTTACCTCCCACCCCAGTATTTGACAAAGAACATAAAAAAGCCGCCACCAAAAAGATAAAATATCTATCCGGCAACAGCCACTTATCCATTAAATAGATTACTTGCCAAGTCTTGCCTTACCTAAAGCATCTGTAGCTATAATAGCCGCATACAACTCATCAGGTGTTACGTCTCCTGCAAGATTATGTATTGTTTCTCCCTTTACACAAGCATTCTTTGCTATAGTATGAAGATCCTCATCTGTAAAGTCTCCAAGCTCTGCAAGTGTAATAGGCAGTCCTACTTCAAGGCAGAAATTCTGTATATCCTCAAACTCGGCCTTATCTGCACACTCAAGTGTCAGCTGTATCAAAGTACCGAATGCCACACAATTACCGTGATATGCCTCATGTCCGCCAAGTGAAGTAACTCCGTTGTAGAATGAGTGAGGAGCCGCACAGTTTACATTATCTGCTCCTACACCTGAAAGATAAACTGTAGCCTCTATAATTGCATCCAAAGCAGGGGTAACAACATTATTCTCACAGGCAGTTATGGCCGCTTTTCCGTATTTTCTTAAGGTATCATAGCAAGCCTTTGCAATCGCCATGCCTGCTCTTGTAATACCGCCACTCTCCAAACTTGGTGACTCTGTACGAAGTGAAGCTCTTCCTTCAAAGTATGTTCCAAGAGCGTCTCCCATACCGGCTATCAAAAACTTTACAGGTGCTTTAGCTATAACACTGCTGTCTACAAGTACCGCATCCGGATTTTGCGGATAGAATAAATATTTATTGAAGCTTCCGTCATCATTATATATAACGGAAAGTCCTGTACAAGGTGCATCTGTAGCTGCAACTGTAGGTATTATAACTATTCTCTTACCCATGTAATATGCTGTTGCCTTAGCCGCATCCACTGCCGAACCGCCGCCTACCGCAACAACAACATCAATCTTATCAGCTTCAACAATATCCTGCATTTTCTTTATCTCGCTGATACTTGACATTCCTCCAAAGACTTCATATCTGCGATAATCATCTTCGCCTTCAAAGCTCTTTTCCAAATCTTCATGGCAGCTGTTGTAACCGCTGTTTGAACAGACAAACAACCATCTCTTTCCCATATACTCCATTTCCTTACGAAACTGAAGCAAAGCTCCTTTTCCCTGTACATACTTGAGTGGTGCACGCATCATTCTTAAACGTTTCATAACAAAACCTCCATTAAAACCGCCAAGCTTTGAAACTATGTCAAAACTTTAACATATATTGTTAAGGACTATTGTATCACAAAGATTGTATTTTTCAATTATTATTTTATTCCCTCATAATGCGTCCACATGTGTGCTACTTTTACTGACTTCTCCCAATACCTCTTTAAACATTTTATAGTTATACTCGCTGTTTCCTCTTCCATAAACAGCAAATATAATTTTATCAAACAGCTTCCACATTTTTTCTTCAACGAGCAATTCCTTAAAATATCCTGCAACATTGTGGGCGTCATGTCCGAATACTCCGCAACCCCATGCTCCCAATGTAATTGTTCTGTATCCGAATCTTGCAGCACAGTACAGATATTGTCTAATCCTTTTCTTCATCACCCTATCAAGGGCCTCTTTTGACTGTCCATATGCCCTGTCAAACAGATTCGGTGCAGGAATAGTCATAACGGATGTGGTATAAGGTTATTTCTAAATACATCTACCACAGGTGACAGAAGCATATAATCGGAATCAAATGCCGTTCCAAATTTAAAATTATACTTATACATCCCGGAAGCCTTGGGTGACCTTATAGATTCATACAAAGTACTCTGCCTGCAGAGACACTCTTCCTGTGCGCAAGCCCCGCTTTTATAGCCACCTCCCGTCATTATAAAATCCGTTGTTCTTTAAAATCCCCTTGTTCTCTTCATACACCACAATATTAGCTAATCCGGACATAATTACCTCCGTTAATATATACTGTAATTATCATATCAGACATGCTGTACATTTTTTCGGACTTTGGTAGTAATTCTAAAAAAGACAGCCAATCATTAGATTAACTGCCTGAATTATATTATATAAAGTACTCTATCGTCTTCTCCGGAGTCTTTTCAGTTCTTTCGTTATAAAGTATTACCGCCTCACGGTTTTCAAACTTTCCAAGGGCGTAGAGTAAGTCCTCTTCTCTGTTAAAGTAGCCGAAAGGTACAATGCGATTATACCTAAGCGGCTGATCAAGCACAAGCTCCACATCCCCCTCCGGTATGAACTGTGACCAGTGCTCATCTGTAAACTCATCCTCATAATAAGGGTCAAACATATAGATGTTGTTCTCATCCACGCCGGTAAGCAGCGCATAATGAGGCACGTCATAAAAAAGCCTTACCACAACGGCACCGCCTCTTGTAAGAGCATCATTTATACGACTTGTCTCACCGATAAAGACCTGTTCACCTGTAATATATTCACATATAACATTAAGCTGCTTAATATCTCTGAACCTATTGAGCCAATTACTTAAAAACATCATTGCCATCGGTGACGTACCGCTCTTACCCGGATGCCCCTCATTACTGTAACAATCCAGTGTATAAAGCATAACGTTTCTGATGACCTCCGGCGGGATATCCTCTCTCTCAAATAGAAAGCTCAGTGCATTGAGCATTGATGTAGGACCGCAGTCATACTCAGATATTTGATAATGTAATGGATTTTTCATTCTACACCCTTCTTCCTATCTGCATAATAAAGTAAAGCTTCTTAACATTATAATCAAATCAATATTTCCTCTTACAAGCTTTTATGCATCAACGCCTATTATACAAGTTCATTTATAAATATTCCACTGATTTTATTTATAGAATCAAGTGAATCTTTTGCAATAGATTTGTCTACAAAATTTACAATATTAAAATTTACATCATCAATATAGCCGAAAATAAAAGCTGTAAAATCCGCAATATCAAACTCAACAAAAGCACTATCCTTTGCATCGGATATCTTACATACATTTGCGAAATCTTTACCCATCTGTACTCTAAAGCAGGCATTCTGCGCTTCAACAATATTGTCATTTATCTTTATAATTATATCTATATCCTTGTTTGATCTGAAATTTGACAAAAGCTCTGCCACATCTGTGATTCTTACCATTATATTCTCTTTGCCGTACTCTCTCTTTGCAATACTTGATGAGACTATTCTCTCTTTCAGTTCAATCTTTTCAAGCCCCCAAAAAGACTCATAGGCCACGATTTCATCACCTCCACGGTAGATATTTATAAACCCGTTCTCGGAAGCTATCTCTTTTAACTCCCTCTCAAAATAATGCATATCCCTATATGTATATACATCATTGTCCTTTGAAACCTCATTGTTTATAAATCTAAGAATCTTACAAGCCTCTTTAGACTCAGACTTTACGCCCTTTAATACAGACTTTTTAAAAGAGGATAAATCTACATCATAAACATTTTTCCTTGCGACAAATGCAAAATCAAAAGGCAGATAATAGTCCTTATTTGCCGGTATGAGGTAGGTAAAAGGAACCTTTTCACTGTTCATATCAATGAGAACTTTGTCAAGAAGCCTTCTCATATATCCCTGCCTTTTATACTCCTTCTTTGTGGCAACCGCCACTATATAATCAAGGCCGTATTTCTTTCCTAAGACCGATACCATATAAGGGTTCAGCATAATCATAGATTTTATACTCTCACCCTCTATATCCGCCAAAATCCTGTTGTCCTTTGTCTTTTCATTATAATAGTACTCTACAAAATTATCGGAATCTTCAAAAAAAGCCTCCTTATACAGAGGCTTTGTAAGTACTTTTTCTTCTTTTTTCAAATACTTTATCATATATTACCTTTTTTGTTCAACATAATACTTTCTTGCATAGTCCACCGGATAATAGCTTTGCTTTGCACGGCGAAGTCCCTCAAGTCCAAGGTCGTCCTCACGATTTACAAGGCTGACATTCGGAAACTCATGCTCCAAAAACTCCTTGTTGATGGCCTGATACAGACCGTTTATCTCAGGGTTTGCCTTCTCGATATGTATTACAGCCATATCTTCAAGCTTATTATAACTTCCTATAGAAAACGCCTCCATCTCGCCGTCAATATATATTGCTCCCATTCTGATGTTTAACTTTGTACAGTGAAGCAAAATATCATGTATTCCTTCCACCTCAGGATCAAGGTGCTTTTCAACTTCCTCTCCCTTTTTCTCTCTCCACTTATCCAAGAACTTGAAAACATCGTCCCTGTCTGTAGGATTGCATCCAAGTACTCTGTACTCATATCTGTCACCGTAAGTCTTAAGGAAATTATTGTAATGATTTTTCTTCTTGTGAAGCTTCTTTCCGGAAAGATTCCTCAACTTATCTCCCTCATAGAGATAGTCCTTTGCATCCTCCTCCTGCCTTACTATAAATTTATCCTCCGGCAAATTCAATACTTTTATTCCTTCCTCATCCGCCAAGTGAATCTTTAAAGGCAGGTCAAGCTCTTTATTAAAATACTCCACCATTAAATTGAAACAGTACTCAAGGTCTTCTTCTTTGCAAAGCGGCATAGCTGCAAAAGGCCTGTCCTCATCTCCCATAAGCCAAAGAAGTCCGACCTCCTTACCGTCTCTCATTGCGATAGTTGCTCGCACATTATAATAATCTTTCCATATAAAACTCTCAAGCTCTACACTGTCACAGGTCTTATTGGGCCTGAGTCCATAAAACCCTGCATACTTTTGTATGTCATCCGCTACTAATTGTTTAAAATTTAATTTTTTGTATTCCATGGTTTAATTATATTTATTTTTCCGCTTTTGTCAAATGAAAAAACTGCCTTAAATCAGGCAGAATTTATTACTATACATTATTAACCTGTAATTTCACTCATCTTAATAAGTGCATCTCCATGTTTCGGTTCATCCTCTACAATTACTCTTAACTCCGGGTATTCATCCTGCAGAACCTTAAACTTTTCTATAGAATCATACTCACCCTTTGCCATATTTGCAAACAATGTTTTTGCACCTATAGCGGGTAAAAGCCCACAAACATACTTCGCCTGTGCATCATCAGGTACTACCGCCTCTCCTGTAAGTTTCTTAAATATTGCTGCATGCTTTCCCTCATCCTTAGCAATCTTACGAAGACTCTCTGCTATTTCCTTATTTTCACTTCCCATAGCATCTACCAGCATGTTATACATGATAACAGCATCAAGCTCACCCTTTTGTGCTTCCATAAAAATATTCTTTATTTCCTCAGTCATAATATCCTTCTTTCAAATTAATCAAAACTTGTCAAATTTACAGATTCATATTATATCATCATAAAAACTCATTGTACACAATTAAATATGAACCGTCACTGCTTTTTGTGTTAATTATCTTTAAAATATTAAAATCTTATATTTACTTTTATTATCAAATAAGTCAAAATAGATTCAGTTAAAGCTTTATTTAAATTAAGGAGTACTTATGAATGAATTAGAAAATCTACGTGAAAGAATTGATACCATAGACAAAGAACTTATAGCGCTCTTTGAAGAGAGAATGGATGTAGTAAATGATATTGCAGAATACAAAATAAAGAATAATCTTCCCATTCTGAATCAAAACAGAGAGGATATCGTAATATCAAAAGTAAAATCCATCGTAAAAAACAAGGAATATACAGACAGCGCCATCGACTTTATCAAAGACATCATGGAAATCAGCAAAAAATTCCAGCAAAATTTAATCTCCAAGCAATAAGCCAATACTTAAAGGCATTGATTTTTCACACTAAATCAATGCCTTTTTATACTAATCTTCTTTTGCCCATCCAAAGGCATATTTTACAGCCTTTTTCCACATCCTTATCTTCTCAGACCTTACCTCATCCGAAAGATTCGGTATAAATGTCCTGTCAATACTTCTGCTTTTCTTTATATCATCAATACTGTCCCAAAATCCTACGGCAAGTCCTGCAAGATAAGCCACTCCGATTGCGGTAGTCTCCACACATTTCGGCCTTTCTACAGGTACATTACAAAGATCGGCCTGTGTCTGCATAAGGAAATTGTTTACACTTGCACCTCCGTCCACATTCAAAACCTTCAGTACAATATCAGAATCCTTCTCCATTACATCAAGCACATCTCTCACCTGATAAGCCATAGACTCTAATGTCGCCCTTATAATATGATACTTATTCACCCCTCTTGTAATGCCGACAATGGTACCTCTGGCATATTGGTCCCAGTACGGTGCACCAAGTCCGGTAAATGCAGGCACAACATAGCAACCGTGAGTGTCATTGACCTTCATAGCCATATATTCGGAGTCGGCAGAAGAATCAATAAGACGCATCTCATCCCTTAGCCACTGTATTGAAGCTCCGGCTACAAAAACCGAACCCTCCAAAGCATAATTTATCTTTCCGTTAAGTCCCCAGGCAATGGTAGTTACCAATCCGTTGTCTGATTTAACAGGCTTTTCACCTGTATTCATAAGCAAAAAGCAACCTGTACCGTATGTACTCTTTGCCTCACCTACCTCAAAGCAAGTCTGTCCGAAAAGCGCCGCCTGCTGGTCTCCCGCCACACCTGCTATAGGTATACTCTTTCCGAAAAATGCCAAGTCCGACTCACCACATACATATGACGACTCGTTGACCTGCGGCAGCATAGACTTAGGTATATCAAGCAGTTTTAATATATCATCATCCCATGTAAGCGTATGTATATTAAAAAGCATGGTTCTTGATGCATTGGAATAATCTGTCACATGTGCTCTGCCGCCTGTAAGCTTCCAAATAAGCCATGTATCAACCGTACCGAATAGAAGCTTTCCCTCTTTTGCCTTTTGTCTTGCACCTTCCACATTGTCAAGTATCCACTTTATTTTTGTTCCCGAAAAGTATGCATCCGGCATCAGACCCGTTTTATCACGAATCATATCGGTGTATCCGTTATTTTTAAGTTCATTACAATAATCCGCAGTTCTTCTGCACTGCCAGACTATTGCCCTATATACAGGAATACCCGTTTCCTTATCCCATACTACAGTAGTTTCTCTTTGGTTTGTGATGCCGATACCTGCAATATCGGCAGCACTTATTCCAAGCTTTGCCATAGCTTCCACCGCCACACTCAGCTGTGTAGACCATATCGTATCCGCATCGTGCTCCACCCAACCCGGCTTCGGATAATGCTGTGTCAGCTCCTTTTGTGCCGACTCACATATCTCACCTTTTCGATTGAATATGATACATCTGCTGCTTGTAGTGCCTGCATCAAAGGCCATAATATATTCCGCCATAATCTTCTCCCTTTACTCTTTTCTTTTTAACGGTTCTTCCCCACTCAAGTCCATTACAATCATTTCCATACTGATATTGTAGTCTTTTCCCAATACTTTTAAAGTTTTCTTATTCATATCCCATATTTCATCCATTCTCTCACCAAAGTTTTCTAAAGTAAGCGGATTGTTTTCATCATATCCCACCTCATTTGCAAACTCACCAAAATAACCGCCTTTTGAAAAATTTGTGTTGAAATTTCTTATAGCCTCCGGAGTGTCTGTATTGGTTTCATTAAAAAGAGCAAATCCCGGATAAATACCATAGCTGAACCCCTCTATTGTATTCATATCCGTATCATATATAAGCACATATGTACTACGCAATCCAAAATGATCTGACATAATATCTATTTCGAATAACTTATCATATACTTTTCTAATTGCAATACTTCTAAACTCTATATTCTCTTCAATATCTCGATAATCCAAATAACCGAAACCCGTATATTGCACAATCATATTCAAATTTTTATATTTACCATATATACTGATATTTCCAAGGTTTATAAATGATTTATACTTCTTGTATGATAAGACAATATCATAATCTTCTTTTATAGTTGCCCTGACAATATATTTCCGATTATCACCGTGCGGATACGACCTTTCCAATAAAAGATCATCAGCAAAATATGACATACTCGAAAATGCCTGAAATAGTTGTATCATACCATGATAATATCCCGTTTCTACCGCACCTTCATCCTCATCTTTTGCTTCAGGAATCGCAATTGCACGGTCTATCGTATATTTGCTTAAAATTTCAAACGCCTTAATAATCTCTTCCAGCTTTTCATTTTTTCTGTACAGCTTATTTCCGATATCGATATATCTCTTATACCCAAAAAATCCATAGTCACGGTCAAAGCAGTATTCAAGCACAGTATTCAGTAGTTTCTCATCCTCTCTTAAGCTTGATATCAAAATACCGTCTACTATCAGATACTCCATAACAGTCTTTTTATTGTTGCCTAATTCTTGGGACAAAATATTTTCTACAGTAGCCTTCTTCCCCTCGGTATCATATATTTTTTCAAGTTCTTTTAATCTCGCATCACACTCGACATCATCCTTTGCATAATAACTTGCCACTGCCCATATATCTTTTACATCGCAATCTTTTGGAATTTCTACTATATTTTCAAGATTATCTATTCTTTTATATTCATTTTCATCCCTGTTATATCTTGCTCCGTTCCATATTATTTGATTCGCTATCACATTATAGTCTGAAGACATTAGTTCGTACATGCCTGTCAATACATTGATTATACATACAACAAGTATCAATATTAAGGCAATATATATTCTATTTCTGTACTTTAACTTCACGCAAATCCCTCCTTAATGCTAAAACTAGTCTATAAATACTTTTGCATTTGGGCATACAGCTTTTACATCACAATTTATCTTTAGATGATATAACTGTACTCTTCTCAAGTTCTTAAAATTTTTCACAAAATGCAAATTATCAAGTACATTCTCTTCTTCATATGTGCCTATATCCTCCTCATCATCACCCATATATGTTAGTATTATAGTTTCAACATTCTTAAAATATCCTAAATCAGTAATATCTTTCACATGATAGTCTTTAAAATTTATAGACAGAAATTTTATTTTCCTCAAAGGACTCTTCCGGATAATACCCTTTATTGGCTTTTCTCGTCTTTTTGCCAAAGATATACGATCTTTACCCATAGTATCTCTCACAGCCCTCAAGAATTCTTCGTCCTTAAAAAATGCTACTCTCTCCATTAAAAATATTAGAATAATTATAAATATGCCTAAATAAAATGTTATTGTGTAGCTCATATTTAATTCTTCCTCCTGTTTAAAATCACGTACATTTCAGTTATTATTATATGTTTATTTTATAAATATTTTTGCTATATTTCAATATTTTTATATATTAAAAGAACCCCCATACCCTTTCAAATAGGGGCTCTAAACAATAGTATTACTTTTCACTTTCTGTAGTCATAACATCATCAGGATTGACAAAGTCTGCCCAAAACGGATTGTCTACCCACAGATAATATCCTCTGTTGCTGTCATCCATAGTATATTCCGCCATAATCTTCTCCCTTTACTCTTTTCTTTTTAACGGTTCTTTACCACTCAAGTCTAATGTAATACAGTCAATATCATAACCATATTCTTCACCTAAAACTTCATAACATCTATATCGCATGTCAAATATTTCAACTAATCTTTCACCAAAATTTTCTTCAGTAATAGGATTGTTTTCATCATATCCCACCTCTTTTGCAAACTCACCAAAATATCCGCCTTTTGAAAAATTTGCGTTGAAATTTCTTATAGCGTCTTTTGTATCAACCATATCTTTATAACCATGGTAATCAAATATTTTATATGTCGGGTAAATAGCATAAGCTGTTCCTTCTATCAAATGTATATCTGTATCATATACAAGTGTATATGCGGCACAAAGTTCGAAAATATCAGAAGTAGCTTCTAAATGATTAAGTCTTCTAATAAATGTCATCGTTGACAAATATTTCAGCGAAATATAATCTGTTACATCACGATCATCCAGGCTTCCAATCATTAAACCATATACCCGCATATCTAAATTTTTATACCTACCATATATCTCTAATTTCCCCAACTTTATAAATGGTTTATACATTCTATAATGCAACGAAATATCAGTACTATCACTTTTAACCGCTCTTATAATATACTTCTTATTATCTCCTCCATATAATTTTTCCGATATAAGATTATTATCAAAGTATTCTATACCTGAAAATGTTTGAAACAGCTGTATCATGCTGAAATACTGCCTTATATATGTATCTCTACGGTCTTCATCCAATATCTTTTCTGCACTCGACATATAATCAACCGTATATTTACTTAAAATTTCAAACGCTTTAATTAACTCTTCTACTTTTTCATTTTTTCTGTACAGCTTATCTCCAATGTCAATGTATCTTTTATAACCGAGCACTCCAAGGTCCCTGTCAAAACAATAGTTTAATGCAGTATTCAATAATTCTGTGCCTTTATCTAAATCTTTTGTCAGGATTCCTGCTACTATAAGATATTCCATTCTTGTTTTCTTATCATCGCCTAAATCATGCTCAAGAATATTTTCTATGACTTGCTTTTCACCTTGGTCATTATATATATTTTCAAGCTCTCTAAGCCTTGACTCACACTCGGCATCATCCTTTGCATAATAACTTGCTACCTCCCAAATATCCCTTATATCACACTCTTTTGGAAGTTCGGATAAGTTTTCAAGCTCGTCTATATTACGGTATATATTTCCATACCAGTTGTATCTTGCACCTCTCCATATTATTTGGTTTGCTGTCACATTATAGTTGGAAGTAAATACTTCATACATACCGGTCAGCACATTGACTACGCATACAATCAGTATAAACCTAAGCAACCAATATATCCGCTTTTTATACTCTAATTTCATATATGTATCTCCTAACCGTAAAACCGGTTTATAAACACTATTGCTCTCGGAAATCCCCTTTTAATCTTTCTTATGCAACGGTTCTCTTCCGGTAAAATCATTTACAATACTGTCTATATTGATATTATATCCTATATACAAAAATCTATTAACTTTTTCTTCCATATTGCAAAGTTCATCTATCTTCTCACCGAAATTTTCCAATGTTACCGGGTTATTTTCATCGTAGCCTACATCATTTGCAAATTCTTCCAGATAACCGCCTTTTGAAAAATTTGTATTAAAATTTTTTATAGCTTCTATTGTATCTACATAGTGACTGTCAGGAGATGCAACTACATTGTATATATCAAAGTAACTATACACCGGAAGTACAGGATAAAATCCGTAGCTTAAGCCTTCGAGCGTATGTATATCCAAATCATATACGATCACATAGGTACCACAAAGTCTAAAAATTTCAGATACAATTTTTAGACTGACTAACTTATCATTTACCATATAAGTTGCAGGACTTTTTAATGATATATAATTTGTAATATCAAAATCATCCAAATCTCTAATTGATACACTCTTTATTATCATATTCAGATTCTTATATCTTCCATATATACTGATATGTCCAAGATCTATAAATGATTTATATTTTTTATAACTTAAAATAATATCATAATGTTTTGTTATAGCTGCCTTCACAACATATTTCTTATTATCCATCCCGGGATATGATTTTGCCGCTAAAAGATTATCGTCAAAATATGATAAGCTTGAGAATGTCTGGAATAGTTGTATCATGCGATGATAGTATACCGTTTCAGTTGCACTTTCATCCCCATCTTCTGATTTTGGCATCACAATTGCACGATCAATTGTATACTTGCTTAAAGTTTCAAATGCTTCAATAATTCTTTCAAGCTTCCCGTTCTTTTTATAGAGCTTATTTCCTATATCAATATATCTTTTATATCCAAGGAATCCATAGTCTCTGTCATAGCAGTGTTCAAGGACATTATTAAGCAGTTCCGTGTCGTTACCAAGGCTTTCTATTAGGCAACCGTCCACTATCAGGTACTCCATCATAGTCTTTTTATCATCTCCAACATCTTTAGACATGATATCCTCTACTACAGCCTTTGCTCCACCTTCATCATATATACCCTTAAGTTCCTTCAGTCTTGTACCACACTCACTGTCATCCTTTGCATAATAACTTGCCACCGCCCAGATATCTTTCACGTCACAATCTGTCGGCATATCCACCAAATACTTAAGCTCATCTATACTGTGATATCCTGTCTCGGTCTTATTGTACCTCTCGCCTTTCCATATGATTTGGTTTGCATTTGCATTTTTGCTCGAAGTACAAAACTCATAGAATCCGGTCAGTACATTGATTACACATATAATAAGTATAAACCTAAGCAACCAATATATCCGTTTTTTATACTCTAATTTCATCTATGTCTCTCCTTACCGTAAAAACTAGTCTATATATACTATTGCTCTCGGACATTCATTCTTCACACTCTTATCTGCGTTCAGATGATATAACTGCACTCTTCTCAGCTTATTAAAATCCCTTACTTTATTCAGATTATCAAGGACATGTTCCTCATCATACATGCCGATATCTTCCTCATTATCTCCCATATATGTCAAGATAATTGTCTCAACATTCTTAAAGTATTCAAGGTCACTTACATCTTTCACATGGTAGTCCTTAAAATTGATTGATAAGAAGTTCATCTTCTTTAAATTCTTTTTCCAAATGATACCCTTGATGGGCTTCTCTCTTTTATTTGCCAGAGACATACGATTTTTCCCCATAGTATCTCTTACCGCTCTGAGAAACTCCTCATCCTTAAAAAAGGCTATTCTGCTCACCACAATCATGCATATTATTGTAAATATTCCCAAGTAAAATGATAATGTATAATTCATTTCCACATTTCCTTTCTGTTAAACTTCATACAGTTTTACCATATTGTTTGTGTATTAAAAGAGATCCTATGTTTTCCCTTATTGAAAGAGTATAATCATCAATGTCCAAACGCATATATATCATATCCATCTTTTTCTTTATCCACATTTTCCTTATTAAAGCCTTCATAACCCATTGCAAGTATAGAAATTCCAACATTATTTTCGTGAAAATCATCTACAGGTACTATTACAATACCAATCTTTAAGCTTGGTCTATGTACTTCTCCCTCCTTAGGGTCTGCGAACTCTATGGTCGTATTAGCATATACCTCTCTATAGATTTTACCCCTGTCAGCTCTTGATTGATAATTGTTATCTTCATTAAGCTTATACCTTATTATAGAAGACGGCCATGTTTCATTTTCCCTGATAATTCTGTCTATCTTTTCATCAAAATGATCTATCTTACTCCTCGCATGCTCAGGAAACAGGCTTGCTAACAGCTCCCTATCATTAGTATTAAATGCTTCGACTATCTTTTCTATATACTTATTTACCACTTTTGCATCACCATATATATAATTATCTATTTTACCGGAGTCATGTATATATTGTACAGTTTCAACTACTGACGTACATCCTGTAAGTAAACTTAATATTAAAATCCCCATTAGCATTTTAATTTTCATCAGGTTTTATTTCCTCCTTTCCACATTTTTCTCCTCTTTATCAAAGTAAACTACTCATAGCTTTATTGAATTCTTAAAATATATTTCAATACTTTATCTAAATTATGTACCTGATATTACCTAACATATTGTTTGTATAGCAACAGAACTCCTATGTGTTTTTTCATAGGAGTTCCAAAAGATCTGCCTACCTACTGCTCTCTGTAGTCATAACATCATCCGGCTGGACAAAATCTGCCCAAAGCGGATTGTCTACCCAAAGATAATATCCTCTGTTGCTGTCATCCATAGTAATCTGCCAAATCTCAGGCGAATACATCATAGAGCTTATACCTACATCATCAGGATCCTCATCATCCTTGGCAACAACCTGAAGGTACATAAAATCTATATTACCACCATCTGTCTTGACAACATAATAAGTCTCAATCCTTTTTATTCCCTTTTCTTTGTCTTCTGTAACTACGGGAAAATTTCTGTCATACTTTACACTCTTTGACTTTCCCTTATACCTCTTAAGCAATAATGCAATTTTAAAGTCCATATCTTCTATGTTATCTCTTGCATTCTTTGAGAACAGTGCCTTCAGTGCATTAGCATTTTGATCATCCATTGCAGCAATCACCTTATCTTTATATTCTTTTTCCTCAGGAGGCTGCTTATCATTTTTTGTAATCTCACTCTTTGCACCGTCCACTGTATTTTTGACACTTGAGCAGGCTGATATTAAAAGCGCTGATGCAATAATAAGAAATATTATTTTTTTCATACTTTTATATGCTCCTTACTTTGTATCTGATTCGAAAGATTATAGTCATTATCATATATATATTTCTTTGAATCAGTAATTTCATTTTTTAGTCCGGTCAATTCTTCATATCCTGTATCCAATAAAATTTTTAAATACCAACAAATATATTTAAAGCTGTCTCCACTTCTTCCAATCCAATAATTATCAATATCTGTTAGAATATTTACTAAATCTTCCCTGCTTAAATTTAACCTATACTTAAACACATCATAATTATTCTCCGCATTTACCATACCGGCAATATTTGATTTAATTTCCATATTCTTATCTCCTATCATTAGTGTCCAAATGCATATATATCATACCCATCTTTTTCTTTATCCACTTCATCCTTATTAAAATCACCCTCACCAATAGCAAATATGGATATCCCTACATTGTTCTCATTAAAATCATCTACAGTAACTATTTCCATTCCAATGCTTAAATCAAATTTTTTATATTCATTCTCTTTCGGCTTTGCAAATTCTATAGTAGTATTAGCATATATAACCTTTTGTACTTTTCCCATGTCGGAACTTGATTGATAATTATTATCTTCATTAAGCTTATATCTTATTATCGAACCCGGCCAAATCTCATTCTCTCTAATAATATAGTCTATCTTTTCATCAAAATGATCTATCTTACTCCTTGCATGCTCAGGAAAGAGGCTTGCTAACAGCTCCCTATCATTAGTATTTAAAGCCTGTACTATCTTTTCGATATATTCATTCGCCACTTTTGCATCACCATATATATAATTATCTATTTTACCGGAATCATGTATATATTTTACAGTTTCAACTACTGACGTACATCCTGTAAGCAGGCATGCTATTAAAAATAATATACTAATTTTAATTTTCATCAGTTTTTATTTCCTCCTTTCCATTTCATTACAGCATTGCGATGTACAAAATCAAGGCACCAGTTATCATTTATCTTATCTACATTTTGATCATCGAATTCTGCTGTATGTACGAACCCCTTCCACATAACTCTTTCCTCATTAAAGTCAACCATACCTGTCATTACTAAATCTTCAGCCTTTACATCTTGAAATCTTTTATCCGGATTAAACCCTGTTATCCACCACTGATATAAATCGTTAGCATCCCAATCTATTACCTGTGTACCATCTTTTAGCCTTATATCCAAATTCATTTTAAGTTTACTCTGAGTATAGCAATCTACATGCCATTTATTACCTTTGTATATGCCAATTTCACCTCCGGCTCCAAAGTTAAAATAATCTCCTTTCCACATCCAAAGTGTAAACTCATCATCTCCACTTCCAAATTTAAACTTTCCTCTATTCATAGATGAAAAGGAATTAAATGCAAAATCAATAAAATTGTTATATCCCCAATGCGACTGCCAACAAAGACTTATTGTATGAATAATTCCTTTATCATCCTTGTAAAAGTCAAAATTATTAAGTACTACATCCGCAATACTGCTTCTCGTTATTTCATTTAATTTATCACTGAGCCCACTGTCTTCAGCAAATTTTCGAATATTCTTGATTTTATTATACACATCTTTTGATATCGCATCTTTTTCAATGTCTGCAACTCTCTCTTTCCAATAGGTATAACCTGAGTTTGCAATATCATCTACCACTTCATCCTGAACTAAGTTTAGACCTGCTCTAATATTTTTAGTAGTTACATCTACTACACTATATATGCCTAAAAACATTACATACCTTATATAATTCTCTGTAGTGTCTAAGACTGAGGTAAGTGCATTTGCAGCCGGTGATTCTCCTGTACTGTCCACAAATATCAGTGGTGAATTATAGCAGTAAGTATACTCGTTCTGAGTAAATCCATATCTTAGATCTCCCTTGATTTTATCCTTTCCAAGGAATCTTCCCAGATTTTCATCGTACATTCTTGTAGCTGAAAGATAGTTTCCGCTTATATCATCTACCATGAGACCGGCAAATCCGAAGTTCTTTGGTTTGCTTCCGAGCACTTCTCCAAACTCTGAGTACTCAAAAAGCTCCTCCCCTTCAAGTATTACACTTCCAAGCTCATCACATATGATATTGGCGCTGTCATCATCCTCCACCTCTGATATCAGTTGAATATCCCATACAAAACTTCTCTCATTTCCATCACTGTTTTGCCACAATATATTATCAGTCTTTTTTCTGATATCAATTACATAGCTTGTAGTATGTGACTCGCTTCCATTGCTCTCTGTCTTACCTATTCTGTGACCAAGTCCGTCATATTCATATGTAACACTGTTTTTACCGGATATGACACTTATAAGTTGTCCCAATCCGTTGTATTTGTACTCTGCTTCAAGCTTACCACCGGAAAACTTCTTGATAATATTTCCTCTCTTATCATACTCATACCTTTTTTGAATCAAACTGTTATTCTTAGATATAAGCTCTTCTGCGAGTTTTCCTCCCTTATATATGTATTTTGTGGTAATCACTTCATCTTTGGAATATTCTACTTTATCGGTTCTGTTTCCGAAGATATCATAGCCGTATTCTCTTAGCACTTTTCCGTTCAATACAACTTTTGTGATTCTTCCCACCTCATCATAAGAATAATTGTAATCCTTTACACTGCCGTTCCTATTGATACTTATACCTGTCTTATTTCCCACCAAATCATATGTATAAGTATATTCCATATTGATTTTTTCATCACTGATATGCGTTATTTTTGTCGGACTTCCGATATCATTGTACTCATAGCATGTTTTGCTTCCATCGCTATACTCTCTTGATTCAAGTCTGTCCAAACTGTTATAAGTCAACCTGATATGTTCATTTCCTGAAACGGTTTCTATAAGTCTACCTTTTTTATCATAGTTATAGCCTACCTTCTTACCGTCAGGATATACTATAGCCACAGTTCTTCCGAACTTATCATATTCGTAAGCAATATTGTGTCCGTCTGTAGTTAAAGCCTTTTTCACCAAGCCTTTCTTATCTCTTTCAAAGCTCATAGTTCCAAAGCTTCCTGATATGGCTTTCAAAAATCTGTTACCGTCGTACTCATAGTTTACATAATTTCCGTCAGAACATTTCATCAAAGTTAAAAGTCCGGCTTCATTGTACTTCAGCTCTGTTTTAAAACCGTCTTCATCAATATTTTTCACCACTTGTCCAAGACTGTTATAATCCATAGTTTTATAAGTACTGTCGGCATTTTCTATTTTAAATATTCTGCCCATATTGTTTCTATGATAGCTTCTTATCATACAGTCATTTTCATTACCTTTTTTGTACTGTCTTATTCCTACAAGATTGTACATTTTATCGTAACTGTACTCACTTACCAGACCGTCACCGTCAACCACTTTTTCAAGTGTATTTCCTACACCATATTTAAAATAGTTCGCATTTCCGATACTGTCTTTAATCGAGGTTATATTTCCTTCATTTTAAATGGAAGTTTCACACTGTCGAAAAATCGTTGAGAAATTATTCTTCGATTTTCTTTTTTAAGCTTATTAATTTATCTTCCATTTCCTGCATTTCTCTATCACTTTGTTTTTTAAATTCTATAAATTCCTCCTCCATAAGTTCAGTTTCATTACAATACCCTAAACAATCTATCAATGTTTTATCTATTTCTCTACACTCTCTATAGATATCCTCACGCTCCTCTTTTTCAATAGTAAATTCTTTTAGCGCTAATTCATATTCTTCCTGTGATTTTTCTTTATCACTATCATATCTGCTCATCTTAAACCTCACACTTTTTAGGAATACCGGTAATGCCTGTGTTAGCCTATAACGCAAACCTACGATATCTGTATAAAACCTAATTCCTAATCATTATATTTATTCTATCCTTTGCTTAAATCAAATACTCTTCCGGACACTGAACCGGCATACTCTGACAAACACCACTACTATCATCTGTATCTCAATAAATAACAAAATACAGATGATAATAAATATAAAAGACATTTACTCAATAACTACATCTACATTAGGAAACATTGCCTTAATATCTTTATTTACTTTTACATGATACAATGATATCATACTTAAATTCTTAAAGTTTTTAGCAACATATATATTATTAAGTAAATTTTCCTCTTCATATATACTTGTGTCACCCTCATAAGCACTCCTATAAATAAGCCAAATTGAATCTACATCTTTGAAATACCTTATATCACTTATATTTTTAACATGATATTCTCTAAGATCTAATGACACCATTATTATGTTTTCTAAGTCTTTCTTCCAGATAATTCCTAATATCGGCTTGTTTCTTTTCGTCGTAAATGACATATATGGTGCTTCAAGTGTATCCCTAACTGCTCTTTCAAATTCCTTATCATGAAAAAAGGCTATCTGATTCACAATGTATACAGCTACAATAACAAAAATTAATAATAAAATGCCTTTTCTTTTATTTCCAGTCATTTCATTCTCCTAACAACATTTTCAATATCAAATGTAACCATTCCATTCTTTGACATTTCAGTTTCTAATTTTTCCAGCATACAATCTATTTCGCTTGCTCTCTTAACTATATTTTCTTCTGTAATAGGATTACTTTCATCATATTTCATTTCCTTTGCATACTTTTCAAAATAACCACCTTTAGAAAAGTTTATGTTAAAATTCTCAATACATTCCGAAGTTGGCAAATTTTCCGGATCATCTATCCTGTACCTTGGAAAAATACCACAATTTTGAGTTTTAACATCTTTTTTACCATCTTCTTCTACTACTGATGAAACATAAAATAAATTAAATATCTGCACAACCTTACCTATAGATTGCATATATTCAGCTTTTTTATACAACTTTCTTTTTTCGCCAACTGCTTCAGCTGATATTTCTTTTGCCGCGTTTAATACTGTAACTGCATTACCTACTGTAGGTGCATATGCTCCTAAGGCAAGTGTCATTGCACAATTTGATGAACTTTTAACTACGGTCCCCGGAAGTGTATTATCCATTTCCATTCCATAATACACATACTCCATAGAACCTTTCAGCGCCTCTGATTCACCACTACCTCCACTAGCAGGTTGACCTACTATAATCCTCACATCTTTTTGTTGCTCATAAGGAGTAGTACTTGTACCACCTACATCTCCTCCATATTTCAAAAAACTTATTATTAATTGATGGCTTACATCTTGCTTTACTTCTACATTATATCCTTTGCTTTTTGCCGGGTACCTATCACTTTCTCTACTATATAATTTGGTTGCTACAATCTTTGCATCATATGTTGATAACTCTGAAAATGCTTGTGAAAGTTGCATCCAATACCTTCTGTCTTCTATCAACTTTCCAATATCACCTTGTTCATTTTTTACATTAAAATTCATATGTAAACCAAAATTATTTAGTCCACCAAGTATCTTATCCACCTTATCATTCTTCTTATAAATATCATTAACAGTATCGAAATACCCTTGGTGATTACTCATTGTTTTCTCATACTCATAGCAATAGTACACAGCCGTATTTACTAGTTCTACATATTCATCATCTCTACTTTCTACCATAAGCCTTGCTATCATAGTGTATTCTGCCGATTCAATATCTGTATTCAGACATCCCTCTACAGGTTTTGTAAGGATATTTTGAATTACAGCCTTTGCACCTTTTAACTTATATATCTCTTCAAGTTCTTTTTCCCTTTCTATAAGCTCCTTACTCTTTATACCTCTATAGTATCTGTCTATTTCATCCTTTGCATACTGTATATTTACACTACCCGGTGGTAGCAGCATTTCTCCTGTGGTTTTATCCACATTTATCATCTTTAGGTAGTAATGCAATCTGCTCAAATAGTCCTGCCTTGACTTTACCTCGTCAAATATTCCCGAAGTTTCATCACAAAATTCACATATAATATCCAAAAGTTTTTCACATCTTGCTATCTTCTTCTCATAAAAATTTATAACCGAATTTCTTGGATGTTCCCTATTATATTCTCTATCAAGTCGTCTTTCATACTTTTCCTTTGCTGCGATTATTATATCCTCATCAAGCTTTTCATACCCGGGTAGTCTTTCGGCTGATTCACTATATTTTGTATTTGCATCATACTCTAAATCCAAACACTCTATATACATTCTGAGAACCGGTAACAGCACACTATCCGAGTATTCTCTGGAAGAATCCCAAGCCTTACCTGTCAACACATCCTTAGTATCATTAAATTTATTTATACTTTCAAAGATAAGTGAAACTTGATGTTTAGTTTTCTCAATACTTCCTCTGATTGACCTTGTCTCTTCCAGTATATTGTTTCTATTTATACGTATACCCATATTCCTTACCTCGCATTATTTTAAAAATCCAAAAAATCCCTTATCTTTTTCTTGCATTGACTCACTTATTCCTTTTATACATTCTGTAAAATTTTCTATATAGGGCTTACATTCCTCTGTAAAGCCGACTGAAAATTCTAAGCACTCCATACAATCTGACTGAACATCTGCATTTGTACAATCAAGCCCTATATCACCTCTCTCGCGCGAAAAACTGTCACTGTTCTTTAAAATATCAAGCCTCATATTGTCTGCTACCGCTGCATTATTAGATATTGTTCCCTTCATATATTTCTCCTTCCATAAATTTTAAATTAAAGGTATTTTTACCTTTTTAATATCTCCACCTT
Organism: uncultured Lachnoanaerobaculum sp.; assembly: GCF_938015485.1. Taxonomy (GTDB): domain Bacteria; phylum Bacillota; class Clostridia; order Lachnospirales; family Lachnospiraceae; genus Lachnoanaerobaculum. The sequence continues at coordinate 22,000 of NZ_CALLVU010000128.1, read as the reverse complement.
TGAATACAAATCCGGTTCCCGGTACAAACTTATAATTTCTGATTACCGGCATACGGATAAATGACTGTTCATCAGGTATTCCAAGTACTACACCCGAATTGATATCCTTCAACTTCTTTGTAAGATCATCAAAGCCACGAAGTTCATTCGGAGTCACAGCTTCAACTATGGAAATACCGTAGTCTAACAGCTTTGGAATGAGTTTTTCAAAGTCTGTCCTTATATCTTTACACAGATTGATAAATCTTTCTATATCGTCTATCACTATGACTACCTGTGTAAGTTCCATACAATACTCTCTCAAACTCTTATCATTTTTTACTCTTTCATACTCACTTACCCTTCGATTCACCTCATCCTCAAGAAGCTTATAAAATGCACCTGAATCAGCTTCATTATTGAAGTAAAACTTGGCCATGTCCTTATACTCTCTGCCAAGTTCACTTCCGACGCTGTCACAAATGTATACCTCGGCTTCTTTTAGCTGTTCCAAAATCAATTTAAGTACATTGGTCTTTCCCGTGCCTTCCTTACCTACTACCATGTGGATATTGCCACATAATTCAAGACATTGCACTTCTATCTCATCTGTATCAAGTCCTATACCTGGCTTATCTGCGCTGCCTGACAATACCATATCAAAAGTTACAATCTCCGGCATTACCCTTATGCCGTCAGGTTTTTTACCGAGATTTGCCATGTTAAGCTCTTCTATAAGTGCTTCTATATTTTCAGTATAATTTTCAAGCTCTACCGGAGTGTAACATTGCATTATATTTACATCGTCAAGCTTTATAAGTGCTCTTCCCTTTATCTCAGGTAACTGATATTTGCTTCTTCCGACTATTCCGAGGACATCCGTCTTATCAAACAGATAGCCTGCAATCTTATTTTTGAAATTATTTAGAATCGAATATCTTATTGCTCCCTGTCTGGTAGCAGATACCGCCATATATATTCCGATTCCTGCACCGTCTCTGCTAAGCTTATTTATAAATCCTTCCAAATCTATACTTAGTTCTTTCACTACATCATAATTATCAATAAAGATAATTACTGCCGGCAATTTTTCTTTGGCTTTTTCATTATAATTTGAAAAACTTATTGCATTCATCTTTGCAAAAAGCCTTTTTCTAAGCTTTATTTCTTCTTCAAGAATCCTTACAAGCTTTGTCAGCTTTTCCTCATCTTCAAAACTTATATAATCTGCCGTCTGTGGCAACTCTTTTAATTGTATAAGACTTGAATTACCAAAGTCCAAGATATAATAATGCAGAATCTCCGTTCTGTTTTTAAAGGCTAATGTCATGGCTATATTAGTTAGGAAAACAGACTTTCCTACACCTTGTGAACCGAATATAACGATATTTCCGTCTGTTAAAAAATCATGGATAAATTCTATCTGACTCTGGTTTTGCGGTATATCCACAATACCTGTTTCCGCCATAATATCAAGCTTATCATCCACAGTCTTCAATACTTCTTTATCTATATGCTTATTTACTATAACTTCAGGTAATGACGGTAACCATGTTTTATCTACAGATACATATTCACCTTCATTATAAACATCTCTTATATATTCAACCACTGCCGCAAGTTGTGTGGTATTTGCCTTATTGTCCGGAGTATTATTATCTTCACTTATAAGTTCTCTTTGCCCCAGATTGTTTATTCTGTAAACTCTTCTGTCAAATCCTTCCCCTTCCGTCTCTTCATCAAAATATGCACCGCTGAAAGCAGATTGAAAAAGCTCATAAACCTCATTATTACCGACTTGTAGGTATGCACGACCGGGATTGGTTATCTGTGCGGCATCTGGAGTCTTTATCACTTCTTTACTGTCTGCCACATCTTGAACTTTCAGCGCAAGCTTAAACTTTGAGTTGCTCCAAATCTGGTCATCTACAATACCTGACGGTTTTTGTGTAGCCAATATAAGGTGTACACCCAAACTTCTACCTATTCTGGAGGTTGAAACCAGCTCCGCCATAAACTCAGGCTGTTCATGTTTCAACTCTGCGAATTCATCTGAAATAAGCAACAAATGTGGCAATGGTATAGCTACTTTTCCTGACTTATACAATTTTGTATAATCATTTATATTATTAACTCCTGATTCATTGAATATTCGCTGTCTTCTACCAAGCTCACTTTTAATAGAAGCCAAAGCTCTCATGCTCTCACTACCGTCAAGGTTTGTAATTGTTCCCAGTAAATGAGGTAAATCTCTAAACAGATTTGCCATTCCTCCACCTTTATAATCTATCAGTAAAAATCCGATATCTTCAGGTGAGAAATTTACAGACAGTGATAATATAATTGTTTGTAATATCTCAGACTTTCCGGAGCCCGTAGTACCGGCTACAAGTCCGTGCGGTCCGTGTGCCTTTTCATGCAGGTTTAAATATACTATATCATCTTTTGCTCTTACACCCACTTGAGTTGCCATGGACTTATAAATACAGGCTTCTTCCCACCTTTTTCTTATATTAAGTTCGTCCAATCTCTTAATATTAAACATTTCAAAAAAACTGATACTGTCAGGTATTTGACTGAATACCCCTTTGACATGCTTTAATCCTGAGAGTCTTCTGGCTTGCTTTTCCATATCTGTATCTTTTATATCATACAGCTTTATATCCTTATTCATGAGGAAGCCTTGATTAAGCACTATCTTCGCATATTCATTTCCATCCACCTTAATAACAGTCTTTATATAATCAGGCAGACTCTCCTGCTTGGCTGCACTGTATACCAGAGAAAATCCAAGTTTTTCACCACTCATTTGTAAATACTCCATTATACTGTGATTCACTACAAATATCGGCTCATCTAATATAAATACAAAATGTGGTGAAAACCTAAGTTCCTTTCTCTCTTCTTCCAACTTCATTTTTCGCTCTTTTAAAATGGTAGTTAGAGTTGCCAATACAAGCTCCGCATGATTGCCTGTAGATATAAGTGTACTCACATTTACACCATGTAGTCTAAGATGTGGATACCAAAACAAATTTGAAAAGACTTTACCGCCGTCCTCATTTGTTATAAGTATAATTTCCAAATCATGATAACTGTGAAAAAAGCAAAGCTGACTTATTATTGCCTTTTGTAGCTCATATACATACTTTCTTTCTCCTACCAATCCAAGATGTGTCTTTTTAAGATCTATAACATATGGAAGATTTTCTATTATAGAAAACTCTTTTCCCAGTTTCAGCATTTCTTCATACAATGCTTCACCTGAATTTTCCATATTCTCTTCATATTTTACTTGAAACAAAGGCTTCATATCGGAAGTACCTACTGATATATTGAGGAAATCTATATCATTGGAATCTCTTTCATAAATTCTGTTGGAATAATTATCACAAAGTGTCTCTATAGCTTTCATATCCGGATAATTAAATTTTAACGACTCTATCTGTTTTTTTCTAAGTCTGTATAAACTTCCTCGCTTATTCAACAAATACTTATTGTAGTTATCGGTTCTTTCTTTTTCCTGATTTTTCCTCTCCTTAACACTTTGTATACCTGTAACTATAGATACAACTATTGTAGCAACCATCATTCCTGCCGACATAAGTATGAATATACCTCTTTTTAACAGTATACCTACTCCTACAGTAATCGCTAATGTTAGAGCCGGTGCGGCAATCCTTTTTAATATAGCATTCTTATCTTTGGCCGGCTTATTTGGAGGTCTCTTTATCTCTACAGACTCCGCCTGCATATCCATATATATTCTTGGCGATCTTCTATATTCACTCTCAAGCTTATCATAAGAATTTATATTTAAAGACTGATTCAAACTTGAATTCAATATATTTCCTGTTATTGATATTTTCTCTTTACAATAGTCGACTTTTACACCGGATATAAAAATACTGTCGCCTTCAAAAAGTTCATATGCTCCATTCTCACATATCGCTCCGTTAATATACACACTGCCATATATGACTTTTAAAGTTCCGTCACAAATAACGACCAATATCTTTTTATCGGCTTTAATTAAAACATCACAAAACTCATCTGTACCTATCTTTAACATTTTTTGATCATACTTATAATCAGTTTTACTCGTATTCAACAAACAAAATCCTATATCACCACCCGATATTCCATAATCAGATGCAAGTTCTATAGCTTTATTTTTATCAATATCATCTTTATCATATGAAATCTCAATACACTTTTTATTATTATAAAGGATCAATGTATTCATTCTTGCTTATTTACCCCCATTGATTCACTCAACTCTTTTATCTTTTTATCCAAATCACTTATAGCACTCTCTTTTTCTTCTCCTGTTATAGTTACATCGGCTTTTAGATATGCACTATGCTTGATATATGTGAATAACAGAAATTCATTGTTACCTATCTTCTTTGCAATATCCTCTGCCGTATCAAATTCACATCTTCCAAGTGCTATCCAAAAATCAAATATATTTGTATCTATATTAATATCGGTATACTCAAGTAAATTATCTCTTTGCTCGGTAGTCAAACCTTCCGTAAATATATATGATCTTGCCAATATATACTTCACATCCTTTGGAAGCTTTTCAATTTTTATACTCTGTAGAGTGTCTTCAACCTTTATATAATCTGAACTCATATAACTTCCATAGGCTGTTATCAGATTTTCTTTATACGGCAATCTTACAAATTGTACAAAAATACCATATACAAGTATTCCCACAGCTATAAGAGCTGTAATCGGTATTGAAAGTTTTAATTTCTTGTATTCTGACTTCTTTACCTGCACCTTAGTATTAATGTTTGTTTCTCTCTCTTTTAAATATCTTTTCAGCAGTTCTTCCTTCAAACTTTTTGTATCATCTATGTTTTTTATAAAACTCTTTTCAGGAACCTTTGCACTTCCACCGATATACTGTTCAAAAGTATATTTATTGTAAAGTACGCTTGAAACAATCGCTTTATATTGAATATAAAAATCAGACTCTTTAGTTCTTTTGTCTCTAATAAGAATTTTCGGTACAAGATTTATGTCATATACTATATTTGAAGGTGAAAGGCAAAAGCAGTATTCCTCACTTAATTCCTCTATATCCGCTATATTAACCAAAAGCCTGTACTTCTCTTCTTTACTGAGTGCATCTACTGTTTCAAACCCATATAGTCCTTCATCATCAAACTTGAATATACACTCATCATCCGTCTCTTCTATTTCACAATCCAATAAATGTTTATTCTCATTTGCCAAAAGAAATCTGATTTCTTTTTCAATATTTAAATCAATGTTTTTTACTTTTATTTCAATCATGTCATCTCCTTACCGCCACTAATCTGTCACCGTTTTTTATATTTTCCTCTTCCAATGTTTTATACGCACTTATCATCCTTTGTTGCATACATGAGAGGTAATAGTCGGAGAGTAAATCTTTTCTTATCCCAATGACATCTTTCGTGACCTCACCTATGCACTGCTTGCTGTTCATACTTAAATCTATTTTTTTATCATCTATTTGTAGTGTAAAATCAATGTGCATGCTGTTTCCTCTTTCCATGATTTAATGCAAAAAGAAGCCCAATGCTTCCCATAAATATTAAAAATATTATAGAAAATATTGGACTTATAGTTTTTTCATCTTTATATGTCAAATTGTAATAGTCTGCCTTTGAGGTGAAAATATTAAGTTCTCTCATCTCTCGCTGTACAAGCTCCTTAGGTAACTGTTCATCATTGACGGTAAATGTCAAATTATTTATAAGCTCGTCATATCTTCTATTCTTATCAAGCTCCCGATTTTCAAGTTTTTCCCTACTTTCTTTGGTCAAAATATTGATATCGGGATACTGATCCGTAAGGGCCACTTTATTACTTTGATCCCTTACCTTAAGAACATTAGTATCCAAATCCAGTTGCATAAATTACCGTCTCCTCCTATGTCGATTATTTTACGATTCAAGTTTCATTTTCAAATTATTTAGCTCCTCTTCCATTTTACTAATTTCCCTATCACTTTGTTTTTTAAACTCTGCAAATTCTTCTTCCATTGTTTCGGTTTCATCACAATACCCCAGACACTCTATAAGTTCTTCATCTATTTCCTTACACTGTCTATAAATATCTTCTCGTTCCTCTTTTTCAATAATAAATGCTTTAAAAGCTGCTTCATAATCTTCCCTAAGCAACTTTCCGGTATCACAATTATGCTCGTCTGTTCTCATTCTATACCTCCCAATCTTGACATCGGACTAAGTCTTTATATATTTACTCAATAACTACTCTTGCATTCGGAAACATCTCCTTTATATTTTCTATATCCTTATCATCTAACTTTAAATGATATAATTGCAAGTCATCCAAGTATTTTAAACCTTTTATTTTGTATAAATTATCAAGTACATGCTCATCATCATATATACTCTTATCTCCGTCATATGCACTTGAATATACCAACCATATTGATTTAGCATTCTTAAAATATACCAGGTCACTTATATCTCTTATTTTATACTCTCTAAAGTCTATACTTACTATATCAATATTTTCTAAATTGCGCTTCCATATAATTCCTTCAATAGGTTTATACCTTTTAATTACAGTCATAACCATGTTATTAGCTTTAGATTTTCTTACTAATCTTTCAAACTCCGGATCATGGAAAAAAGCTATTTTGTTTACATTATATAGTACAAATAAAATAATAGTAATTATGGTTATACAAATTATCTTCTTATATTTCCTTAGCATAAACCTACTCCTCTGATGTAATATCTACTGTTCTTTTAATCCTATTTTTAATATCCGAACTCTTTACCCTCATTTGTTCTATTTCATATAGTCTACTACATATATTATCAACTGTTATAGGGTTACTTTCATCATATCCAAGTTCAACTGCATATTCTTCAAGTCTTCCTCCCTTAGATAAATTCTTATTACAGATGTCTATCAATTTTGTGGTTGGCTTAACACCTTCATATACATCCACTGTATAACTTGGATAAATAGTATACATATATGTATTGATATTATAATCTTTTTCACCATTAGGAACATTTTCTCTTATCCACGATGACACATAACCCAAATTAAATTTATTTACAGGAATCTATAATTCACTTGTACTTTTTCCTTTTTCAAATATTTTTTGGTCTTTTTCACTCAGTATATCTGAGATTTCGGAAGCACATCCCATAACAGTATATGCATCTCCCAATTTTCCCAGTGCTGTACCTACCTTTCCGCCAAATATCTTTCCTAAGTTTACTCCCAGATTTCCTATATAAATAGTTAAACCTGCCTTTCCAATACTGTTACCGATACTATAGTATTTTGCTTTATCAATTTCAAATCCATGCTCTACATAATCCCAACCTTCTCCACTTACACCTATACCGGCATCTTCTCCTGTCTTAGGAGCAGATACTATCAAACTTATATCCTTATAATCTCTCCAATTTGCATCACCTTCGACGGTCTCCGCATACTCTTTAAAATTAATTTCAAGATTATCTTTACTGTCTCGACTTACATTTATCTTTACCGGATCTGCATCACTTTCATAAAGCTCAACTTTATCTTTTACTATTCTATGTTCATAAGCACATAGAGATAAAAAGGCTTGTGTAAGTTGCATCAGATTTTGTCTGTCATCTCTTACTTTTTCATTCTGTATCTCTGTAATGGCTGTATCCTTATTTAATCTTTCTATTAAGCTGCTTAATCCGATTCGTACTTTATCCATCTTGTCATTTTTCTCGTATATATAACTAACCTTTGGCATATCATTTTCAAAATCAGAAAGGGCCTTCTCAAAGTCATAGCAATTTGTCAGAGTTAATTTTACATTACTTATATATGCTTCACCACGGCTTTCCATAAGTGCCTTTGCAAGCATTATATAGTCTTCTTTTTCTATATCACTATATAAACGTTTCTCTTCGGGATAATTAAGAACATTCTCTATAACTACCCTTGCACCATAATTCGTATATAAATCATTTAGTTCATTTTTCCTTTTTAACAAATCCTTTTCCTTTATTTCAGCATAATATTTTTCTAAATCCTTTAATATACTTTTTATATTCTCATTACCTGCAGGTTCCACCATTGTATTGGTTCTCTCGTCAATACTTATCATTTTTAAATTGTTATGTAAACTATATAACTGCCACTTAACTGACAATACTTCTGCAAATATATTATGTACTTCACAGCAAAAATCTTCTATATACATTAACAGTCTTTCACATCTATCTATTCGCTTCTCATAGAACATTATAATTGTATCTCTTGGATTAGTTCTGTTATATTCTCTATCAAGTAATCTTTCAAATTTTTCTTTTTTGTTTATTATGACATCTTCATCCAGCTTTTCGTAACCCGGCAGTTTACTTGCTGCCCTTGCATATTTACCACAAGCTTCATCATCAAGTTCCAAATATTCTATATACATTCTAAGTATAGGAAGTTGAACCTTATTTGTGTATTCTCTTGCCGCATCCCATGCCTTTCCCATAAGAATGCTTTCTGTATAATTAAAGTTTTCTATACTCCTGAATATAACAGACGCACGATCTTTTGTTGTTTTTATGTTATTTCTCATACTCCATGACTTTTCCATAATATTTTTTTTATTTATATGTATACCCATACTCTCTCCTCTATCGTCTACTTTCCAAAAAACCCCTTGTCCTTTTCAACCATAGCTTCACTGATTGATTTTATATAGGACTTTAAATTATCAATATAAATCTTGTATTCTTCTGTAAAATGTGATGCATCCTCGTAACAATCATTGCATTCCTCATCCACACCTTCATTTGTACAGTCCAATCCTAGATCTACATAATTCAATGAAAATGCACTTGATTTTTCACTTATATCATCTACCAATCTGTCCACAATTAATGTATTATTTGATATCGTTTTGTTCATATCTCTCCTTTATATGCATACTAATAAAATCCATTGCTGTTAATATATAGCCCATACACTTACCTTAATAAACTAAAATACTTTAACTTATCAATAACATATATGCATGGGCTATAGAATCTTTACTTACTTAAACCAACTTTTTAAATAAAGAATTTATCACCAGTGCCATCAATATAATAAAGCTTATCGTTCCGACAGATATAGCACCTTTTGTATATTTATTATCTAAGATGCTTTTCTTCTTTGACGGCATATTGTACATATAGTCACTTTGTACTTCTATATTGCTGTCGTCATTAGGTGATATCTCTACAGGACTTGATATAAAGTCATACGCATCTTTATTTCCTATACTTCCAAGTCTTGTATATGAAAGCTTATCTGAAAAATCACTCATAAGCTCACTGTTCTTTGACTTTGTGTCTTCCTTTTTACTTCTAAGTGCGTTTACCACGTCTACTACGTTCTTCATTGTAGTGTCGTAAGCTTTACCTATACTTTCATCATACAGTCTGATATTCTCATCGCTTAATCTCATGATGTCATAGACTTGCTTCTCATCGTCCGTCTGTTTATCTCTAAACTCTGAAAATGCGATGTTTGCACTTCTCTCCAGTTCATTTGCAGCTCTTGACATATAGCTGTCATTAAGATGTGCATATGGATTGTAGTCATCCAGCAAATCCATATATCTTCTTTGCACCTCGTTAAACTCCCCTGATTTATCATTTACCTCTGCTGCCAGACTTGATACCGAGTTATCTATAACATCTTCTATATCATTCCTAAAAACTTCATTCAGTTCCTCTATCGGGAAATTTAATGTCGTTTTTATTGTATTAAAATCCGCATCAGCTGCCGTATTGAGTCCTGTCAAGTATGTATTTGACCCGACAAAAGGATTCATCGTTACATTAAATGTAGGCACAATATTATCACGCATTCTACTTACCGCATTGGACATTGTTGCCGTATTTATATCTTCACGCATGATTGCATCTGAAGCTGTAGCAAGCCTTGACAGAAGATAACCTCTCTCCTCTGTATCCATAACAAGTTCATGCCTTATCACATTTTCTATATATCTCCTCATAAGCTCCATACCGCTTCTTTGTATATTTTGATACTCCTCTTCAAATATTCTTCTGTAGCTGTTTTCTATGATACCGCCTATTTCGAGATTAATTCGACTACGTAGTGCGTTTGACTCTGATGCAAGATGCACATTCGCCTCTTCCTGCAAGACATTCTTTGTCTGTTCATTCTGTCTCTTAAATATCTCATCAAACATATTAAAAGACGAATTTAACCTGTCATTATGACCGCTTAAAAGTCTTTCAATATTTGTAAATCCGTTTGAGTATACACTGTTTCCCGAAGCATCCTTCAGTGGTGTAAGGCTTTCAAAAAATCTCCCAAACCTGTCTGCACCTGTTCTTACTTCTTCCCCTTCTCTCTTTATATTATCAAAGTTTCTTTCATTTTCTTCCTTGGCTTCCCTTAGTTCCCTTGAAAACGAATCAACTATATTTTCATTTTCTATATTATATTTATCCAAATCTATATCTGTAGACTTAAAATCTATATTATTTTCTTTAACATTCTCATATCTGCCCAATAAACTTTCAGGCGATATGCTGTTTATATTGTCAAGGTCTATACTGTCATTTTTTAGTATTACCTTTGTATTGTCCTGAGCTCTGTGATACTCTTCCAATATTGCACTCACATATATAAATGTTATATTTTCACTTACAACAGATGCAAATGAATTTATATCATTCACAATACTTGCAAGTGATGCGTCATTATTATCCGCATTAACCGTGTATTTTATTGTGGCTTTTTGTGGATCATTGTTTATACTCTCCACCGCTTTTGAAAATGTGGCAGGTATTACTATGTATGCACCATACTTTCCTGATTTTAATCCGTTTCTGGCATCATCCAATCCCGTCATGTTAAAATGTTCATTCGGAAGTGTTATTATCTTCCCGGCATAGTATGCTTTCTTTCCTTTTACCTTTACTCCGTCATCCAAGTTCACTACAGCTATATCTTTAGTGGACACCACTTTATATGACTTGTCATTTTCAATAGTCTGATAATTATTAGCTGTATTAATATTTTGTGGAATCTCTGTATTGGAAATAGATCCGAGAACTATACCGCTACACAGCATACATATGCTTAAAGCTACCACTATCAACTTTGTCGACTTTAAAATTTTGTTCATATGCCCTCCTAAAATTATCATTCTATTAAATATTATCAGTTATATCATCACATCTGCATGCCGTATCACTTTCCTCCATACATACCGGCTACAAACTTAGCCTCCATAATCTCGCTATGATTTTCTTGGCGTTCCTCTAAATGATATATATCTGATCATCTCTTTCAAATGTACAAGCTTGTATTCCCTCCGGATTGTGATCTTGTTTTTTGTCACCATCATTATCCTTCCGGCTAATATTATAGCAATGCATTTGTTAATACTATATCCATCCTTCAACCCTACTTCATCGTTCATTCTTACTCAGTTTTCTATTTTGCATTTTTTACCTTTAAATTCAAAAATGCCCATGTATTCATATATCTTAATAAACTAAATAATAACTTATCGATAACATAAATACATGGGCTACAAAACTAACTTCTACTTAAACTTGCTTGCAATCTCTTCATCTAATGCCTGAGTTGCATCTGCCACGTCATCACACTGCTTTGCTATGTCCAGTATCAACTGATCCATTTGATTGAATGAAGGCTGTAATGACTCAAACTGTGCTGCAAAGCTCTCACTTGCCGCACCTTCCCATTCACCCTGCAATGTGTTTATCAGATTTCTCATAGTACTAATTACTCTTGAGTACTCCGACTCCGCATTTCTAAACTCACCTGCTCTTGCATGCATCTGTTCAGGTGTAATCCTAATCTGTCCTGCCATAGAAGTGTCCTCCTTGTGTTTTTTTTAGAACAATTGTATTATATCACTTGCTTTGTGCATTTTCAATAGTATGTACATTATAATTCTATATTTTTTATTATTTTACATGTTTTAATATTTTATAGAAGTATAAATAAATAATTGCTTCAGTATTTTGTAATATTTAATATATGTTTGTATATTTTATTGTGCTAAACTTCATAGCGCAAAATTTTGTTCATATGCCCTCCCAAAATTATCATTCTATTCAATATTATCAGTTATATCTTTTTCACCCTTAAATAGACTTGCTGAACTTTTTAGCAATTCATCTATTATATTCTTATGTGCATCTATCTCTTTTTCCACTTCACCGGCCTGAACAACCCATTTGTTAAGCGATTCTTCAAATCCGGTTCTACCCGAACCTCCCCACTCACTTATACTTGTGGATTTCATCCTTGTAGATATATACTTTACTTGTTTTTCTACCTTTTTAAGATTCTCAACATATTTTGTTACAGTATCATATATCAATTCGTTTTTTAGATAGAGGTCTGTTTCTTTGTTATCCATAACTAACCCTTTCTTTTACCTATCTTTCCCGATATTTTTTCATCCTGTTCCTTTGTCAGTCTTACGGCATCTCTTCCCTTTGCAACAAGATCTTCCAAGTCAATCCTTAGCTTTATCATATGACTATGTAGTTTTAGATAACTGCTTTCAAATGATTCTTTACTTGAACCTGACATACTCTCACTTAATACTCTATTCTGCTCTCTTATCTCAGACATCAGCTCTTCTATATCATTGTTGGCATTCTCTATAATATTAAGTAACAATTCTATATTGGAGTATTTCCATACTATCTGTGTCTTACCCAACTTAATCCTCCTTAATCATCATCATGTGCATGGAACCATTCATCTTCTCTTTCCATTCTCGATATCTTATTTTCAAGATTTGATAAACTGTTATTTACATGACTCTTATATTTTCTTATATCATCCTCTTGCACAGCAACCGTATTCTCGATTCTTTGTTTAGCGCTGTTGTACTCATCTTCTAATAAGAAGATTGCCATACCCACGGTATTTATTATATCTCCATACCTGTTTCTGATTTCATTGTAACGATTCTCAGTATCACATATTCTGTCCAGCATATCACGCAACACTTCCCTATCATGCTCCGCAGCAGCTATATCATTACATCTGCATGCCATATCACTTTCCTCCATACATACCGGCTACAAACTTAGCCTCCATAATCTCGCACGAATTGTAGTAGTTTATGACTCTTTCTTTGAATATTTTTCTTGTATTATTGTTCTTTTCTATAGAGTCCTTTATATCCGTCCAGTCTCTAACATTTACTTTCCAAAAACTCAGTCTCCTCAAACTGTCTGCAATATCTTCCATTTCAGGCAGTATCCTACCCTCAACCAAGTCATTCATTTCATCAAGTATATTCACAAGTTCTTTTGTTTTGGAATAGTTTATTGCTACTGTTCCAAGGTCGGAGGTGCCGTATGCTTTACATTTATTATATTCTTCTATTTCTCTTTTTTCATATAAATCCGACTCACTATACTTATCATACGCCTTCCAATATCTATCAAAGCTATCTTTTATCCATCCCTGTATCTCATCTACTCTGTCCGAAATAAACTTTTTTATTAATTCAGGAGCTTTATCTCCATAGTCAAGACTGTCATATGCCTTTCCTAAGTCTTTTATCCATATATTTTTATCACCAAATTCATCCACTATATATCTTACGAAATCTTCTCCCTCTTTTTCAGTTAACGTCTCACCGATTATATTACCTAATATCGTAATACCGTTTCCAAAGCTTTCAACAACATCCGCCTTATCCATAAATGTTTCACACCAATTTATCAAAAAATTCGGATTAACTGACGTTACCGACTCATGTGCATATAAATACTGTAGAGGTGACATACCTGTAATCGCTGCATCTTCCCTGTCTTTTTGATTTAATTTCATAAGCTTCTCACTTACTTTTGCTACAAACTTTCCCAATGCACCTTGCTCAGATACCTGTGCTATCTTTCCGGTTTTTACATTTACCATTGCAGTAGGCAGGTGGTTCCACAATAAGTCTATAACGCTTTCCAGTTTTATCTCCGGTATAAAATATATTTTATTTTCATCTTTTATGACAGATACTCCCAAAACATTTACATAGTCATTGTTGGCATGAAATCCATACATCTTATCTTGAATCTCAGCAAATTTCTCCGGTCCAAGAGTCTTTTTCATATATCTTACAAACTCAGGTGAAAAGCCTTGACCGTCTCCGCTTATACATCTGTCTATCACATCCGAATATACCATTGTTACCAGTGTAGCCTCGTTGCCACCTTTTGAATGTCCGGTCACATACACATTGCCATATTTTTCAAAAACTCCACTCTTTTTTAATGATTCCATATAATCCAATGCTTCTTCCTGCATTGGAGATGTGTATCTTTTTAACTCTGTATCCACTTTTATCTCTGTCCTGGCTATACCTACTGCTGTATACAAATCCTCAACAAACGCTTTTGCATTATCAATCCATGATCTGGCCGGCGTCCCTCTAAATGATATATATACCTGATCATCTCTTTCAAATGTACAAGCTTGCATTCCTTTTGGATTGTGATCTTTTTTCCTGTCACCATCATTATCCTTCCAGCTCATATTTGATATTCTGGCTTCACCAAGTTCAGGTCTGTCTTTTAAGATTGCCTCTATTGCCGGGAGATTTTCTTCTATGGCTTTTTTATCTGACTTGCCCTCTTCATCTAGCTTACTTTCAATTTTACCTAGTAACTTTTCCTTGTTTTTAGCTAATCTAACTATATCATTTATGTTTTTAAACTCACTTATATCTAATTTATCCAATGGTAGATATTGAATAATATCATATAGTGCCTTCTCTTGTAGCTCATCATCTGTAGGCCTATTACTTGCCATAATTCTTATCTCCTTCCAAAATATCTACATCACCAAATCCTATCTTATCCACCTTACTGTATACACTCGAGATTCTATAGTAAAACTTAAGTTTATTAAATGTGTAGTCTATCAAGCTTTCTTCAAATTTATCAAACTCTTCTTTTTTTATATATGTAACTGATAGATCACCTACATGTAAGTCTTTATTTATAAAATTTTCACATGTTCTTTTAAAATCTTCCTCTATACTTTCTCCTTGTTTAGACGTGAATATGTATGCATTATACATTCCAATACTTTCATATGTTCTCATGTCTACACCTTTGTTCCAGCTGTCATCAAGTGCAAAACCATATGGATGTATGTAAACCTTACACTCCCCATATATAGGTTTTATCAGCTCATAAATATACTTCTCAAGCTCTTCTTTCTTTAGGTATCCTACATAATTATCATGAAAAGATGTCATACCTCCCTCACTCTCAAAGTCCACTACCACATGCCACTCCGGTTTTGACTTTGGATGTACATACACGCTACCTTCATATACATACTCTCCTTCAAACTTCTCTCCGTATTTTTTCTGCATGTAATACTCTGCTGCATTTATATAATCTAACTCTGTTAACATAGTAATGCTCACTCCCCTTTTTACCAGCATATCTCTAAGGAATACCAGTCCAACCACAAAAGCTATTACTGCAATAATACCTATTATTCCTTGTTCATTCTTACTCAGTCTTCTATTTTGCATTTTATACCTTTAAATTCAAAAATGCCCATGTATTCATATATCTTAATAAACTAAATAATAACTTATCGATAACATAAATACATGGGCTACAAAACTAACTTCTACTTAAACTTGCTTGCAATCTCTTCATCTAATGCCTGAGTTGCATCTGCCACGTCATCACACTGCTTTGCTATGTCCAGTATCAACTGATCCATTTGATTGAATGAAGGCTGTAATGACTCAAACTGTGCTGCCATAGAAGAGTCCTCCTTGTGTTTTATTTTGGGAACAATTATATTATATTACTTATCTTGTATAATTCCAACAATGTATACGGTATACTTATATTTTTTTTATTATTTTATCTGTTCTTAATATCTTGTAACGATATAATTAAATAATCACCTCAGTATTTTGTAATATTTTATATATGTTTATATATTTTATTGTACTAAACTTCATAGTGCAAAATTTTATTTGTTTACTATATTTATAAAAGACTAATAAGAAATTTTATCGCATTACTAAATAACTACCCTTACATTCAGGATAATTTTCTCTATATTTTCTATATCCTCATACACGTTCTTCGCTCCAACAAAAAAGTCCACGCAATTATGTCCTGAAAAAGTAATGCTTAAACTTATCAGTAACATAAATGCGTGGGCTATATAAATTTTCTATGGTCTTGTACATCCGGAGTACCCGGTTTTGATAGAAACGACAGAAATCAGGTTTAATATATCTCTACTTTATTCCTTATGCCCGCCTATCTGCCTGTTTCTGTCAAGTGCAGTGACTTCATCCTTTAGATTCAATCCTTTAAATATGGCATTATTTCCGAACTTTCTTTTTACTTTAAGTACGGCTTTCATTCTGCTGTTCTCTTTTTCTTCGTTTTTAATTATCCGTATCTATTTCTTTGATCTTTTTCTCTATTTCTTCAATACTCGGCAAACTGCTCTTATATTCTGCTTCAAATAATTTAGTAATCTCATATTGGCTTATACCTATAGGTTGTGATATTTGTTCTAATGAATATTCGCAAACGACATCGTTTTTATCTTTGCAAATAAGAAGTCCAATTGTAGCATTATCTCTATCAGTTTTTAGTTCTCTATTCACTGCTGTCACATAGAAATTAAGCTGTCCTAAATGTTCCGGCTTAAACTTCTCCGCTTTCAGTTCTATAACAATGTAAGAATGGAGTTTCAAATTGTAAAACAGCAAATCAATATAAAAATCATCCCCATTTATATTTATGTGATATTCTTTGCCTATGAAAGCAAATCCCTCACCCAGTTCAAGTAAAAAATCAGAAATCTTGTCAACCAGTTCTTTTTGAAGTTCCCTTTCATCATATCCTTCACGAATGGTAAGGAAATCAAAATTATATGGATCTTTTAACGTCTGTCTTGCCAGATCTGATTGTAAAGCAGGTAACCTTTTTTCAAAGTTTGTTATAGATTTTCCTTCCCTGCCATATAATCCGCTTTCAATTTGATGTACGAGTACATTCCTGCTCCACCCGTTTTCAATAGTTTTATTAACATAATATATGGCTTCATCAATGGTTTTACACTTATTTATTATCCTTTGATTATGTCCCCACGGTATCTGTTTAATATGGTTAATAACTCTTTCATAAAATCGAGCTACAGGTTGTAGTCCTTTTGAATTGCTGTCGTTATTTTCTAATTCGGCTACACCTTGTAGCCCTTTTATATAAAATGAATACCATCTTCTGATATACTTAATATTTGTTTCAGAAAAACCTTTCATATCTGGAAACTCTTTTTGTAAATCTTTAGCCAACGATTTTATAAAGGCATCTCCCCATGAATATTGCTCTTGATTTCTTACAATATATTCTCCCAAAGTCCAGTATAAATCTAACAACTCATAATTTACCTTTATTGCAGCTTTAAGTTGGCTACTTCTTACTTTCTCTTTTAACTCCAACAATAGCTTTTTATACTCTCTATCACTTGTGATAGACATCTCTTTGTTATCCAAAGGTCATACCTCCTTACTCATACTAATGTTTAGTTGAGTTTTTAAACCCATCTTCCGTCGAATCACTATGAAAGTTCCGACGTCTTAAATTTTACAGTGACTACGTAATTCAGGTTCTATATCTCTCAATGTATCTCTACTTTATTCCTTATGCCCACCTATCTGCCTGTTTCTGTCAAGCGCAGTCCCCTCTTCTTTTAGATTCAATCCTTTAAATATTACATTATTTCCGAACTTTCTTTTTAGTTTCAATACGGCTTTCATTCTGCTGTTCTCCTTTTCTTCAGAAATATTGTTTGCTTCCAAAAGATTTCCAATGCAGCCTGCACTGTTTTTATTGCTTATCTCACTTGCAGCTATAGTCAGTCTTCTAAATAAAAGTATCGGATTTGCAAGTCTCTCAAAAAGTTCTTCACTTTTCTTACATATCTCTTTTGTTGAGTCGGTATAGGTTAAAAGATTTATCACTCCATGAGTTCCCTCAGGTATACTTCTTCCATAAAAGTCTTTGGTAATATTGCCGGTGTACTTCTTTTCTATATAAGGGTCTAAAAGACTCTCTATATCATATCCCAGACTTAGAGTAATCTGCTTTGTCAAAATATCCTTTTCAAGCAATGAAAATGAAAGTCTCTCCGCCATCTCTATCACAATGGTTCTCATCTCATCATAACTGTAGGGTCTAAGTAAAACCTGTCCCTCACTGATACTCTTTTTCTCAGGAGTGTATGACTTCACATCCTTTATCTGCGTACTGTCAATTCCCCATGCATGCTCTATCAGAAAGCTTGCATTCTTACCGAACAGCCTGTACAAAAGTTCCATTCCCTCATTCCCTTTGTTTTGTTTCAGACTCTCTCTTGCTATATCTCCCATGGTATATATACCGTACTTAGCCAAAGTCTTTGCATACCCTCTTCCGACTCTCCAAAAATCTGTGATAGGAGTATGGCTCCAAAGTTGCTCTCTATATGAACTTATACTGAGTTCTCCAATCCTTGCTCCATGCTCGTTCGGCTTAGCCTTTTTTGCCACAATGTCCATTGCCACCTTTGCAAGATACATATTTTCACCTATACCTGCACTTGCAATGATTCCGGTGGTATCAAAGACATCCTTAACCATCATTTCCACAAACTCTACGGCATTATCTAAAATGTATCCGCCAAGGTCTATAAATACCTCATCTACAGAGTAGACATATATATCCTCAGGAGAAACATACTTTAAGTATACGCTAAGTATCTTTGCACTGTACTCCATATACTTTTTCATCCTTGGGATTGCGACAACAACATCAGCTTCAAGTTTCGGATTTTTCCTAAGCTCCGTCAATGATGAGGACTTGCCTTCAAGTTTTCCTACAAGCTTTTGTTTTCTGTGATTTATCTCCTGAAGTCTTTTCAACACTTCAAAAAGCCTCGGTCTGCCCGGCACTCCGAAACTTTTAAGTGCGGGACTTACCGCCAGACATATCGTCTTTGCCGTCCTGCTCTCATCTGCAACCACCAAATTCACATCCATCGGATCAAGATTTCTTTCTCTACATTCCACAGAGGCATAGAAGGATTTTAAATCAACTGCAACAAATATCTCTTTCTTATTCATTATCTATTATCTTGGCTTCCTTTTTCAGTGCCGATATTACTTTATTCAAAAAGTCGTCAGTCGCTATCTTCAATGTAGATGTATTTACACAGGGATGACATCTGATAAAATCGGCTTTTATAACATCTCTGTCTATAACCAGCTTGACAACATCATCCTTATCATTCATCAGTCCCAGCACACTTACAGAGCCCGGAGTCACATCCAAAAACTCCTTAAGATAGTTCTCCTTTGCAAATGAAAGCCTTGACATTTCAAGTTTCTTTGAAACATCCTTTGTCACATATTTTTTGTCGCCCGGCATCATAAAGAGAAAAAATTTTGTCTCCTGCCTGTTGCAAAGTACTATATTCTTGCAAATCTTTACACCGAGTGCACCTTCTATCTCTTTACATTTTTCCATATCCGATGCCTCATCATGGTCAACAACCTCGTAATCCACACCTATGCCGTCCAAGAAATCATAGCATCTCTTTTCCTTTTCCTGTCTGTTTTCTATATCCACAGGTCTACCCTTGTAAGGTTTTGAAATATACATACTTTTACCGCTGCTCCAATATAAATACATAATTGTTTGCATCCGACAACTCACTGTCAAAAGCGAATCCGAGTCTGTCAAAATTTTTTATATCTTCCTCATTTTGAATATCTTTACCGGCAATATAATTTACCATCTCACCTCTTGCCATCTTTGCAAGAGTCGCCTTTTGCACCGTTTTGCCGTTTCTTTTCTCGGCAAATATACAGGTGATAAATTTATCATTTTTTGAAATGTACTTTTCTACTGTCTTTGAATACTCCTTTGAAGCCAGATTTATCACCGCTTCATTATCTTGAAACAAGCTTTTATAAATCTTATCGCCCCAAAACTCATAAAGATTTTTGTGCTTTCCGATTTCCATCTTTGCCTGCATCTCAAGTCTATAAGGACTCACACCGTCAAAAGCCCTAAGTATACCGAAAAAACCTGAAAGTATATACAGATTCTCTCTTATATATTCAAGTGAAGAAGTTTCCATCACATTTACAGCCATATATTGATACTGTATGCCCTGATATGAAAATATTGCAGGGGTAAGACTCCCCTGCAAATTCATATCTTTAAACCTTTCAAAATTTTCTTTTGCAATCTTTTCATTGCATTTCCAAATCTCTTTCAGCTCTTCATAAGACTTTTTTCTTATCTCATCCAAAAGAATCAGACTGTAATCAATATATGTAGGTACACTGCCGCCGATATAGCTGTCACTGTTTTCTACCATTGTCTTGGCAGGTGATACTATTATTTTCATCCCAAGCTCTCCAGCATATCACTAGGATTTTTGGCAGCCTTAACTTTCTCCATGGCCTCTATAATAAATCCTTTTTCATCTATCAGATATGTAGTCCTTACAACTCCCATGGAAGTCTTTCCGTACAGCTTTTTCTCATGCCATACATCATAAGCCTGTATAACATCCAGCTCCGGGTTTGAAAGCAGTGTAAAAGGTAATGAATACTTATCTTTAAATTTCTTATGTGATGCCACACTGTCCTTACTGATGCCTACAACCTCTACTCCTTTTTCTATAAACTGCGGATACAGTTCTCCAAAGCCGCAAGCCTGTGCACTGCATCCCGGAGTATTGTCCTTAGGATAAAAATATAATATAAGTTTTTTACCTTCATAATCTGAAAGATTTCTAACGGTTCCGTTCTCATCCGGCAGTGAAAACTCCGGTGCCTTTGTGCCTATCTTTAACATAAATCCATCCTTATCTAATCTCTTTGAATACATCCTTTAAGGCAGGATATATCCTTTTGAATTTTTGATACTTCTCTTCATATTTTACCACAAGATCGGCTTCAGGTTTTATTTTTTCTTTAATTTTTATTATAGATTTTGCAGCCTTTTCTACGCTTTCATATTCTCCACAGCCTACCGCTGCAAGTATGGCTGCACCGAATCCCGGTCCTTCCTCACTTACAGGTACATCTACCTCTACATTAAGTATATTAGCCACAAGTCTTTTCCAAAGCGGGCTCTTGGCACCTCCGCCGCAGATCATAGTTTTCTCTATCTTGATACCGAGGCTTCTTGCCACTTCAAGTGAATCTCTTAGAGCAAAGGTAACACCTTCAAATACCGCAAGTGTCATATCTTCTCTTTTTGTATCCATTCTCATCCCTATAAATGTACCTGCGGCATCAGGGTCGTTGTGAGGAGAACGCTCTCCCATAAGATACGGCAAAAAGAAAACATTGTTCTCACCGAGATTGTCTATATTCTTTTGTTCCTTTGCAAAGTCCTTTGTCTTTAATATTTCTTCCATCCACCACTTATTACATGACGCCGCACTGAGCATGCAACCCATCAGATGATAGTTGCCGTCCGCATGGGCAAATGAATGTAGGGCATTAAAGCTGTCCACACCGAAGTTCTTACTTGAGATAAATACGGTTCCTGAAGTTCCAAGTGAAATATTGCAGGCACCTTCACCCACTGTAGCTGTACCTATGGCTGCCGCCGCATTATCTCCGGCTCCCGCTACTATCTTTATGCCCTCATTAAGTCCAAGTTCTTTTGCAAGCTCTGGCTTTATAGTTCCTACCGCCTCATAGCTTTCATAAAGCTTCGGCAACATATCCTCGGAAATAGAGCATATATCAATCATTTCCTTTGACCATTTCTTGTTCTTTACATCCAAAAGCAACATACCTGAAGCATCGGAATAATCTGTAGCAAAGCTTCCGCTAAGCATATAGATGATATAATCCTTAGGCAGCATTATTTTTGAAATTTTTGCAAAAATCTCAGGCTCATTATTCTTTACCCAAAGTATCTTCGGA
>NZ_CALLVU010000127.1 GCF_938015485.1 uncultured Lachnoanaerobaculum sp. | reverse complement strand
CAGCAATGCCATCCAGCAATGCCGATAGATTGCCGGACAGTGCATTGACGGTATCCGTGTGATAGCTTTTTTGGCAAGAAAGATGCTTGGAGGTAAACCGAAAAAAGTGGAGTTCATTCTGTACGGCTCTTTTGCAAAAACATATAAGGGTCACGGAACCGACAGAGCACTTCTTGGCGGTCTTATGGGATTTGGAACGGATGATGTGAGAATCCGTGACTCATTCAACATTGCGAAGGAAAGAGGTATTGAATATAAGTTTACACCGAACAGTGAGGTGACCGATATCCATCCGAATACCGTAGATGTGTGTATGGAGGATGAAGAAGGCAGAAGCGTAACGGTCAGAGGTGAGTCACTTGGCGGCGGAAAGGTAAGGATAGTAAAGATAGACGAGGTGGATATAGACTTCTCAGGCGAGTACAGTGCTCTTGTACTTGTACATAAGGACAGACCGGGAGTAATAGCGTATATCACCAAGATACTTTGCGAACACAATATCAATATCGCATTTATGAAGCTCTACAGAGAGTCAAAGGGCAACAGGGCTTATACCATTATAGAGTCTGACGAGTCTATTCCAAAGACTGTAAAAGACGACTTATATAAGAACGAATATATATCACAGGTGATGATAGTTCAGTAGGAGATATTATGGATTTTAGCAATGCAAAAGAACTTTTAGAGCTTTGTGATAATAATAAAATGTCCATTTCCGAGGTGATGAAGCAGAGGGAATGCGATGAGAGTACAAGCTCAAAAGAAGAGATAACAGAAAAGATGAAAAGAGTCCTTCAAATCATGAGAGATTCCGCAACAACGCCTATCAACACACCTATGAAATCAATGGGAGGCCTGATAGGCGGAGAAGCGAAAAAGCTCAGTGATTACAGAGAGGCAAAGAAAAATATCAGCAGCTCAGTGCTCAGCAGGGGCATGATGTATGCCATGGCGGTACTTGAGTGCAATGCATCAATGGGATTTATTGTTGCCGCACCTACAGCAGGTTCATCAGGTGTAGTACCGGGGCTTTTGTTGGCAATGCAGGATGTGTACTCATTTTCAGACGAAAAGATAATAGATGCACTGTTTGCAGCAGGTGCAATAGGCTACCTCGCAATGAGAAATGCTACTGTTGCAGGTGCTGTAGGCGGCTGTCAGGCTGAGATGGGTGTTGCCTCGGCTATGGCCGCTGCAGGTGCCGTGGAGCTGATGGGCGGTACACCGAGGCAGAGTCTTGATGCCGCGTCAACAGTCCTTATGAATATGCTGGGTCTTGTATGTGACCCTGTAGGAGGACTGGTGGAGTATCCGTGTCAAAACCGTAACGCCTCAGGCATAGCCAACGCACTTGTGGCAACAGATATGGCACTTGCAGGTATTACACAGCTCATTCCTTTTGATGAGATGCTTGACACGATGTATCGAGTGGGCAAGAGAATGCCTGTAGAACTCAGAGAAACCGCCCTTGGAGGCTGCGCAGTCACAAAGAGTGCCTGTGAAGCCTGTGGGATGTGTGGGTAAAATATATGACCGACGCCTTAGACAGAGCGTCGGTTTTGTGATGAAAAAATTGGCTTTCGGTACAATATTGGTGGCAACTGCGATATCAACAGCTTCCACCGCATTTGCAGGTCAATGGTACAAAGAGGGGTCAAACTGGCGCTATACGAAAGATTATCAGTATGCAGTACAGGATGAATGGATTAATGACTCGGGTGCGTGGTACTATCTTAATTCAGGCGGCTTTATGACTACCGGATGGAAGGATATCAAGGGTACATGGTACTACTTTGATGAAGGCGGCAAAATGGCGTCAAACTGCTGGGTAGGCAACTATTACCTCGGTTCAAACGGCGGAATGTTGACAAATACCACTACACCTGACGGATATCAGGTAGGTGCAGACGGAGCGTGGATTTCGGGAAACAGTTCGGCAACATCTCAAAAACAAGTTACACTTGATGAAGCGAGAGCCGCAAGCAGCCTCGGAAAGCATGACTATTATAAATATTGTACACAGGAGCAGGCAAATCAGGCTGATGCAGTAGCAAGGAATATTGCTACAAGAGTTTTATCGGATAATTCTCTTACCACCGATTTGGCTAAGATAAGAAAGGCGGCATCAATAATCTACAGAGAATACAATTTGCATAATACATACGGAACCGATGCTAACAAGTATTACAGAGGACCGTATGGAGTATTTATTGCAGGTGGTGCCAGAGCGCTTGGAAGAGTACTTGATTTTATGGGATACGATTGGGAACATGCCAATCCGAATCAGTGGACTCATCAATGGTGTATTGTAAATATGGACGGTAAAACAGGATATGCCGATGCTATGGGATACGGCTGCGGATTCGGCACACATCCGTACATTTCAGGTGATATGAGCCAAGTTACTGAAGATATGATGAGGGGACTATATTAATAGAAGTAAAAAGATTACTTAATAAAGTGGTAGCTGCAGTATGTATAATGGCATTATCTATGCCTATATGTTCATATGCGGATGTTGATTATAACAGCGTATTGAATGACGGAAAGACGTTCAGTGATAATTGGAAGTTGGGTGCCGACAATCAGTGGGGATATTATAAGGACGGCCAACTTGTAAAGAATGCAAATATAATAGATCACGATAATGAATATTATGTTGATGCAAACGGCAAAATGATTACAGGTTTGATTTGTAATAAGCCTAATTTTATGCCGGACAAATATCGTTACGGTTTTTTAGATGACACAAAGGGTAGCGGTACTTATGGAAGATACTTATATGACGGAGATATGTACAGAGGTATTAAGATATCCATGGATAAAATAAGGTTTGGAAGTGGAGAGAATGATTATTTTGAAACATT
>NZ_CALLVU010000126.1 GCF_938015485.1 uncultured Lachnoanaerobaculum sp. | reverse complement strand
ATACATCAAGAAAGCTTCCGGCTCCTGTTCCTCCGCTTATACCTGCAAAAATATGTACATTAACTGTTGCACTTTCCAGACCGCTTTTAGCCTTGTTTATCGTGCTTTCTACAGTATGCATAAACATATCAGACTTATTCATCATCATAAAACGGCCAACTTGTCTAATACCACCGGCTCCTGCTGTGCCAAGATCAGTCACATCAATATCTTCCCATCGAAACCAATTCAAGTCTTTGCGCATACTTATAGCAGCTTCCTTTTTTACAGCATCTCTAATATTAGGGCTTGCAATCGAAAAGAATTCTGTACTGTCAAGATTCATATTCTTATTAGCCTTTTTTTCTTTATCATCATCAGCTTTGTCATCAGAAGTTTTCTTTTTCTGCTTGATTACGCTCTCATCTGTATCTACGCCCAAGAATCTTATATGAGAATATTTTGGTACAACCTCACCTGGATCATCCGGTTTCAACCTGGAATATACCTGAGTTTTAATTGTTCTTAAACAATCTATACCGGTACCTCCCAAACCTATCAATACCGTTGCTGTATTACCTACCTGTTCCGCTTGTTGCTGTGTGGATATGATTCCACCACCTGCACTTAATAATAGTTTTGAATAAACCGCCATATCTTCCTCCAATTTCAAATTATTATATTTTATATATATTTTCAGCGATGACCACGTATCGGTCTCTTAATGTTGCTGTCAAAATATATGTATATATACTTCGAACTTCCGTCCTCAAAATTAATTGTAGTCTGTACACCACTCTGAATCTGTATTTTTGTTGTCTTTTGCCCATTACACATTACCGGCACATTTGTATTCAACCAAATAAATTGTTTTCCTGTTGCCTGAAAATATGACTTATTGTAGTCAATACCAACCGGAGCAATCTGGAATACTGCAAGTTTACATTTTCCTCTCTTAGGCTTTCTGGTGTTCTCTCTATACTCACCATTACAATAACTAGTAACTTTTATACTTCCTCTAAACGGCTTACGACTCCAATACCAAATATTTATCAATATAATTATCAGCGTTATAACTATTACTATTGCAATACCTATACAAGCCATTATTCCAACATTATAACTTTTTACAATCACCTCTATATTACAAGATAATCCCTTGACATTTGTTACTTTAACATCAAAAGATCCTTTTGAAAGACTGAAATGATCCATCTCAATAATGTCATTATCAACTACGTAGTCCTTATCTTTTATAAATGAGCTTGAAACTATCTCATACCTCATATCATCTTTCGGATTTTTAACCAGAGAAGACATATCTATAGATAAATGTGGGCTTTTCAAAGGCCATATATATACAACTTTTTTTACCGGTGTTTTATTTGCTTCAGGTGATATATTATTTGCAGCATTATCTTCACCATCTGTTACGTTTATAGGTCCAATCTTTGATGAAGACTTTTCAAGGCCATTTCCCTTTACATCTATATTTACAAAATATGTACCGTCTTTCGGTTCATAACTTGCTACTAATTCTCCATCTTTAACCGACATAGGTACTGAATCAATTTTGCTTCCATAAGCATCTAATATCTGTAATGTCGCATTGTATCCTGTATATTCCGAATCTGTTTTTGCATAGTTATCTCCGGATTTAAGTTTTGCAACAACATTAATTTTATCTCCCGGCTTAAGTTTTAGATCTTTCGGCTCCACAGTTACATCAATACCCAAATCTGTATTATAAATCATATTAATTTTTATATTATCTCCCGGAATACCTTCTGTTTCCATTTTCCATTTTCCGGGAATTATATCCAGAACTTTAATTATAGTAAATGTGTCAGAAGACACTTTTGCTGCATCTACACGTTCTCCATTTGGATTAAATAAATTAAATTCTTTAGCAACACCGTTTATAATAATATTGACTTCCTCTACACCCAAACTAGGAACGTCAAATGGGATTTCAATTTTTCCTGATGCAGGTATTACATCATCAAAAAGCGCTGTGGCAGATGTACCATATATCAAACTGTAAAATGTGTTAAACACATCTTGCAAATTCGAAGCATCATTCACCTCTTCACAGGTTCCACCTGTTGCATTTGAAATTTGATTCATCTCAGCTATATCTGCCTTTTTATTTGCATTTAGACATATGCTGTAAATTTTAATATTGTTTTCTCTTGCTTTTTGTATAGCATTCGCTTTTTCATCTAATGATTTAACCTGTTCCTCTTCTGTGGGCATCTCTGTATTACCATCACTCAAAAAAACAATAACTGAAGGCAGGTCAGGGTTGCCCGACTTAATAAGCATATCTGTAGCTGCAGACAATGCCTCTCCAATATTCGTATAACCCATTTCAGCACTTACACCTTGAGAAGTTACAGACTTCAGAAGATCTGTAACATTATTTTTTTGAGTTTGATCATTAACAATATTTGGCACGGTCTGTGCCCCTATGTGGTTTGAAAACACAACTCCACCAAGATAATTGCCTTTTTCTGCCAATAAACTTGTGAACTGACCTATCGCCTCATATCTAAGTCCTTGTGGATCTGTATAATTCATAGAGTTACTCGCATCCAACACTAAAACAACATTAAACCTGTTCACTGAAGATATCTCTTCATCTGCATATGAATTAAATAAACCAATTACCAATACAATCACAAATACAGATAATCCAACAAAATATCCCAATACGCCTCTTTTTACATTCATGCCACAATCTCCCACTTTAACATGTTATTTGCCCTATACTATGCTACAAAAAGCCGGAAGTGTATCTTTACTCTATTTCTTACTAAAACATCATATATTCTTAAATAATCAAACTTTAATTATTGTATTTTAATCAGCTTATAGCATTACTCAAAGCCTACTTCCTTTATCAATTATAAACATTTTCCTTAATTAATCAATCCCAATTATTAATTTAAAATTATTTTCTTATTAAACCCTAGGGTGAAAAGTTTATTTCCACAACCCCTATGTTAAAGTTGCGTTTAGTCTT
>NZ_CALLVU010000125.1 GCF_938015485.1 uncultured Lachnoanaerobaculum sp. | reverse complement strand
TCAGTTTTAATCAATGCAGGAAAAGACTTAGAATCATTATCTCAATAATTCCCGCTATACCCAAAAACAGTGTACACATAGTCTGTGTCTTATATCCTTTTTCAGGTGACATTGCACCGAAGTTTGTAACAACCCAGAAGTAAGAGTCATTAGCATGTGAAACCGTCATAGCACCTGCGCCTATCGCCATTGTTACAAGTGTAGCACTCATAGGACTTGCAAATCCGAGTGCCGGCAATAGCGGTGCCACAATACCTGCCGTAGTTGTAAGTGCTACTGTGGATGAACCCTGTGCACTCTTTAAAATAGCTGATAGTAAGAACGGGAAAAGCATACCCATTGTACTTAGAACCTCCGCATGATCCTTTATAAAGTTGACCATATCTGAAGATGCTATAACCTTACCGAGTACACCGCCTGCTGCAGTCACAAAAAGTATAGGACCCACAGTCTTTAATGTCTCATTTGTGATACTGTAGAAATCCTTCATTTTACCTGCACCCTGAAGCTGTAATACACCGAATACCGTACCGACTGCCAAAGCTATAATAGGTGTTCCGAGGAATTTTAAAACATCCGCTCCCATACCGCTCATCTTCATCATAGAAACTATAGATGCAACAGCCATAAGCAGTACAGGTACTACGATAGGTGCCAAAGACATAGCTCCGCTTGGAAGCTTTCCGTACTCTGCCACAAGCTCCTCGTATGTTTTTGTAATCTCACTTGAATCCGCTTCATCGTCTGACTTTACCTTCTTGCCTATATACTTGGCGTAGAAAAATCCTGCAATCAAAGGGAATATTGAACATACTGCACCCATTCCCATTACAAGTAAAAGATTATCTCCTATTCCAAGTGTTGAAGCTGCCGCTATCGGTCCCGGTGTAGGCGGTATAAATACATGTGAAATGTAAAGGCCTGCCGAAAGTCCTACAGTCATAGCCACAGACGACTCCGCCGTTCTCTTTACCAAAGCTTTTCTGATAGGGTTTAGAATAACAAATCCCGAATCACAAAATACAGGAATTGAAACAACCCAACCCATAATCTCTACCGCCAGTACAGGATTGTTCTTTCCGACCAGCTTGATAACCATATCAGCCAGCTTGAAAGCCGCACCTGTCTTTTCAAGTATGGTTCCGATCAATGCACCAAGTATAATAACAATACCTATACTTGAAAATGTACCTGCAAATCCCGCTCCTATAACGTTTGCAAGACCCTGTATCTTCGTTCCGTCCTCCAAGGTCTTATCCACTAAAGGAATACCTGCTACAAGTCCCAAAATAAGTGATATACACATAATGGATATAAACGGATGTACACCAAACTTTGAGATGGCAACTATCATAACGATAACCGCCAAAATAAACACGAATATAAGTGGTAAACCTGTCATAACACTCCCTCCTTCTACAGACATATAAGCATAATATCTTTGTACAATTACCTTAATATTTATGCCATATTCCACTTAATAATATTGTAAACTTATTATACCACAATATGTAATAAATGCAATTCTTACAAATAAATTTATATAATATGATATATTTCTATCAAAGTTTCAAATCTTCTATTAAAAAAGCACAGCCGTTTTCAGACTGTGCTTTGAGCATTTAACAGTGTTTAGTTTTGTGCGAATGCTTTCAACATCCACAGTGTCTTCTCATATTCTTTCAAATAAACTGTGAAGATATCTGCGGTAACCACATCGCCTTCTTTATCAGCCAGCTCTACAAGCTCCTTTGAGTCATGTACCCAGTACTCAACATCAATAGTCAGGATACGAACCGCCTCCGCTATATCAATAGCACCGTCAGGAAGCTCCTTAACCTTGGTGATCTCCAAAGCTTTCTTTAAGTTGGCAACCGGAAGCTCCCCCATTGCAAGGATTCTCTCCGCCACCTCATCAATAATGTCCGCTGTCTGATCGTAATATTCCTCTAATTTTGCATGAAGGGTAAAAAAGCCGTTTCCCTTCAAATTCCAATGCATATTGTGTAGCTTAATATACATAATCTCCTGATTGGCCAAATAAGCATTCATCTTTGCCAGTAACTCCTGTTTCATAAAATCTTCCTTTCTGTAAAACCTTACAAATCACAATCTACTATGCAAGCTCTTCTATCGACCCCAACTTCCAAAAGCAACACAAACTGTTGCAGATTTGGAACTGACAGCCTCACCAAGAGACATATGTATTATATCATATCCATTTGTTTAATCAACACCTCTACAATGTATACATTTTCAGTTATTTATATTTAAGTCTCTATTTTGCAGACAGATTTCTTTTACTATTCCATATCATACAAAAAATCTGAAAGTAAAATTCTCCTATCTGTCAGGCTGTATTTTGTAAATATAAACATATAAAAATTGACCGTTTCGATTTTATTTTATATAATATATATAGTTTATTTTTTGGGGGTATATATGATAACTGCATTCTATATGATAATAGCATTTT
>NZ_CALLVU010000124.1 GCF_938015485.1 uncultured Lachnoanaerobaculum sp. | reverse complement strand
ACATAACCTCCCAATAAGTCTTTGAAAATATGAGAAGCCTCACTTGCAAAAATTTAGTAGTTCCTTATTTTTTTCACATTCCGGTTCATCAAATGTCTTCCTAAATTCCTATATATAAAGGTTTTGACAGCTGATGTCTCTTGATAATGATTTCTCTGTAATTCATCCGGAGAATCATATACGCCAAAATCCTGCTTAATTCCCTCGCTTTGTATGTATGTGTTGTTTCTGTCAAAATCAATTATTGGATGTTGAAAATCTTTTACCGCCACTCCATAACCACAAAAATAGCCGGTGCAGTCTGCAAACTTTTTCTGTAAATTAGATAAATATTTTTGATCCAATATAAAAGCCTCCAGTTCATACCACTTATCTTCAAAATACACTTCAACCCAGCTGTGAAATATATTCCGAGGTGCATTTT
The DNA here is from genome assembly GCF_938015485.1 of uncultured Lachnoanaerobaculum sp. Lineage (GTDB taxonomy): Bacteria > Bacillota > Clostridia > Lachnospirales > Lachnospiraceae > Lachnoanaerobaculum. The sequence continues at coordinate 2,925 of NZ_CALLVU010000124.1, read as the reverse complement.
TATATATAAACCCGCTCATTGCACCTTTCTGTAGCTGTTTATCTATCGTAAATCCATGAACTCTGCAAGAAATTTTGCAGGCACGAAGCAATGCCATAAAAAGAGTTCCTTTTGTATTGCATTGACCATATCCATCCTCCAGGACTTTTGATGCCGGAATATTGTCATCTACATTGTATCCGAATAAAATATCATCTCTTACAAAGTTATAAATACCTTTAAGACAGTCGAATTCATTTTGTTCTTTCCAAGCTTTCTTTTCTATCAGTTTTTGTATATTTGGATTTGAAAAATCCAGCAAGGCAGTTTCCTGCAAGTATCGATTCATTTTATTTCCCATAACAACTACCTGTCTATTTTATACATTGAAAATATGCTATCAGGCTATCTGTATGAATTCTGCATTCAGTTACATGAACCCAAGATTTATCTTCCTAATAATCCAACAATCAAAGCTTGAATCGCCGCTACAAACGGTATGATCAGAAACGGAGTTAATACAAAATGTTCCATGATTGCTAAATGCTTCATCCAGTTGCCGAACTCATAATCAGGGTGTCCTTCTGTCCCCGGAATTACGATTTTATCCTTATATTTGCCTTGAAACAGCAAACAATCCAGCAGAAAAAAATCCCCTAAGTTCAATATGCTCCACTGAATATATCCCATCCAAAAAAGATTCCAAAACCCCGAAACATTTGTATGCAAAAGACTTACAGCCGAATATATAAAACAAATCCAACAAATTACGATTGTTAGGATGAGATTTATCTTTTTCTCTTTTTTGGTCATTTGTTCAGGTGCAGATTTCTGAATCGCCTTTGGATAAGAATCAAAAAAATATCTCAGATTAATAAGCACCCAAGCAGCTACTGCACCGTTAAAGATAGCAGCTATTGCAATTCCGTCCAAAATAGCTCGTATTACATCCATAAAACACTCTCCCCGCAAGAAAAACAAGTTTTTCAACATTTCCTTTTGTGATATTCAAGCATATTTTGCCAACCAGTCTTTGATTCTTTTACAATCGGAAAAAATGGATAACAATGATATAAATTTTCTCCTATTTCCGAAATAACTCTTACACCACACTCTTCTAATTTAGTTTTGATAGGTTCATATGCGGCATATAAGACTTCATCACTTCCATAGGAAAGATAAACCTCCTCCAATCCGTGATAATCTCCCTTTTCAAGATAAAGCATGTATTCCGGAATAGTTTTCCCATGAGTCATGATTTTATCAATAATTTCCATATAAGATACACTTAATAAAATATCCTTTTTATCAAGTATGCGCCCTTTCCTGATCAACTCTTCATCTGTAAAACACTGTCCGGGAGATGATGCATATATTCGTTTGGGCACTTCAATATTCTCATGCATTACATTTATATGCGACACAAGACCTAATGCAAGTGTTGCGCCTGAAGAACTTCCTGTAATAAGAATATTCGAAGCACTATAAGTATTTAGCATGGACTTATACAAAGCATAGATCCAGTCAAAGACTTCATCAATTGTATGGTTTATGCAAAGTGGATAATATGGAATTACCATATCACGACCGCTTTCAACAGCTATTTCCAAAGCTTTTTTAATAGAATTAGGACGAGGATGTACAAGCATTCCACCTCCTATTAAAAACAAACATACTTCCTTTGTCGGTTCCTTGTGAGTTATGTAAACAACTTTCTCTCCATAAAAATCTTTAATTTCATAATTTATTTCACTATGGGAAAGCACAGGAATTTTTGTTTTATCCATACTCTTTCGAGCTTTTGCAATCATATCCCGTTCATTTGCATTAAAATATTTTTTAAATCCTATTAGTTTAAGAATCAGTTTTAATAAACGATATTTTAATGATAATCCGGACATTATTTCACCTATCCCTTTCTTTGCTTGTTCGTTTTTATACATCAAATCAGTGCCTTTGATTGTTCATTTTCTTTTTGTGACCCAGGCATTTTTCTAGGTTAGTTTATTCTAACATTATATTCCTGTTTACCTTAATTCTCAAGAATTTTGTTTTTCTCTTTATTATAACAATACCGTTTTTTTCAATCAAATGCCTTTCTTCCGACCAAATCACCTAAACATTTATTTTCTCACACATTCATATCTAATATAAAGTTCGGTTCGTGAATCTTAAGTACTTCCCCCAGTTTATACATTTTTAATATTCATGAATCGTTCATTTACCTTTATCATTTTTTCATAATACATGTTATAACTCTTGCTAAATTTTCTTATAAGTGGGATTGCTACTTGATAATAATTATTATCTATCATATATTTTCTTAATTTCTCTTGTATATCTCTCAACAACAAATTTTAAACTCTCTCCGCTTTTAGCATTTCACATTATTCCTTAAAGATGAAAGCTAATTGTAAGTTAGTCTAAATTAACTAATAATATTTTACCATTTTTAAGTCATTTTTTCTATGCCCGCTTTTCATAGCACTTGACAGTTGCCTATAAAGTTAAAGTAAACATCGACTTGTTGTTTTCTGTCTTTTCCTTTTCTTCCCCCTGTTGCTTCATGGACTACTACTTTTTCTATATACTCATTTATCATTGGTACTGTCAGTTCATCAATATCTGTATATTTCTCTATCATTTTTAGGAATTTGTCGGTGTCAACTTTTCTCTGATGGTAGCTTTCTATTTCTTGTTCAAAATACTGTATTTGCTTTTCTAATTCTTGTTGCTCCATATCATATATATTAAATAATCTGTCAAAGTGTTTTGCGGGAATTTTTCCAAGTGCGTGGTCTTCATATAGCTTTGTAATTAAGGTTGTTAGTTCTTCATTCCTTGATGAAAGTTTTTCTAACTTTTCTTTGTCCCTTTGATACTTTTCTTCCCTTTTTTCATCGGATAATTTGTTCATCACTTTTAGAAATTCTTGCTTTTCTTCTT
>NZ_CALLVU010000123.1 GCF_938015485.1 uncultured Lachnoanaerobaculum sp. | reverse complement strand
GTATAGAAAAACGTGTTATATGGTTTATAGGTTTATATTTAATAAAAAGCACTACTAAACGCCAATAAAAAAAACCGTTATATGGTAGTGCTATTTACGCTGTTAAAATATTGTATATTACTTCCAAATGGCGGTTTGTTGGAGGTCAACGTCGCCATGAAGTACATCATATACAATAAATTTCCTTACATTGGGTTCTTGTCAAAAAAAGTCGTCTATCTGCAATAGATAAGTACGTCCACCAATGTGGTTTTATAAATCATATAGATAGAATAACAGAAGCATGTAAACAGAGAAATAAATCTGTTTATATGCTTTTTTGGCTATTCAGAACTTTTTTACAAAGTTTATTTATCAGTAATGCAACAAATCCCCCTTTCACATTGGGACTAAGAGTGAAAGGAGATAAACGAGCAAGGCTCACTTCCTTTCCTAGACAGAAAGGGGGTGAGAAACATGAAACCATCTTCTTTTCAGACCACAATAGAAAATCAGTTTGACTATATCTGTAAACGTGCTATGGAAGACGAGCGAAAGAATTATATGCTTTATCTTTCAAGGATTGCAAAGCGTGAGGTGTCCTTTTCGGATGTTGGCGATTATCTTGTTAGCCAGTTTGCGACAACAGATAACTATTCAACTGACTTTCAGATTTTTACACTCAATGGGTTATCAGTAGGCGTTGAAAATGATTTGTTGAGTGAAGCATTACGTGAGTTGCCAGACAAGAAACGTGAAATTCTACTGCTGTTTTACTTTATGGACATGAGCGATTCAGAAATTGCAGACCTGTTGAAATTGAACCGTTCTACTGTCTATCGGCATAGAACCAGTGGACTAGCCTTAATTAAAAAGTTTATGGAGGAATTTGAAGAATGAAAACACAATATCCTATGATTCCCTTTCCTCTCATTGTAAAGGCAACAGATGGCGATACCGAAGCGATTAACCAGATTCTACATCATTACAGAGGGTACATAACGAAGCGTTCCCTACGACTTATGAAAGATGAATATGGCAATCAAAGTATGGTCGTTGATGAAGTCTTACGTGGAAGAATGGAAACCAGACTGATTACAAAGATTTTGTCATTTGAAATTAAGTAATATCCTCTCTCCTTTCGTGGAAGCGTGCTAAACCATTCCACGCTTCCCGAACAGGGAGGTTTGTTATTCCACCAAAGCATATTGAGCTTTCAATGTGTTTTGATAGGCTAACGAGCCATTGTTCTTTGAAAACTGAATAAAAGTAATCGAATACGTTTCGATAAGAAAAGAGCCAACGGAACTAACCGCCATGACCTATCTTATAAAGATAGCGAGCGATTCATGTTAGTGATCCGAGAAGCAATCTTTAGCAGGATTGCCTGCAACGACATTCTTATCGTGATAATGATACTCCCATACAGTCAATAGTCCGAGCGTGATAAAACCGTCGCAGGCAATGAGTATGGCTACATGAGAACCATGCAGGGGTGGAACTCCCGTGAGCTTTGCTAAAGCTGTTCGATTGCTGGTAAAACAACTTTTATGAAATCCAAATAAGTGATTTGGAAAGGAGGATTTTATGAAGCAGACTGACATTCCTATTTGGGAACGTTATACCCTAACCATTGAAGAAGCGTCAAAATATTTTCGTATTGGCGAAAACAAGCTACGACGCTTGGCAGAGGAAAATAAAAATGCAAATTGGCTGATTATGAATGGCAATCGTATTCAGATTAAACGAAAACAATTTGAAAAAATTATAGATACATTGGACGCAATCTAGCGTCGCCAAAGGGTCTTGTATATGATAAAATAGTATTAAGTCGTATCAAGGCTCTTTCCATAAAGGAAAGGAGCAAATGCCATGTCAGAAAAAAGACGTGACAATAAAGGTCGAATCTTAAAGACTGGAGAGAGCCAACGAAAAGACGGAAGATACTTATACAAATATATAGATTCATTTGGAGAACCGCAATTTGTTTACTCGTGGAAACTTGTGGCTACAGACCGAGTACCAGCAGGAAAGCGTGATTGTATCTCACTTAGAGAGAAAATCGCAGAGTTACAGAAAGACATTCATGATGGTATTGATGTTGTAGGAAAGAAAATGACACTCTGCCAGCTTTACGCAAAACAGAACGCTCAAAGACCAAAGGTTAGAAAAAACACTGAAACTGGACGCAAATATCTTATGGATATTTTGAAGAAAGACAAGTTAGGTGTAAGAAGTATTGACAGTATTAAGCCATCAGACGCTAAAGAATGGGCTATTAGAATGAGTGAAAATGGTTATGCTTATCAAACCATCAATAACTACAAACGTTCTTTAAAGGCTTCATTCTATATTGCTATACAAGATGATTGTGTTCGGAAGAATCCATTTGACTTTCAACTGAAAGCAGTTCTTGATGATGATACTGTCCCTAAGACCGTACTAACAGAAGAACAGGAAGAAAAACTGTTAGCCTTTGCAAAAGCTGATAAAACCTACAGCAAAAATTATGATGAAATTCTGATACTCTTAAAAACAGGTCTTCGTATTTCAGAGTTTGGTGGTTTGACACTTCCAGATTTAGATTTTGAGAATCGTCTTGTCAATATAGACCATCAGCTATTGAGAGATACTGAAATTGGGTACTACATTGAAACACCAAAGACCAAAAGTGGCGAACGTCAAGTTCCTATGGTTGAAGAAGCCTATCAAGCATTTAAGCGAGTGTTAGCGAATCGAAAGAATGATAAGCGTGTTGAGATTGATGGATATAGTGATTTCCTCTTTCTTAATAGAAAGAACTATCCAAAAGTGGCAAGTGATTACAACGGCATGATGAAAGGTCTTGTTAAGAAATACAATAAGTATAACGAGGATAAATTGCCACACATCACTCCACATAGTTTGCGACATACATTCTGTACCAACTATGCAAATGCAGGAATGAATCCAAAGGCATTACAGTACATTATGGGACATGCTAATATAGCCATGACGCTGAACTATTACGCACATGCAACATTCGATTCTGCAATGGCAGAAATGAAACGCTTGAATAAAGAGAAGCAACAGGAGCGTCTTGTTGCTTAGTAGTACAAATGAATTTACTACTTATTTACCACTTCTGACAGCTAAGACATGAGGAAATATGCAAAGAAACGTGAAGTATCTTCCTACAGTAAAAATACTCGAAAGCACATAGAATAAGGCTTTACGAGCATTTAAGAAAATATAAAAAGATAATTAGAAATTTATACTTTGTTTAATATACAAAAAAGTTGTTGATAACCTATCCATTTCAGTACAGTCTGGAGATATTTATGGATTCATTGGTGCAAATGGAGCTGGAAAAACTACAACAATAAAAGCAGTAGTTGGGATTCATGATTTTGAGAATGGAAGTATAACGATTAATGGGCATTCCATTAAAGAGGAGCCTGTTATTTGTAAAAAAATGATGGCATACATTCCGGATAATCCAGACTTATATGAACATATGACGGGGTTTCAGTACATCAATTTTATTGCAGATTTATTTGAAATTTCTACTGAAATACGCAGAGAAAGAATTCAAAAATATAGTGATTTATTTGAAATGACTAAGCATCTTTCGGGGATGATATCTTCGTATTCACATGGTATGAAGCAACGAACAGCGATTATTTCTGCACTGGTGCATTCTCCAAAGTTACTAATTTTAGATGAACCTTTTGTAGGACTTGATCCAAAAGCGGCTTTTCTACTAAAGAAAGTGATGCACGAATGCGTGTCAGATGGAGGAGCTATTTTCTTTTCAACACATGTTTTGGATGTTGCAGAAAAATTATGTAATAAAATTGCAATTATAAAAAATGGAAAGTTAATTGCAAGCGGAAATACAGAAGAAGTCAAAGGTGATAAAACTTTGGAAACTTTTTTCATGGAGGTACAAGATAATGAGCAAAATTTGGATACTAATTAGAGCCCAATTGATAAATTTTTTTCCAATCAACGAAATTAGAGAGCCGAGAAATAAAAAGCAAAGCTCTGTTGTTATTGCAAGTTTTGGAATAATAACTCTTGCTATATTTTTCTGTGTCTATAATATTATGACAGCCAAAACACTGGTACAAGTTGGACAGCAGGAATTGATACCGGCTTATATGGTTGCGGTATCAAGTTTTTCAATATTATTTTTGACAATATTTTATTCTAATGGAATTTTATTTGGTAGTCGTGATATAGAAACGCTTTTATCGCTACCTTTAAAAAGCTCAGACATTATAAGTAGCAAGTTTATGTTTATGTATTTATTGAACTTTTTAATAGGATTCATATTTATGCTTCCGGGGGGCATTGTTTGGGCGTTAAACGGAAGCTTAAATGTATTACAGATTATATTGTATTTTACCTCCATGATTTTTGTTCCATTGATACCTATGTGCATAGCAGCATGTATGGGAATGATTGTTGTGGCTGTTTCATCTTATTTTAAGAGGAAAAATGTTATTGCTCTAATCTTTTCATTTGCAATGATAGGCATAATTGGATATATTGCAGTGTCAGCTATGAAATCAGGTAATGAAGACAGCATTGAGATCATGCTTTCTAAGCAAATTACAGAACTGTACCCAATATCCGGGTTATTCGTGCAACACACAAATTTTCCAATGTATATTGGAATGGGATTATTTATTGTTTTTTCAACAGCAGTTTTTTATATATTTGTAAAAATTGTTGCGATGAAGTATGGATTGCTTAATACTCTTGCTAAAACAACATCAAGATATTCTGATAACAAAAAATCTTATAATAGAAAATCGATATTTCTTGCCTTGTATAAAAAAGAAATGGGACGCTTTTTAAGCTCGTACATGGCGGTCTTGAATGCAGGCCTTGGTGTAATACTTTTATGTGTTTTTAGTATATTTTTGCTTTTTAATTCTGTAGAACAAATAGGAGAGTCTTCAGGGATAGAAAATATAAATGAATATCTCTCAAATTTTGCTCCATTATTTATTGCATCTATGCTCTCGCTCAGTTGCCCGGCAGCTTCAGCGATATCTTTAGAAGGAAAAAACATTTGGATTTTGCAAAGCTCTCCTGTTAAGGTAAAAATGATCTTAAATTCCAAGATAGCTGTAAACCTTACACTTCATTTGATTGGGTATATGATTTCCATATTTGCATTTACGCTAAAACTTGATATGAACTTTATTCAAGTTATTAACCTAATAATTGTTCCTATATGCTATTCGATCTTTATAACAGTGATAGGAATTTCCCTAAATAAAAAGTATCCAAATTATGAATGGGAAAGCGAGATGATGGTTGTAAAGCAGAGCATGCCTGTTATTGTGTCTGGGCTTGTCGGGATAATTGCACTCATTACACCAATTTTTCTTAATTGGTTTTTAAATCTTCCGATAACACCGGTTTTGCAGATAATATCAGTTACTTTACTTGTTATTTCAAGTGAAGTTTATATAAAAGTTAGCAAGTCAAATTTTATTTAGTTTAAGGAGAGAAAATTGTATGAAAGTTGGACTGTTAAAAGATGTCTTGGTCTTGATGTTAATGATTGTTGTAATATTTATTATTTGCATATTTCTCCCGGAGGAAATTCCTGTTCATTTCAATGCAAAAGGAACCCCTGATATGTTTGCTAATAAATATTATCTTCTGTTTACTACGGTTATTCCGTATTCTGCTTATTGGAAATTTATACGAGGAAGGAAAAATAAAAAGGTTAAGTGAATATGTATCCATATTTACAAATAACATCTGTGATAAGAGCAACTATTTTAAGAGGTAAGTATGTACCGGGGCAACAGATGCCTCCCATAAGGACTTTAGCAGAGATGGAAGAATGTAATCCTGCAACCGTCCAAAAAGCATTAAAAATTCTTGAGAAAGAGGGGTTGATTGTTAGTCGTGGAAGTAAAGGATATTTTGTTACTGAAAGTGAGAAGAAAATAATTGAGTTAAGAAATCAGCATTTGAACAGGCTGACAAAAATATTGTTTGAAAAACTATATGCCTTAGGATTTTCGGATTCTGAGATTATCAAACTATTTGATAGAATAGAAACTAAAAAAATGAATAAAAATCAATTATGTATGAAGAAGATAAAGATATTGACTATTTAGATTATTGATAAAATGGAGGAAACAAATATGAAAGAATCTAAACATCTAATGTTAGAAATACCTAAAGAAACAAAACATTCCTCTTTTCAATAATCTCTATAGTAGATTATTGTTTCAGATACAAGCTGAAACACGTAAGTGTAGCTAAAGAAGTATTCTTATTCTTCCGTTTTAGAGGACTTCGTATGCCTAAGTGTAGAAGTCCTCCTTTTTTTGTCTAAAAACGCAGACAAAAAAGAAATGGAGGAAATAAAATGCCAAAAGAATATTACCTTTATGTCAACGGACAAAGGGTTAAAGTCAGCGAGCAGATATATAAAGTCTGCTAGTGAGAAAAAGGCAAGAAAAGTATTTAGAGCAGGTGGCAAGAAAAACCACTTGCTCTTCAAATGATCACTCTCTACAGAGAACAGGTAATTGATCTATCACAGACATGGAGACAGATAAAAAGCAGCTATCCGGATGAGGACAGCTGCTTGAAATTATCTCAGCAGATTATCAACGTTGCGTTCGTACAGCACTCTGCGGACTTCCATGGCGTCGCCTATGACCACATAAAATACAGAGAAGTTTCTTATGTTGATACGGTAATAGGGATAGGGTCTGTTCTTTGAGGTCGGATATGGAGCAAACGCAAGAGGTGTTTCTAACCTGCGGTTGATTGCTATTTCTATATCATCCACTAATCGAAGCGCTATTTCCGGATTGTTCAGGTGATTTGTGATGTAGTCTGTAATCTCTATCAGGTCAGATTCAAAGAGAGGAAGAAATGACAGCTTTGATGGAAACATTTCATTTTTAGAGGAAAATAATCAGCGAATATTTCAAAGCAATATAAGGTATTACCGGAAGTTAGAAGAGAGACTTAAAAATGCATATAAAATTATGAATGCATGGAAAAGAGGATTTATAAGTTTGTGTAAAGCAAATTTGATAAAAATAGAAGTAGTATATTATATAATAAAAGAACAAAATTCGTACTTGTGTGATATAATATAAATAAGTATTTTTAATACAAAGTAGAGGAGCGAACAGTTATGTTTAAAGTAAAAAAGAAGAAAATATAAAAATTATTGTGGAGGTTTTCGCGGCATTGGGCCGTTGATGATATCGTAGAAAGAATTTTTAATGAAGAAAAGTAATGGAGTGTATTTGTATTATGGCAAAGTTTATAGGCTCGAAAATAAAAGATAATAATTGGGGTGAAGATTACTTTATTTCAAAACTAATGGAATACTTTGACGATTCTTATGTTATATATAGGAACCGTCCTATTTTTGGCGCACAGTTTGATGTATGCCTGTTGGTACCGAATTTTGGTATTATTATTTTTGAAGTAAAGGGGTGGAGACCTGAAACAGTACTTAGAGTTGAGAATGGGGATAATATTATCATAAGAACTGTAGATGATGATACTAAAGAAGAGGGTGAGGCATCTGAAAATCCGACCGGTCAAGCGAGGGACTATGTCTATAAGATGAGGAAAAAAATACATTCTAAGACCGGAAAAAATCCACCGGTTTATGATATGGTTTGCTTCCCCAATATTACAAAAGAACAATATGATCAGCTTGGTATTGAGCCTGTATGTGAGTATGAGACTACAATTTTAAAAGATGACTTACAAACCAAGGAATTGTTTCATAAAAAGATGAATCTTGGAATGAAAAATCATAAAGATTCGCTTAAATATTTATCGAAGTTTAATGAAAATTTGATGTTTAGAACAAGGCAGATCTTTGAATCTAATCTGAAACCTGAGGATCAGAATATTGATGATACTGACATTATCGAAGGTTGTGAAGTACTTGACAAAACGGATTATTCAATACTTGCTTATATTCCGGACGACAATAATACCAAAAAAAGAATTGAGAGATTAGCATTAAAGTATAAAAATGGCACCAAATTATTCCTTATTGTTGACAACGTGGAAACTTTAAAAATAATACATGAAGAAATTGATAAAGTTATTTCCGGCAAAGGACTTATTGCTGACGGATTAAATTTAAAAATAAACTTTGAGGAAATAAAGAAAGAAAATAGTGATAACACAAGAAGCTATGGAGTTTTTAATTGCTCCGCTTATTTGTTGCCTAAATATGAGGCAGATCTATCCTATTTTGAAATTAAGGACGGTGTGATTTCAGATGATAATTTATTACGCTATTTGGAATTTGTCGATAAGAACAGTAACTTCAATATAGAACAGTTCAAAGTTGAACATGCCGAAACTGAAAAAAACATTATTGTTAGGGCAGGTGCAGGTACAGGAAAGACATTTACTATGATTTCCAGAATTGCATTTATTTGTCATATGCAAAGCTGTTCAATGAAAGAAATGTCAAAAAGAATTGTCATGATTACGTTTACCGATGACGCTGCAAACCAGATGGAAGATAAAATAAAGCAGTATTTCAATAACTATTATTTGCTTACAGGCGATACTGAATGTTTAGCCTTTATCAATCAAATTGAAGGAATGCAAATAAGCACTATTCACTCATATGCAAAAAAGATTATAGCACAGTTGGGATTTGAGTTCGGGTATGGTGATGATTTGTCGGTTACATCAGGTGATTATAAGAGAAAGCAAATTATTGCAAGACGTGTAGATGAATATATTGTTGAAGGGCAAAAAAAATACGGACAGGATTTTGTAAAAAAACTCGGAATGCCGGTTTATATGATTAACAAAGATATTCTAAGTATGTTAACAAGATTACATAATCAAAGTATTGATATAGCAAGTCTTGAAAAAGAGAACTTTGGAAAAGCGTTATCAGGTTCCGGAAATGTAGAGTTACACAACTTAATCAGTGAGTTGATTCCAAAGATTGAAAAAGAATTTGATGAGTATCTAAAGGAGCAGAATAGAGTTCACTTGAATAATATGATGTCTTTGTTGCGTACATGTATTTCTAATCAAGAAAATATTCAACGACTTATTAAGATGCAGACAGGCAGAACGCAGTTTATGTTTGTGGACGAATTTCAGGATACAGATGATGTTCAAATTGAGGCTCTTACAGCAATATCAAAGTTGCTGCAGTACAAGCTGTTTGTAGTAGGGGATGTCAAGCAATGTATTTATAGATTTAGAGGCGCAAAGGAAAATGCTTTTGATCAGCTGAATTATGAAGGAGATACTACATGGGTTACTTTTGTACTCTACAAAAATTATCGCACAGATAAAGAATTGCTTAATTTATTTCATAATTCTTTTGATTATATGGGTAAACAGCGAGTTGATAATGAGCAGCTACTTATGTATACAACAACTGAAGAGAAAAACTCAGACAGACTTATCGGTACGCGAAATTATAATAATAATCTTGCGCATAATCAGTTTTATAGAAAAGTGTCAATTAATGATGAGAATAGTAGAATGTCGGCATTATTTGAAGAGGTCAAAAGACAATCTGATTTAATAAGGAAGATTGAAAACGATTCAGGTAAAAAGCTCTCTTCTAAAGAAAGAGAAATTGCAATTTTGGTTCGTGAAAATTGGCAAGCTGAGATAATAAAAAGAGAAGGTAAGTCTCGTAATATTGATGTTATTACAAATACAGGTGGGGATTTATATATGTCCGAGCCTGCATTAGATATGCTTAAGCTTGCCAATGCACTGTTACATTATGATGAGTCGGACTTTCTTTACACTTTTGTTTCTTCAAATTTTATTGACGGTGGAATGAGCAAAGCACATATGTATAATTTGCGTGAAGAATACAAGAAAGCCGGGTGGAAAAAATCTAAAGCATCAGATACCAATCAGGCTAAAGAAATTCAAAAATTGATTAATAGGTCATTGTCCAATTCAGAAGAGGATAAATGGGGAAATTGGAATTCAATAATTAAGCTATTGCGAACAACACCTGTTTTACAGGTTATGAGAAAACTGTATTTTATACTCAAACCATGGGTACAATACGGTGGAGACAGTAAATCTAAGCAAGATAATTATAGACTGAATGTGGATTTGCTTTTTGAAGAAATGATCAATTCTGCAAATATGACTTCGTTGTCAATCAATTCATTTGTTGACTTATTAACTGCAAATATTGTGAGTCGGAAAAATGTTGACAGCAGGATGTCTGAAGTGGACAGTGGTGAAATTATTATAAGATGTGTGACAGTACATAAGTCTAAAGGACTTGAATATGGTGCTGTGATTTTACCTTACTGTTCTTCAGCAATTAATATTATGAAGAGAGCGGATATGAATATATGTGTTTTTAATGAAAGAGATTCTGCTGCAAAGATTGGTTATCAAATTAAAGTAAAGAATAATGAAACGGAAACCGTATTTCAGAATGATTTATTCAATGAAGACCTGGAAAAAAATGAGCGAATGAGGGAAGAGGCAAGAATTCTTTATGTGGCAATGACACGTGCAATTCGTTCGTTTTCTTGGATTTCATTGGATAATAAAAAAACCAAGTGTTGGCAAAATCTGGTATTGGAGGAAAAATAATGTCTTATCAAATTTATACGTATTCAGATCCGTACAGGATTGCTGAAACTGATTTTTGGGAAACTATAAAAGAGTATCCACATTTTTGTGCGGCTCGTACATTAGTGAACGGTTTGATCAGTGTGATGAGAAATGATATTTGTTCACTTATGTGTCCTTTAGATGACATTGTAAAGGACAGGATTTTTAAAAGTTGGTCTAATGACATCGGGTTAAGGATTCAACAATATAGTTCAATCAGTGATGTGTACCGATATTGGTATAAAAATTGTAACTTAGGGGAGAATTATTACAGTTCCTTGTCGCACAATGAAGATTCTATGCTGGATGCTATAAGGTTGTTTATTGAATTGGATATTGAATTGGATATTGATCCGAAGGTTCTTGATGTCAGTCAGTTAAATATGGAACATAAAATATTTGTACATATGCTGAAATTGATGAATAAGAATGAGCTTTTTAAGTTACCGGCATTACCGGATTTAACTGAATTAAAAAGAATCCTCAATGAGCAAGCAAAGTTTGAAAAGGATGAGAAAGAAAAACTATATAGTGAAAATGCAGAAAGTGATTTTTTGGAAAAAGATATTGAATTGATCGACAGGATGATAAAGACAACAAAGGGATGGGATGGAAAGCATGTCGTTATTCACGGAATACATCAATTCTCTCCTTTACAACTGAAGTTCATTAAGCATCTTGACAATCTGGGAGTGGAAGTCATTTTCCTTTACAACTATCTTCCGGAATATAAGGAAATATATTCATCTTGGAGTTATATTTATCAGCAATTTGATGCTCCGTCACATCATGATAAGAACATAAAGCAATATTTTCCACAGGGTCAACTTCAAAAAAATGGAAATGCCATTGCAAGTAATATAGGATTACTGTGTGAAGATAATGTATCAAGAACTGATAAAAGAATAAGAAATAATTATGCTCTTTATAAAGATGAAAAGGTATATGAGTTTGATAATATTTCCGAGTATGCAGGTTATATTTCAGACAAGTTTTTGAAAGCTGAAGAAGCTTTAGAGGATCAAATTGCATTATATGAAAAGCCGCACAAGAAGGTAGGAACGGCGTCTGTTTTATCAAAAATGGAAGAGATTGTATATACAGCCAATAAAGACGTGGATGATCTTTTACAAGTTTATCATCCTGAATACTCCAGAAGCAGACACTTTTTGGCATATCCTATCGGACAATTCTTTTCGGCATTATATGCTTCATGGAATATAGAAAATGGGGAAATAGATATTGAATATAATCTGCTTCGAGAGTGCCTTAACTCAGGAATGCTTACAAAGTATAGTGCAGAAAGACTTTTGAAGACAATAATGAATTTGGAACTTATATTTTCAAATATTACAACCTTTTCCGAGTTTAAAGAGTATTTCGGAAAAAAATATCGAGAATCATATAAACAGGTGAATTCATCAGCTCATGGAGAGATAAGCTTTCCTCTTAGACCTTTAGTTGTATACAGTTCGTATAAGGTTACAAAGGAAGAAATTGATGAGCTATACAATGCGATAGAAGAAATAAATGATATTGCAAAAGTGATGTTTTCAGATGTTGAAGCGGAATCCGGATTTGATTTTAAAAAGCACTTCAAAAGACTTGAGAAGTTTGTAAGAGAAAAACAAACTTATTTGGCAAATGAAGAAGAAAATGAACTGATCACAAGTCTGATAACTCGATTAGATGTAATTCAGAGAATAAATTCAGGAAGTAAAGGAACATTTGAAGATCTGCGTAAAGGATTATACTTCTTCTTAAAGCAGAAAGAAGAGCCAAGATCGGATTGGTTTGTTAAAAATTTTGAACAGATTGACGGTGATGTACTTAACAGCAAACAGCAGAATGCAGTTGGCAGAAAGAAGATATATCATTTTGCCTGTGTCTCAGATTTGGACATGAATAAGTCGGTAGATGAGCTGCTGCCATGGCCTTTATCCGAACAGTTTATCGAAAAAGTATATAACCCTAAGGATTTGCAATTCCAAGTGTACTATGCGGCATTGAGTGAGAGAAGTAATTTTTTAAGATATGAACTTTTCTACGGTTTGTATTTTAATCAGTGTGAAACAAAAATCAGTTTTGTCAAGAGATATGGAGACAATACAACTGACTATTATGAAATGCTGAGGCTTATTGGGATGGAAAAAACAGACGGATCGACAGATCCGGATATGGATGAATGCAATATGACAACATTTGTGAAAGCCAAACCGGTAGAATCAATACCGTATTCAATAGAACAAGTTGCCGCAATGTTTCTTTGCCCATATAAATATTTGTCTGACTATGTATTGAATCCGAGTCCTGTAGTTACAGGTAGCTTCTTAATACAAAAGTATCTTGAAAATATTTTGATTGAAAACACATGGAGAGAATTACAGAACATGCTGAAAAACAAGGCTAAGGGAAAGTTGAGTAGTGTTGTTTTTCAAGAAGCACAAAGTTTAAAACAGTATTTTACGTTTTTTAGAGATACAGAGATACTTGATATACAAAGGAGAGTCGAGAATTATGTGATGTCAAAGGTATTGTGTGTAAAAGAATATTCAAATATTGTCAAACCGTTAGATCAGATTCATATGCGGTTACGTAAAACATTTGGGGACGCTTGGTTTAAAGAGGATTTGCAGGATGCACCTGATGGGCACCCGTATGAAATGTTTGATCGGATGGTAAAAATAAAAGATGGAATGAAAATTTACTCTATCCACAGGGTAACGAAGACAGAGGATGAACAGCTTATTCAGGGAATGTTGAATTATATTAATAACAATGATACTAATATGGAAAGAGTGGGGGAATGGTGTACTTATTGCTCTAATAAAAATATCTGCTTAGCACCTTATGCGGCAGGAAAGAATTAAATCATTGTTATACAGGTACGGGGAGGCCTCAGATGAAGATAGGACAGTACGTCAGATGCCCGATTGTCTTAGAAGAGAACGACAAATATTTCCCTAGAAGTTTTGTATTAGGGCAAATAACATCAATAAATGAATTATCAGGAGAAGTTAATGTTAAACTGTTTGACTTGAAAAATAGCAGACGGTTTTATGCGCATGCCTTTGAGAAGTGTTCTTTTCCTATAGACAAAGTGAATAGATGTGAAGCAGCTAAAGATGCACCTGTAAATACTTCAATGGGACGTGGAAAAATCTTATCAAGGCGTATTGAAAATAAAGGGGATGCGTTTTATGAGTATTTTGTACTACTACATAATGGTGGGATAAGATCCTTTATGGAGAATACAATTGAAATAGAATATTCTTCTGCAGATTACAATCCGGTCAAGCAGATGCTTCAGTATGAATTCCAGAATCCTACATGGTATGCAAACAGACTTCAGGTCAGCAGCAATATGCACATGGTAAACAATACTGTTTACGGTTTTAAGGAACTTGCAGGATGCCGTACTTTTTTAATGGCTCATCAGATCAGTACAATTGTCAGAGCATTTGAGTCGCGCCCTATTCGCTATATGTTAGCGGATGAAGTTGGACTTGGGAAAACAATAGAGGCCTGCTCTATAGTCAAAATAATGGAGTCGGAAAAGAAAAATCTTCGTGTTTTGTATATAGTTCCGGGGGCATTAGTACAACAATGGAGTAATGAACTAAAGTATAAGTTCAATATTTTATCTGTACAAAATTTTGCATTAGCTGCATATTCAAATAACATTATTCTGGCATTGGAGGATTTAGATGAGTTTAGTGAAGTGCTCGTACTTGATTGGGATATGCTTATAGTTGATGAAACACACAGATTGCTTAATAAGAAAGATAAATATAATTTTATTCTTCAATTAAGTAAAAATACAAAGAATGCACTTTTCCTTAGCGCAACACCTATTCAGAATCGGAAGGATGAGTATTTAAAGCTTCTGTCTCTTTTACAGCCGGAACAGTATTGTGAAATGACATTGAGTAAGTTTTCATCAATTCTTTCTAAGCAAAAAAAGATACAGAGGCGTGTAAACGGAATGATTTCTCATATGAACCGGTATGAAAAATATAAAGAAGATTCGTTAGATAAACTTCGTGAATTAGCAGATGATTTGGATGATGAAAATCTTCAAAATATAGTGGATTCAATTGATTTGGAATTGGATGATAAGGGAAGAACTGCAATGGAGCAGTCACTTTCATATATATCTGAAAATTATAGAATCGAAAGAAACATAGTAAGAAATCGCAGAGAGTATGTGTCTGAAACTTTGGGTAAAAGATGCTTACATGAGATTTCGTATGAAATGAGCAGTGTTGAAGATAATTATTCGGAGAGAAATGTATATTATGCATTGTTGGATTATATATCAATCTCTTTACAAGACGGTAGTTCCGATATTTTGACTGTACTAAGGCTTCTTCAAGCAATGTTCAGCTCTCCGTGGGCTTTGAAAAGTGTTATTGAAAAAGAAAAAATAGCTGATGAAGACTTGATTGAAAACCTTAATATCTGGTTATTACAAGCTGAAGATGAGATAAATCAGGTGGATTATTTATTAGATGAGTCGCCTGATGATATTAAAGGAAGATTACTCTATGCTTTAGATTTTGTTGAACAGGAAATCAGTATCACAAATGATAATAATGGAAAGGCGGTAGTTTTTTCGGAATTTCCTGAGACTCTCCTGAATTTTGGTAAAATGCTTTCAAAACGAGGAATAAATAATGTTTGCTTCATTGCAAATATGCTTAAAGGAGAACTTGAAGACAGCGTATATGAGTTTCAGAATAATGAAGGTTGTAGGGTAATTCTTTGTGATGCAACCGGTGGTGAGGGAAGAAACTTTCAAAATGCAGACTGGGTTATTCATCTTGATTTACCATGGACAGCCAATGCTATTGAGCAGAGAATAGGACGTTTGGATCGCCTTGGCAGAGATAAAGATCACTTAGATGTCAATTCGGTTGTGGTTTATGCAAAAGAAACTATTGAAAAACAACTATTTAAGATATGGAATGACGGATTAAATCTGTTTAGACAGTCACTTAGCGGATTAGAAATAATAACCGGCGAACTTAATGAACGAATAGAAGAAGCAATAGAGGAAGATGTATACAACGGTCTGGAAAATTCTATCGAAGATATTATTGAAATGACGGAAGACACAAGAGATGCTGTTGAAGAAGAACAATTATATGACTCGGGCAGTGTTATATACAGACCTTTATCTATTGCTGTAAAGCAAATGTTGAATACGTATAGCAGAGGAGAAAATGATTTATTTCAATCATCTATGCTTGGATGGGCTAATCAGGCCGGATTAAAGAGTCGGGTAAATAAAAACGACATAATAGAGTTTTCGGATTCAATGTTTTCTGCCGGGGCTGCAAGGCAGTCTCTATTTGTGCCACCTGATTGGAGTTTATATGATAATACGGAGATTGTAAGAAAAGAGGGGAGAATCCTTGGAACATTCAATAGAGCAATGGCAATAAAAAGAGAGGACTTATTGTTTTATGCACCGGGTGATCCTGTTTTTGACAGTATAATAGGTAATGCGGTTGATAGCGGAAGGGGAAGATGCTGCGTATTTTCTGCAGCGGCACCGTTTAATTATAGAGGATTTGTTTGCGTCTATAATGTGGAGCCAAAGATAAATCATTTATTGGAAAATGATATACCTGTTCAGCTGTTATCACAATTTAGAATGTATCTCCCTATGAAGCAGGTAGTTGTATTTGTTCCAATTGGAAAGAACGATGAGGTTGAAGACAGGCAATTAATTGATTATCTGTTTGACAAGAGTAATATTATAAATGCCAATCATATAGGAGAAAGAACAGGAAAAAGAGGTCAAGTTTCTTCACTTGAGCGTTTTATGAATTTCTATCCAAAAGATGAATGGGAAGCAATAGTGAATAAAGTTGTGAAAATTTCACAAGAAAAGGCAAGAAAACAGGCAATAGAAACTGCTGATTTTGATTTGTCCAAAAGGGAAATTGAAAGAATTGTAAGCGGATATGAATCTGAATACATATATCTGGGAAAGGATATGGAAAAAATAGCGGAGATAAAGAAGAAGTATGATGATGTATATTTTGCACTTTCCAACCCTATTCTGACAATGGATTCAATAGGATTAATGTTTTTAAAGAGGAGATAATATATGGAATACATGGACGTATTTTCGAATTATCTTAATAAAGAAATAAGTTTGTCAACCGCTGAAATAAAAATAGAAAAGATGTTACCGGTATTGAAGGCGGAAGGACGAATTAAGGATTATGAAAAGGCATCATTATGCCTGACATATTTTAAACGATATAAGCAATATGATTCAGGAGAAATAAATCCGAAAGATCTTCTTATCTTCATTAGAGATTTTGTGCTATATATTGGGCGATTCAGGTTTCCGAAGCTGATTACCGATGTGGTTGATCGTTATGGAGATGAGTTGAGTGTAGTAATTGCACAGGATGGCGCTGTTGACGTGACAGAAAAATACCCACAAAGTCTTGTTGAGAACAAAAAGTTCATTAGGCAAGTTTATTCATTGGGAGAAGAAGAGATTTCTCAAAGTATTGAAGTCTATAGTGATGATTATGTATCGTGTTTTACAAAGTTTGTGACGTATCGATCATTGGAACAAAAGCTTGCTGTTCATAGTGCACTTGTACTACCCGACAACCATACATTGATGCTCTCTCTTCCAACCGGAGGAGGAAAGAGTTTGGTCACACAACTTTTAGCAGCTGTGGAGGAAAAACTGACATTGATTGTTGTTCCTACCGTATCGTTGGCAAGAGATCAATGGCTTCAGGCAATAGGTTGTCTTGTTGATAATAATCTGAAAAGAGATATTTTTTGTTACAGCTCAAATACTGATAATGTTATGATGTTTGCCGGAATTAGGAATAAAACTGCAAGACTGATTTTCACTTCTCCTGAAGCGATTCTCAAAAGTGAAAGATTTAATAAAGAGCTTAGAGATGCTGCAAAAAATGGTTACTTACATAATGTTGTTATAGATGAAGCACATATAGTTCCTGACTGGGGTGTGCATTTCAGACCTGAATTTCAAATTTTTTCCGTCGTACTAAAAGAAATGAGAGAGCTTTCGTGTAAGCGTATTAGAACATTTCTACTGTCTGCAACATTATCTGATGATGTAGTTGATGTTTTGTTTAATCTTTTTGGAAGTGAAGGGAATAATGTACAGTTTAGATGTGATGCTCTAAGAAAAGAACCGAGATTTATTGTAGTTGATAATCATAATTACGACAAACGAGAAGATGAAGTTATAGAAATGGTTAAATATCTGCCAAAGCCGTTGATTGTATATGTCATAGAGCCGGATACCGCCAATAGATATTGCAAGAAAATGAATAAGCTCGGTTTTAAAAATGTTCATGCCTATACCGGTGAAACAAGTGATAAAGATAGAGATAAACTGTTGGAACAGTGGAAAAATAATGAATATGATATCATATTTGCCACATCTGCATTCGGAATGGGTGTAGACAAGGGTAATGTTAGAACAATTATCCATTCTTGTGTACCTGAGAATCTAAGCAGATTCTATCAGGAGGTAGGAAGAGCAGGAAGGGACGGATTACCCTCGTTAAGCGTAATGTCTTACTACGTCGGCAAAGATGACGGCAGAAATGATTTATCTGTTGCATTCGGATTAGTAAATAAAAGTATTTTAAAAACTGAAAATCTGATTATAAGACTTGAAAGTATTTTGAAAAATGCAAGTATCAATGGGGATTTGGTTACTGCAAATCTAAATGTAGTTCCACATTCTTTTACTGATGATGAGGCGGAGCATGCAGGACAACGTAATATGTGCTGGAATGCCAATACTTTATTACTTCTTCATAGGCAAGGTTATATTGATATTATTGAAGCTGAATACGATTCGGAGCAAAGAACATACTTTTTCACCTTTAAGATTAAGAACGATGAGTTGATTAGGGACAGTGAAAAGTTGGCGAACATATTGGCAGAAGATAGAAAGTCCGAATATGACATGAGAGTTGAAGGTTACAAAAAGATGGCTGATATTATTCATCGACCAAAAGCGAAATGTTGGGGCAAACATTTTGTATCCTTATATCCTTATGCAAAACCGATATGTAACGGATGTCCGATACATCCTGAAGGCACATCTGTTATGGAAGATGCAATAAAATTACGTAAAAAATCTATAGTAAAAATAAATCCGGGTGAGCCGTCCATATGTCTAAAAAGATATATGGGTGTTTTGAATGATTTACTTATTCCGTTAAATGATTACTCGGAAATAAGTATTGATCAAATAATTGAGAAAGCAAATAAATTAAAGCTTTCTTGCATTGTATTACCTGAAAAATATAAAAATATAAACTCTAAAGGCTGTTTAAGTCTTACTGATAAGGAATTTGTAGCTGTTGCAAAAGATATAGAGTGGATTTTCAAAAACGGAATTTTTGTGTTTCTGGATGATAATTCTGTTACAAGTAATGAAATTTTTGAGGTGATGTCAAAGGGAGAATTCCCGGGCTATAAGAAGGTATGGTGTTGCAAACCAAACACAAAGATCACCTCTAAAAACAGGACAATCAATGAATTTCTAAATTGTCGTTCTTGTAATTTAGAAAGTATATAAAGGAGCCCGTATATGTTTAAAGAAAATGATAATATGCGCCCGGGCCCGACGCCTGAAAGAGTTTTGGCTATTTGCAGACTGATCGGTAAGGGAAATTATAAGTTTCAAGATTTATTTAAGTTATCTGAGTTGAATGCTGAAAGTAAGTTTGAAGAGGAGTCTGTCAGACGCTCCATTGAAGCGGCACAAGAGCTTAGATTGGTAGAAAAGAAAGGTGAAAAGTATTTATTGAAAATAGATGTCAAGTCTCTTAATTCGGCACAGGCATTTAGAAAAGTGCTTAATCCAATTATATTTTCAAATACCGGAACTACATTTTTTAAAATGACAGAGTGGTTTATTTCACACTCTGAATTGATACAATCAATCAACAGATTTGATGATTTTGCTGCAGTTGCAGCAAAAAACGGTATGGAGAGTATTAGTGAAAACGATGTATTAGGCTGGCGTTTTTGGATACGCTATTTGGGACATGCGTATCAGTATAACAAAACACTGATTCCTAATATGTACACACGTTTAAGAGACGCTCTTGAAAATGTTAAGCCGGGAACGAAGATGACTTGTAATCAATTCCTATCATGGATAAAAAACAATATTCCTGAAGCGGCATCGTCTTGTACTAATGAAGGATTACCACTGGCTGTATCTAACGGACTAAGATCATTAAATGATGCAGGAGTAATAGAATTGTTCTCAACTATGGATGCGGTAAAAATAAAATTGTATCCGATGTCAGGTGTCGCATTAAACGATTTTTCAGAAATCATAGTAAAGGAGGTGTAAGCTATGAATTGGTTGGATTGTTCCGACAGAATGGACCGGGATGTAATAAAGAAAGACGGAACGGCAGTTGATATTGAATACTTTATGGCTACACATGTTCCTTTTAGGGAACTTGAGTTTCTGGAGTTTGGTGATGTCGAGTCAGATACAATTCATTTAGATGAAAATCAAATATATGATCAATATATAGTCAACAAAGCCAATAAGCATCAGATGATTATTGTAAGAGGTACCAACGGCACCGGAAAATCTCATTTAATATGTTGGCTTCATAATAGATTTGTAAATGATAAAGATAATTATGATGAAAACAAAGAAAAAGTAATTTTCTTACAGAGATTAGGTAATACCGTTAGAGGTGCTGTACAGCAAATGCTTGATGAGGGGTTGGTACAAGACCCGGATTTACAAAAAAAATTTGAGAAGTTTTGTAGCGCGGATGAATCTCAAAACAAAGAAGAGTTTAAAGCATCAATTTATAGTGAGTATGTCAGAAGAACACTGACAGATACTACCAATGAAATATATAAGCAGGTAGCATGTAAAAATATAGCTGCTTTTCTCTATGATACCAGAGTGCAGGAATATATGCTTCGTACAGAAGGACCTATTGATAAATGTTATCAAATGATAACCTCCGGAGCAAAAACAATCGTGACAGACGAGACAGAAACAATTTTTACGACCAAAGACTTTGAATTTCCAAGGGCAGTGGCAAATACAATAAAAAAAGATGCCGCAGAAGAAGTAAAAAGTTTTTATTTATATGATTTAAGAGATGACAGTGATGCGATAGTAAAGCTTGTTAATTATTTGAATCATTTTACATCAGGAGTTATACAAAGCTGTGCAAATATTACAAGCGAGAATGCACGTGATCTTTTTGTAAACTTAAGAAAATCTCTTTATAAAGAGGGAAGAAATTTAACAATATTTATAGAGGATTTCACTTCATTCAGTATCGTTGAAAGCGAACTGATCACTGCGTTATCAGTAGAAAACGGAGGTAGTTATGATGATTTGTGTAGAGTTACATCTGTGATTGGCATTACAGACGGATATTACGATTCATTTAGAGATAATTTCAAGGATAGGGTGACAAAACAGATAAAAGTTACGGAGCACTCCTATGGTGGAGATAACTTTTTGTTGGAAATGGCGGCGAGATATATAAATGCAATATATGCTGATGAGGCAACGGTAAGGGACTGGTATAAAGGAAGTTCAGTTTCGGATACTATGCCGATTTCCGGATTTAAACCGGAATTTGAGTGGGACAGCGTAGAAATCGGTGACCAAAACTATACACTATATCCGTTTAACAAGAAGAGTCTAATAAAATTATATGATAAGCTTGCTCATAAAACCCCAAGAAATTTTTTGACACATGTTATACAGCATTTCTTTGCACAGTTTGCAGACGGAATGGAGTTTGGGGATAATTGGAGATTTCCTGAAACTCTTTCGTATATTTCTTCTTTGACTTTGCAACCACCATACGCAGACAGTATTGAGAATTCATCATTGTCCGATGTGGATAAGCAAAGAATAAAGGTTTTGCTGAATATCTGGGGAAACGGAACGACAGAAGCCGGTGATGACGAAATTGGCGGTATAAACAAAAAGTTCTTAAGCTTGATAGGATTAGGTTCTTTTGCGGGAGTGTCAAGTGGCATCACTTCTACAACTAAACAAACTGATAATGAGTTTAATGAGTCACAAAGAGTACGGACTTCTATGGCTGTTGAAGTTAAGCAGCCACAGTTGAGTCAGCGAGAAAAAGCTTTCAATAGAAAGAAAGAAGATATAGAATCTTGGTTTGAAGCTAAAAATACATTGGAGTACTCTTCAGACTATAATAAGTGGGTCGGAAATTTTGCGGTACAGGCGATTCCGTGGCAAGATGAGGGACTACCCGGAGATTATGTCACACAAAGATTAAGAAACGGCAGTTTTGTATACATTGAAGACTCAAAGCTTGATGTGAATAGGAATAAAGCGATAGTTGTTTTGAATAGAACATCAGAATCAAGAACTATATTGATGGGATTAAATTTATTTGATTATTATTCAAATTGGAATTTTGAAAATGCCGCTTATTACCAGATGGTGCTTATAAATTGGATTGAGAGAAGCAAAGAGGAGTTCATTAAGAATCTGTTTGGCGGTGCGGTAGGAACAACAGAACATCCGGTAATTACATGGTGTTTGGCTATCGAGTATATTCAAAGATTACTATTAGGTCAAAATCTCGAAAAGAAAACAGATTATGAGTTGCTTCGAATATTGCTTAGAGAATCATTTTCTTGTAAGGTAGAAAAACGCTTAGACAAAGACTGGCAAGACGTTTTGATATATCTTGAAAACCAAAAATCACAGAGAGAACAGATAAATTCAAGTTTGATTTCCGGAAGCAAGACAATTATGGGTATTGTTGGAGAGAGGGCGGAGAGTAAAGTACCTTTCTTTAGAACAAGCGAACTGTTGGAGTCATTAACACATTTAAGGAGAAAGAGGTGGGATATTTCTGATGAGATAGCATCATTTGAAGGTTCTCAATATG
The DNA here is from genome assembly GCF_938015485.1 of uncultured Lachnoanaerobaculum sp. Taxonomy (GTDB): domain Bacteria; phylum Bacillota; class Clostridia; order Lachnospirales; family Lachnospiraceae; genus Lachnoanaerobaculum. Next base: position 9,710 of record NZ_CALLVU010000123.1, on the reverse strand, counting down.
AAAATATTCGAAAATATCTTCAGGGTTTGTATTCAAAGATAGAAACCATAGTTAAAAGTGAAAAGAAATATGGTAAAGAAAAAATAGATGAATTTGAAGCATTATTAGGTAAAGATCCGGATGAAGCAAGGTACTTGGAGGTTGCTTCTCAGATACAGGAGTTTTATATAACTTGCGGTACAGCACATGAATACTATAATAGTGAACTTAAGATGAAGTTTGATGATGCTCCTGTAGAACAGGCTAAAGAGGCTATAGGATTTTATTTTACCCTAAAATCCGCATTGGTTGAAAAGGATAATATAGAACTCTTGAAGCAGTTTTCACAGAGACCTATAGAAAATATTGCTTCTGTAATCGGAGATTTGAAAGATGTGGAAAAATTTGCTAAAATCTTATATGATAAGCATAGTAAAATGATAGGAGAAGTGGAAACTATAGATCCGCTTGTACTTGAAAGTGCCCTGTCAAATCTGGAAGAGCTTAGTGATAAAATAAGTGAAATGGAGGTGGCGGAATGATACTTGAAACCTTAAAGCAGGCAAACAGTGCAATGCTTGATTCAATTCAAGTAACTACAAATAAACAGGCTGCCAAGAAATTTAAGGAACAGGTAATGCAATTAGTTGTGATTACAGCGCAACTGGAAAAGTTATTAAATATCATTATTTGCTTTAATGAAAAAGAGATTTCAAAAGGTTTTTTTACGCAAGAATTGAAAGAAAGTCTACAGACAACCGTTGACAATTGCGGCGAAAAAGTAAATGACCATACATTGGATACCGCAACGGTTTTGGCACTAAAGAATGCATATAATTTGTGCAAGACCGCAACTGACAATGCTTGGAGTGAATCTGCAAACAATAAGAGTGAAGAGGTTGTTTCATCTCTTGTTTCATTGAGGAATCTTCTACCTGATAAGAAAGCGGCAGATGAGCTTTTGGAAGAGATTAACAGCGCAAAGGTTAAAATACCGACTTCTTCAAAGGCAATACAGTCTTTACTTGACAATATTGAAAAGGGGAAGCAGATTGTAAATGGGCTAAATCTTGATGATGAAACTGAAAAATTTATAAATAAGGTTAAAGTTCAGAAAGCTACGGTAGCAGACCTTACACCTCATATTTTGCAGTGGATTACAGATAATAACCTGACAGGAATACTTAAAGTAAGATTCTAAAAATAAATTAACTATGGAGGATAAGATGGAGAACGAAAAGGAAAAATATGAGACAAAAAAAGAGAATATTAAATCTGATTCATGGGCAGAACAGAATGAGTTAGACGAAGATGATGTTGCAATAGATAGTGAAAATGGAGTTGATGAAGAGGTGGATAATAATCAACTTACAGCTTACGACATTGCAGTTTTTTATAATACATATAATCTTTCGACGTTAATGAAGTGGTGGGGTAAAAAACTAGTTGTTCCGGAATTTCAGAGGGCATACGTATGGAAAAAAAAGAAGGCATCAGAATTTGTTGATTCAGTACTAAGAGGTTTACCTGTTCCATCTATATTTTTCTATGATGATACAGATAATAATAGATTATTGGTTGTAGATGGACAGCAACGCCTAAAATCACTTTATGCATTCCAAAATGGAGAGTTTCATGGGAAGAAATTTACGTTGACCGGGAATATACACCCTAGGTGGAATAAAAGATCCTATAGTGAGCTTGAACAAGAAGATCGAGACCGCTTTGATGATACCTTATTGAATATTACTGTGATGAGACAGTTAGCACCGGATGATGGACAATCATCTATGTATCTAGCTTTTCAAAGAATAAATACTGGAGGAGAAACACTAAATGCTCAGGAAATCCGTATGGCCGTTTCCTATGGACCGTTTGCAAAACTTATATTTGAACTTGCTAATGATAAGAGATTTGAGAAATGGGATTTCTTAAAGACGAAAGAGCAACAACAAAATAATAATAATGCTATTATTCAGGAACTCATTTTGAAGTTCTTTGTTTATTACCTATGTTATCCGGATTATGAGGGTAATTCGACTAGAACTGTACTTGATAATTTTTTTTCTGAACAAAAGGACTTTGATGGAATTAACCCTAAAAAGAAGAAGCCGGATGTACATTACTATACAAAAGAAGAGTTAATGGAAATTTTTGATGGTGCGTTTGATGAACTTTGTCATCTGGATTCAAAAGATTTTACTCCGTATACACGCCCCGCAAGGATATTAATGGAAGCTATTTGGGTGGCGCTCACATATCGAAAATTGAAGCTTGGTAAGACAATAGTAGTTGAAAAATTGAAAGAATATGTCGGTAATTGGAAAAACGTAATAGGTGAGGAAAAGTATAGAGAGTTGTTCCAAACGCGAAGGACTACATCAATGAAAGAAACTAAAGAAAGAATTATAGCGGCGATTGACTATTTTTCAGGTGATTTCTAATGCACGTATTGGATTCAAAAATAACAGAAATCGAAGAGCGAATCAAAGAGATTGTTGAATATGCTCCTAAGCAGGAAGGAACTACAATGCAGGAAACGGTTCTGTCCTATGGTTGGATTCTTCTTGATTCGTGGATAGCTTGGAGAACACTTCGGTTTCTTCTCAGAGGTGTTTCAACTATAGAAAAAGTACAGGAGAAGTGGTTACAAACGCCGTCATCGTATACAGCTGCTCAACTTAGTGCAGTCTGGGGATTTAAAGATAGTACTAGGGACTACCTTGAAGAAAACATTAAAAATAATGTAAATCAGATATTTAATGATTTGATTCAGAAAAAGAGAAATGCAAGTGCGCATTTTGCCCCTAAGACCTCTGATCCCAATACAAATATTTCTGGTGAAGATAGTAAAGTTATACAGGATTTGTATGAGGGATTATCTAAAGTATTCCTGTTTTACGAATCTATGGCGTTTTGGAAAGATGTGCAGACGTTATTAAATTATAAAGGATATGAAAAGCTAAAAGTAAATTTCAAGTGTGAAAAAGGTGAAACTAAGGAATTTGAAATAGATTCTAAGATATATGATGCGCTTTTGCATTTTGATAAAGATAAAGGGTATAAGGTAATATTTAACGATAAGGATAATCTTTTTTTTGTGATTGTTGTTGAGGAAAATGGTTGTAAAATTGGTTTTTCATCAGACACAGTTGGCGATGCATTACAAGCAGAGGATGTTTTGAAGTTTGAGAAAACAAAATATTATAAATTACTGGGCAATAAGGGGTATTACGTTCACATAGAAGAATTTGTAAAAAATATAGAAGAATTTGCAAAAAAACATAAAAGAATCTGCAAAAGACATAGAATGATCTGTAAAAAATATAAAAAATGTAAAAAATATAGAATCATTTAAAAATATGAGAATATGTAAAAATTAACAAAAAGTCTTCTCCACGATTAAACTAGGAGAAGACTTTTTGTTAAAGAATACTTTTTACAGTTGAAACAAATGAAGAAAAGTCTATAGAGGTATCTCCACTCCATGACAACCTTATTGCCTCCGATTTTCTTATCTCATCAAGTCCCATTGCATCAAGTACATAACTTAATTCGTGAGAAGAAGAATTACAGGCTGAGCCGTTAGAAAAAGCATAGTCATCTCTAAGACATAGGAAAGCGGTTTCAGCATCAAGTCCGTGGATGCTGATATTAACAGTTGAAGGGAGACAGTACTCTGAGTCTCCGTTTATATCATATTCCAACCCATCTATAGCTTTAAAAAAAGATTCCTTTATTCTTTTGCAGTTGTCATAATTTATCTTTAAGTTTTTTTCACAAAGCTCGATTGCTTTTGCAAAACCGGCAACAAGCGCAACCGGGGTTGTACCGGGGCGGTATCCTCTTTCTTGCGAACCGCCATACATAAGTTGCTTTATAGGCGGTCGCTTATAATCTTTATTCCTCTTATAAATCAGAGCTCCTATGCCCTGTGGTCCTCCAATTTTGTGACTTGTGATGCTCATAAGATTATAATCCAAATTTCGGATTTCAGAATTGAGCTTACCAAGCGCCTGTGTTGCATCTACATGAAAAATTATATCGGTGTCTTTTAATGCGGCTCCGATGGTATCAACAGGTTGAATAATACCGGTTTCGCTGTTAACGTACATAACGGAGACTAAACTTGTTTCATCATCAATGAGTGAAAGAAGATAATCGGCATCAATACGCCCTGATTCGTTCGGTCGTACATAATCGACTCTAAATCCCTTTTTCTCCAGATGTTTTAGAGGTTCCAGAATAGCCTTATGTTCTATTGCGGTAGTGATAATGTGCTTTTTTCCGGTCAGTTCTGCGTATTCTTCGATTCCTAAAATAACGGTATTGTTACTTTCAGTAGATCCGCTTGTAAAAATAACCTCTGATTGATCAACACCTAAAACATCAGCAATAGCATTGCGAGATGTTTGTACAACTTTTTGAGCCTTGGTTCCGAACAAATGAGTTCGGCTGTCTGCATTTCCCGGAACATTTTTGTAAGTATCTATCATTACATCAAGAACCTCAGTAAGAATCGGGGCGGATGCATTATAATCAAGGTAGACAGACATATTATACCTCCTTTGTAATAGTGTCAAGCAAGTCTTGAATGCTCTTAAGCACGTCTCTTGAACTGAAGTGATTGATACCTCTGTTAAGATGTAATCTGAAGTATCTAAGTAATGTATCGGGGTCATCACCAAGTCCGTCCTTCAAACATCTTACCCTAATCAATTCTTCATATAGTTCATGGTATTCCCCGGCAAAAGTCAGCCAAGACATTTCTACATTACTGTCAGATTGCGGATCAACTCCACCCGGAATTGTTTCCTCATTCAGAGACCAACAAAGAGCCCAACGGCAGATAATATTCCAGTTTTGAATACCGGTTCGTGACTTTATACGAATTAGTTTTTCCTTTTCCGGCTGTGAAAGTTTAAATTGTTTACAAATCATTATACTTCACCTCCAAAATATCCTTTATGAACAGTACTGCATTTCTCAATTTCATCATAAACAAGAGTATATGATGTGTTAACAAACTCTCTGATGTCATCAAGATATTTACCGTTTATTTCTTCATCGGTAGAGAGAACTATAACCTGAGAGCTTGCATTAGGTAAATACTTGTTGATAAAGTTGCTTCTGTGGGCGGAATCGAGTCTGGCCATTGGGGTATCAATTATCACAGGCAATTTATATCCGGAGGATAAGGCAAGTCCCCAGAGTATTGAAATAGCAAACATCTGTTTTTCACCGGCTGAAAGTTGATCTTTTAACAGAATACCGCCATTATAATCTTTAAGTGTTATATCTAAAGTTTCCGGATCAATAGATATCGAGGTAATTATTGCTTGCTTTTGTGCAAGAAATTCAAAGCATGAAGTGATGTTTTTTTCCAATTGATTAACTTTTTTTGCTTGAAGTCTGTGAACGAATTCCTGCATAATTTCTAACGTCATTGTGGAGTACTCAATAATTCTAACATTGTCATCGTCAGTATCGGCATCAGTGGCAATCTTTAGAAGAATTTTATTCAATTGACGTTCCAACTGTTCTTTTTCAAATTGAGCCGAATGAATTTGTTCATCATACTTGCTTATTTCGCTTTCAAGCTGTGTCTTCTTTGCCTGAAGTTCTTTTATATCATTTAAAAGTTTTATTGTATCATTTTTCTCGGCGCTGCTGCTTAGATGTACTTCAAGCTGCTGTAATGCGGTAAGTACTTTTTTGTTTTCTAAGACAAGATGTGCAGCATTTTGAGAAATAGCGACAGAATCTTCACTTACAAATTTCTCAATTAGTGTCTTTGCAAGTGGGGTTAGAGCACCTGAGTTCTCTTTGCCTGCATCCTTTTTAAGAGTCTCAAGTTGGGTTATTATTAAACTTTCAAGTAACTTATATGATTCTGTCGACTTGGCATAATTTTTTTTAAATGATTGAAGAAGATCCTTGTAGAGCTCTGAGACAACCGGAAGTGAATATTTTTTTGCCCTTGCATCTTCCTCAGAATTGATTTTGTTGTATGTTGAAATTGTGAGTTCCTTACAAAGGCATAAAGGTGCTGCAGGATTTGAAGCTAAAGTAAGAGATTCATCCTTTAATTTTTCCAATTTTTCTTTAAGAGAATGTTGATCTCTGATAATGCTGTCATGATTCAAACCCAGGTTTCCCCCTTTTTTCCAAAATGCTTGCTCTGTTTGTTCCAGTTTATCATTTGTTTTTTCAAGACTTGGAACAAGAGCCGCTTTTTGGGCGAAGAGATTTCGTATTTTTGAATCGGATTCTTCAATTTTCGAAGTTACTTCCTCAGATTCCTTTGTTAGAATATCACTACCGGATTTTTTTAGGTTGTTATTTTTTTCTTTTCTAATTTTTTCAATATGATTGCAAAGAGACTCAATAGTTGTTACACCCATTACGGATTTAATTGAGTCTTTGATTTTATCGAATGCATCATCATCAGCAATCTGACTTATCTTTTCATTATCAAAGAAAAAGAATTTTGCAATGCCGAACGGTATCAGCTCCTCAACATAGTATTCCCAGTTTTCAGATAGATACAAGTCGGCAATACCGTTTTTTTCCACTATAAGAGTTGTATCTGTTTTATTACCGGATTGATTCCATAATCTGTTAACGGAAAGGACGGTATCTTCATCGTCATCCATTTGAAAAGTCAACTTTATATGGGTTGATTTGTCTACAGCAGACTTATTTATATGATCTCTTAGCAGCTTGCTATAAGCTTCTTTTTTTCCGGTTATATATTCGGCTGACTTTCTACCGTAAAGGCATAAGAATATTGAGTCAAGAATGGTGGTTTTTCCTCTACCGTTCATACCTCCGATTAAAGTGATATTTTTTTTATCAATTCGGTCCACAAGATCAATTTTATGAAGCCCTTTGTAAATTCCGTAATTATATAGTTCGATACTTGAAAAATGCATATCAGCACTCCTCCTCTTCAAAACCCGCAGGGGATGTATTAATAGGATAGTCAGTATCGTATGCATCTTCCTGTGCGTAGATGCTGTCGTCTACCAGTCCTTGTCGCTTTCTTCTCATTCTAAGCATATCTTCAGCGTCATTCTCATCTTTGTAATAAGAATGCTTGATCTTTGCCTCCAGATTTTTAACTATGTTTTTTGTTGAACTGATTGCAGAATTCTTAGCTTCCATATCAAGCAGGCTGCTTTGCATCTCAAGCATCAGTTTGTAATCGGGATACAAATCCTGACATACTTTGGCCAACAAGTCCCATTCTTCTTTTCCATAATATTTATTGCCTAAGATACTGTGATCTTCGAATGGCTTTCCAATGACTTTTTCATATATTTTAGGAAGCATATCATCAAATTCATGTTTATCATCCAGCCATATTTTTCTGATAAAGCGTAATTCATCCATTGTAATAAGTTCAGTATTTTTGACTTCTTCGGGTCCGGTTTCCTGTATGAATATTTGTAGTTTAAGCAGTCTTTCGAGGAAGTCCTCACGGACTTCCTTAGTATACGGTCCGTGAACCAGTCGATTATTATGCCATGTGAGATTACCGTTCATCCTTCGAAAATCTCTTCTTTTTCGATCCATTTCATTTTGTGTCATATCAGTGCCTTGACTGTATGCAGCAATATAATTTCTGAAATCCAGCAGAGGTAACATCCAAGTTTTTTCTTCGTCATTTTGTATCATTGCCGATAATGACTTGTCTTCTGTAACCATTGTGCAAACCCAACATCCCATACGGCTTCCACCACATGAAGGAGTACCGCTTTCAACTACAAGTGGGCACTCATTATCAGATGAAGCACCTCTGTACATTGCAAGTAAATCCTTATTGGAGTGTCCCCACGGGTTGGTATGTTGCATTAAAAATTGCCATACCATCGAATCTTCCCAGTTTTCAATAGGAGTAAATACATAAGTATTCGGATATGATCCGTTAGGGCTAAGATGCTCACGATATCTCTTTTCTTCATATCCCTCCATGACTTTTCTACGTGTTGCACTTTCAGCTTTTCGTGATCCGAGAACTAAGATGGCTTCGCTTTCGGAAGCAAGAATACTCTTAATAAATTGATTTGAAGCATCAATCTTTAATCTGTCGGTACACCATCTGAAATTCACACGAGGGCAAGGATAACCGCGCCCTATCAGATTTACCCAAAATGTATTTTGAATTTGAGGTGTTAATCTATGAGGGACAATAGGTAATTGTTCGGATTCGGCAGCAACTTTCATTTTTTTTAAGGATTGACTTGCCCAAATAGCTACAACCGGTGATTCAACCATAGTATCGGTGCTTATTACATGTACCGTTTTTGTACGTTTCTCCTTAGGAAGTTGCATAAGAGCCATCCATACAAGTTGTACGACCGCTGAAGAATCTTTTCCTCCACTATAACCGCAGATCCATGGAATATTATCTTCCATATAAATTTGTTGAATAATTTCTATCGTTTCTTTTAACAAATCTTTTGTTAAAATCGTAGCCATATATAATCACCTACTTAACTAATATATTTTTGATTTCATTTATCATTAACTGTTGAGTGGCATGAGAAAGCTGTACACTGCCGTTAACAATTATTCCGTTATTCCAAATAGGATTTGTCTTTTGCCAATCAACGTATTTTAGACCTTCAAGAGCGGAGAAGGTATTCAGCTCTTTTGACTGATAAAGTTCATTTCCGGTTGCACCGATCGCTTTGATTGTTATACTAAGCGGAGATAACGAATTTTTCCTGACAACTGATGACTTAACTGATTTATTATAAACTTCTTGCCATTCGACCATATTTTCATATACATTTTTCCAAAATGAAATAGCAAAGTAGCTCTGTTCATCAACAGACAATTCCAGTCCTTTTAATAGTGAATCGGTTCCACGATATAAAGCACTCAAAGTAAACAATGCCACAGATCGATTTGGGATGGAAGTGTGTTCCTTGTCGATAAGTGAGTCAAATTCAGGTATTGAATCAATTATATCTTTTACGATAAGTGACAGGGAATCACGGTTGTCATATAAAATATTTAAAGATTGAGTCGGTCTGATTGCAAATCTGTTAAGGTCGGAAAACATTTGTTGAGACCTCTTCAATCCGATATCATGATATAAAACCATAGAAATATGCTCATACTTTAAGTTAGGATTCTTTTTTAAAGCGGCTTCAATCGCTGCTCGACGGTGTTGTCCGTCATTTATAAGTAATTTTGCGGACATGGATATTGACAGTAATCCGAGAGATGTATTCTCATGATCTAAGGGATCAAAAGAGACATCACCATCAATAGAAGCGGTCAGTGCTGAAAATACATATGAATTCGGATTATTCAGTATATAATTACTCATCTCAGGAATACGTGCTTTATTTAATGTTCTTTGCGAACGTATTTCAGGTGGCATGTTTTCGTCACTAAACGTAAAAAGCTTCGGTATACAATCCAAAGGAACCATAGTTACATAATATTCCATTGTAGCTTGAATCCCTTTTACTGCAGGAAAGCTGAATTTTGCCGCATCCATATATACACCTCACATTTCAGTTTATGTTTTATCATAATCTATATATTATAGCAAAAAACAAAATGGAAGTATATAGTAGTAAAAATGGAAGTCCGGGAAGTGTAGTTAAGCAAGTATACTTTTTTAATTTTGAGATATTTACTATGTTTTTACTAAATATTAACATTAAATTGTCAAGTGAATGAAAATGGAGTAAATGGTGTACCTCAGATGA
>NZ_CALLVU010000122.1 GCF_938015485.1 uncultured Lachnoanaerobaculum sp. | reverse complement strand
AAGGGAGATGCGAAAAAACTCAATAGAGTTTTTTCACACCCCCTTTTATTTGAATTCTTTTGCCAATCTTAACAAAATTGACTTTTCATTGTTCATCGGATTTTCTATCACTTTCTTTAAAAGAAATTCCAAAACCTCACCGATTTTGGGGCCTTTTGAGATACCGATGTCCATCAAATCCTTGCCTGTAATATCAAGCATACTGATTTCATATGCATGGTTTTCCTTCAGTATCAGACTGTACCTGTTCTCTATAGTATCTATTTTATCAAGAATGTCTTTATTCTTTTTATCAGTCTTTAAAATTTCAATATAGTCACAAAAAAGATCCGCTCCGATTCTGTGCAGCGACCATCTGATATCTTCATCAGAGCTTGGCAGCGAATTTTTCAACTCTTTTACAAGCAAATATGCATTATTCCTTGTGGCATTGTCGGACTTAAGTTCGAAAAGTATCTTCTTTACAGCTTCCGTATTTTCAATATTCTCTAAAAAAGCCGCCCAGTACATATGTTTCTTATTGTGAAACTTTCTCGGATAAAAATCATATATATTTTCATCAAGCTTTGCAAACTCTTTTCCGATATATCTGTAGAGTCCGCTTGTATAAACCATTTTGATATTTTGTGCAAACTCTCCGCAAAGCGACTTGTTGAGCTCCACAAAGATTCTCTCTTTGCTGACATTTGATAAAAGGCTCGCTTTTTCTCTTATAGCCTCAAATGTATCATCATCTATTTTAAACCCGAGCTGAGCCGCAAATCTGACTGCACGAAGCATTCTCAGTGCGTCTTCATCAAATCTCTTTTTTGCATCACCGACAGCCCTTATGACACCGTTTTGCAAATCTTTCCTGCCGCCGAATAAATCTACAATACCTTTATTATGTGAATACGCCATAGCATTGATTGTGAAGTCTCGCCTGCACAAATCCTCTGAAAGATTTTTACTGAACGATACGCTGTCAGGATGCCTGCCGTCTGAATAATTACCGTCTATTCTGTATGTGGTCAGCTCATATCCCACACCGTCCATAAGCAACGTTACAGTGCCGTGTGCAATACCCGTATCAAATGTCTTTTTAAAGATTTTCTTCATATCGACAGGAAGCGCATCTGTAGTGATATCCCAATCTGTAGGGGTCTTATTTAGGAGGCTGTCTCTTACACAACCTCCCACCGCAAAGCCTTCAAAGCCATGCTCTTTCAGGCGCTCTATGATATTTTCAACATTCTTAGGTAAATCAATTATCATCCTTAATATGCTTTTCCCCAATATACCATCTTCTTTGCCTTCTTGCCGCAGCAAACACATACATCGCTTATCTGCTCCTGTGCCTCAGGCATACATCTTGAGGTGGCACCTGCCACTTCCTTAATCTTATCCTCACAGGCTCTGTCACCGCACCACATAGCCTTTATAAATCCCGGCTTATTGTCTGCAATATCCTTGAACTCTTCCATAGTTCTTGCTTCATATGTATGTGCATCTCTATGTGCAAGTGCGGTCTCATACATATTTGTCTGAATATTTTCAAGGCATTCCTTAGCGTCACTTTCAACATTGTCAAGTGAAACAAAGCTCTTCTCTCCGGTATCTCTTCTGACAAATACGCATTGGTTGTTCTCGATATCCTTAGGTCCAATTTCAATCCTTAAAGGAATACCTCTCATCTCGGACTCTGCAAACTTAAATCCCGGACTCTTCTCGCTGTCATCAAGCTTTACTCTGATACCTGCCGCCTTTAATCTGTCATAAAGAGCGTTTGCGGCATCAAGTACTCCTTCTTTATGTGCCGCTACAGGTATGATATTTACCTGTACAGGCGCAATATGAGGAGGCAACTTAAGTCCTGAATTGTCACCATGTACCATAATTACGGCACCTATAATTCTGGTAGTCATACCGAATGATGTCTCAAATACAGGCTTAATCTGATTGTCCTTATCTGTAAATGTTACATTGAAAGCTTTTGCAAAGCCGTCACCGAAGTAGTGACTTGTACCTGACTGCAATGCCTTACCGTCATGCATCAGCGCTTCTATCGTATAAGTAGCCTCGGCACCTGCAAACTTCTCCTTATCTGTCTTTATACCTCTTATAACAGGTATCGCAAGGTCTTTTTCAAAGAAGTCCGCATACACTTCAAGCATCTGTACGGTTCTGTCATGTGCCTCTTTTGCTGTAGCGTGAACGGTATGTCCTTCCTGCCATAAGAACTCTCTGGAGCGAAGGAAAGGTCTTGTAGTCTTTTCCCATCTTACTACGGAGCACCACTGGTTCAAAAGCTGCGGAAGATCTCTGTAACTTTTTACCACTCTGGAATAGTAGTCACAAAACAGAGTCTCTGAAGTAGGTCTGACGCAGAGTCTTTCGTCAAGCTTCTCCATTCCGCCATATGTTACCCAAGCCACCTCAGGTGCAAATCCTTCCACATGGTCGGCCTCTTTTTGCAATAAACTCTCAGGTATAAACATAGGCAGGTAGCAGTTTTCAATGCCTGTCTCTTTAAATCTTCTGTCTATCTCGTTTTTCATGTTCTCCCATATAGCATATCCGGCAGGTCTTATTACAAGGCAACCCTTTACACTGGTATAGTCCACCAACTCCGCCTTAAGTACAATATCCGTATACCACTGGGCAAAATCGACGTCCATGGAAGTAATCTCTTCTACAAGCTTCTTTTCCTTAGCCATTTTTATTTAATCCTCAATATCTTCCTTAATTTCTTTTTTCTTTCTGATTACAAGATCAGATTCGGCGTCATCAATCCTTCTCTTTAAATAAAAGTAAATAATGATGCCTACAATGAATAATATAACAATCAATGCAATCTCAATTATATTTCTTATTAACATTGCCCCTCGATTTTTCTCTTCTCTTCTTATTTATCCATTTGAATGCATCTATCATCGGCAAAAGCACAATCGCAATCCACCATGTATATGCACCTGCAGCCAGGATTGTCACACCGTCGTATCCGTTAAAGCTCTTTGAAGCCTTAGTACTTTCACTTTGAATCGGTGTGGTATCAACCTTTTTTTCCACTACTTTTGTATTATTCTCATCTTGTTTTTGTGCGGCGTCTGTCTCATGGGCGGCAGCACTTTCAGTCACCTTTTGTATTTTTTTTGATGTATCAACTTTTGAATCGGGAGCTTTTATCTTTGTATTTACACTTTCCTTTTGTGAAACAGTATTTCCTGCTCTTCTTTCACTTACCTTACTCTTTTTGATGTTGCCTTCAGACTTCTTTTCTGTTCTTTTATTGTCGGCATCACTGAGAGTATTCACAGTAGCGACTACAGACTGTTGTGTGTCCGTTTTACTTTCTGACGGCAGTGTTTTATCACTCAAAGTTTTAGCATCACCTGTGTTCTTTGCCGGTTCAACATTTCTTTTTTTCTTTGAACTGCCATGATGTTTATAATTTTCAAACTTTGTGGAATTATCCGGCTGTCTTGACGGTTGTGATTCCTCAGGTAATGACGGTTCAGGCTGTGAAGGCTCAGGTTGTGACGGTACTACAGGTAAAACCGGTGTCGGCATCAATCTCGGAATACTTTCAAACTCTACATGAAAAGCACCGTCATCGGATGTGTATCCTCTTTTTCTCAGTCCGTCTTCAGTATATGTAGGTTCCTTTACAACCACCCACTCGCCATGTGTATCATCTACTGTACTGGGTATTTCATTACCGCCCGTTGTATTATTATGTGCAACGTTGCTGCCGGTATGTACATTCGCTCCGACGTAATAATTATTTGTCCCAAGCGGTGACGCATCGGCAATTACACCGTTTATCGCTATAAACGCAGTTGCAAGAGCCAACGCACCCATCGCTTTATATTGTTTTTTCATTCTATCACCCTACTGCATTTTCTTTCATTGCCTCTTTCAATCCGCCGTAGTACTTTCTACCTACCGGAATCTCAGTGTGATCAATCAGTGTAAGTCCGTCATAAGCGAATGTCTTTATATACTGCAATGCTACTAAAAATGATCTGTGCACTCGTATAAAACCTTTTGTAAACAACAAGTTCTCAAGCTTTCCTATTGTGGAAATAAACTCAAAACTTTTGCTTCCATAGTACACAGTTATTATTTTTCCTCTAACTTCAAAATATTTTATATCGTTGATTGCGATATTCCTATACTCACCTATACCTGTAAAGAGCATATACTCTTTTGACTTTTCGGATGCCGTCTCAAACACATCCTTTATTATCTTTACAGTCTTGGTGCTGTCAGTCTCACCCTTCACAATATAATTAAAAGCCCTCACATCAAATGCTCTCAATATATGTTCTTTTGAGACTGTAGTAAACACTATTTCGCCGATATATCCCTTAGAACGAAGTTTTGATGCTGCCTCCATACCGTCAAGTCCCGGCATATTTATATCCAAAAACATCACATCAATAAGTTCCAACTTATCTTCCAGTTCAAACAGCATCTGCTTGGCGGTTTCAAAAACCTCAAACTCCGCATCATAGCCTTCAGACTTTGATATATGTGTGGCGATTTCTAACAAATTGTTTCGTTCTATTGGATTATCATCACATATCACTACTCTCATAATCCAAAACCTTATATCTTATTTATTTTTTACCTTCTCCAAGAAGTTGTTGATTCTGTTTGTAGGTGTCAACAGACCGCTTATAGTGGAATCATGGTTCAGATTGTCAATAATAAGCGCTACATACTTGCTCATCTCAATACTGTGATAATAAGGTCTGCTCAAAAGGTCCGGTGACTGATATACCAGGTTGGTTGTGAATATACCGTCTATAATACCGTCCTCATAGTACTGATCAAATCTTGCAAATCCGTTTGTAAAGAGTCCGAATGTGGCACATACAAAAACTCTTCTTGCTTTTCTCTTTTTGAGTTCCTTTGCCACTTCCTGTACGCTCTCTCCTGAGGATATCATATCGTCAATGATTACAAGGTCCTTGCCCTCTACATCCGCACCCAAAAACTCATGTGCGATAATCGGATTTCTGCCGTCTACAACCTTGGTGTAGTCTCTTCTCTTATAGAACATACCCACATCCAGCTTAAGCATATTTGCAAAGTAGATGGCTCTTCTCATACCGCCCTCATCAGGTGAAATAATCATCATATGTTCCGAATCCACCTGAAGGTCGGGGAAATTTCTTAAAAGTCCCTTTGTATACTGATATATAGGCTGCACGGTCTCAAATCCTTTAAGAGGAATTGCATTTTGTACTCTCGGGTCGTGAGCATCAAATGTTATGATGTTTTCCACGCCCATATTTGTCAGCTCCTGCAGTGCCAATGCACAGTCAAGTGACTCTCTGCCTGTCTTTTTATGCTGACGGCTCTCATATAAGAAAGGCATTATTACATTTATTCTTCTTGCCTTTCCGGCTATTGCCGCAATGATTCTCTTCAAATCCTGAAAATGGTCGTCAGGTGACATATGGTTTATCTTTCCTGAAAGTGAGTATGTCATAGAATAATTACATACATCTACAAGCAAATATAAATCGTCGCCTCTTACAGACTCCTCAATAGTTCCCTTTGCCTCACCCGAGCCGAACCTTGATATGCTTGACTTTATAATATAGTTGTCCTTTTCGTACTCAGAGAATAAAAGTGTATCCTTATGCTCACTCTCTCTCTCCTTACGCCATTCAACCAGGTAGTTATTTACTTTTTTTGTGAACTCCTCCATACCCTTAAGCGGTATAAGCCCAAGCGGACCTACAGGAACAGTGTCTATTTTTTTATCTTCGTATAGCATTTTTCCTCCATCATAATCTTGCTCTAATATCGTTTCCGTACAACCTGATATAGATGAAACTTTTCCTTATACGTGATGTAACTCTCTCACTATAGGTGTCCCTCATCTTGTCAAGACTTAAGTTCGTTGATATTATAGTAGATTTTTCGGTGTTAATCCTACGGTTTATTATATGGAAAAATTCACTGGTTGTAAAGTGATTGAAAAGTTCCGAGCCCAAATCGTCAATTATAAGCATATCACATTCATAAACTTCCTTTACAAGCAGCAAATACTTCTGTTCTTCACTTTTTTCAATATTTACCTTTACCAAGGTCTCAAACAGCTCTTTTGCACTCAGATAAATAACCGAATAGTATCTGTCAAGCAGTACTTTTGCTATGCAGTTGCTCAGATAAGTCTTTCCGACTCCCGTACTGCCGCTGAATACAATACTTCTTCTGTCACTTTCACCCTGTTTGTTTGAATATACTTCATTCCTTTTTCTGTCAGCGTTAAAATACTTATCCGTAAACGCTTCACAAAATCTTTTCACTCCGTCCATGTACCTGGCATTTGTAATATTTTGTGAAGGCAAAAGATACTTATCATCATAGTACTTAAATGAAAAGTTATCGAAATTTTCTTTACTCAATATATGTTCCAAGTTCGATTGCGCATATAAAAGCTTTCTTATCTTCGCCTGCAGGCAGTGGCATTTCTTACCCTCTATATAACCTGTATCCTTACAGTCGTTGCAGTCGTACTCCATCTCCATATAGTCTGCAGGGAAACCTGCTTCTGTCAAAAGTCTCTCTTTTCTTTTTTTGATATCATCAATATCTTTTTTAAGATTGATACTTGAAAAACCTCCGGACTTTAAGCTTTCTTTATACCTTGATACTGCAAGGCTGCCGGTTGAAGAATTGAGTTCTTTCATCTTAGGTATCTTTTCATACACCTCCTCTATTCTTCTGACCTGTGCAGCCCTGTTGTTTGCTCTTATGTTTTCATATTCTCTCATTATTGCATTATATGAGGAATTGTCTATAGCCATATATCTCCTTTAGCCTACACTACAGCTTGTTCAGCTCATTCATAAACTTATCCTGCATATCGGAGTCTATATTGTCATTTCTTTGTTCAAAGTTGTTGAACTTGGATGTGGAAGCTCCTCCTGCAGGTCTGTTTGTACTCTTTACTTTCTCGCCATGCTTCTCATCAAGCGCCTTTATATCTGCAAGTGTGCGAACATTCTCCTTATACCATCTGGTAAGTATGCCGTCCGCATAGGTAAAGCTCTGTGAGGAAGTATTTAGTACGGTTCTGCTGATAGCTTCCACCACTATTTCAGGGCTGAAGCAGTACTCGTCAAACCACTTCTTTACAAACCTTGACTCTACAGGTGCCAAAACTCTGTCATAAATTCCGAACGCCTTAAGCACCGCTCTGTTCTCGTTATAGAACTTTACATTGTCTTCCTTGGCTTCCTCCACTGTGGTAATACCCTTTTCATGTAAAGAAAGTGCTATCTTTTCAATATAGCTGACATTCTTCTTTCCCTTTTGTACGGAAATCTCAGCTATATATTCCAAAAGATCCTTTGACATTCCTATAACATCATAAAGATAAGCCAGCTTCTCTGTATCTGTAGGTGTAAAAATCTTCTCAGTATATGTCTGCACACAAAAGACCAACTCCTGAAAGTCCTCATCAGATCTTAACTTTGTCAAATCCACAAGACTTCTGTCAGGAAGCTTAGGAGGCTCAGGCTTAGGAGGTTCAGGCTTAGGTTCTTCTTTTTCTTCGAGCTTTTCATCCGTTTTTATCTCCTCTAAAGCCTCCACAGGCTCATCCTTTGTTATATCGGACTCGCTTTCACCTTCCTGTGTATTTTCATCCGCCTCTTTATTTATCTGTCTTCTTTTATAGATTTCGTTTGCGGCATTTAAGATACGCCTTGCCTCTTCAAGTTCTTCCTTGGAAGGTAGGTTCTTTGTAAGAAGAATCTCCTCAAAGTCGTCTTCCTTGCCGAGCTTTGCGATATTTTCTTCCCTCTCGATAAGTATACCGATTTTACACCAATACGCTATCGCTCTTTCAACATCTTTTATGGTAAGTTCAAGGGCGTCCGCTATGATCTCGGGATTTATCAATCTGTCGGCATTTCTAAGCATAAAAAGATACACTTTTATATAATCGCCGTTTGCCTTTAGCATATATTTATCTATAAATTCTGACGGCAAACTTACAATACTTGTTATGTCCGCCTTTAAAAAATCGTACTTCATAGCTCTCCCTTTGCTTTAAATCTATAACTTTATAAATTATTTTCCAAGTAAAAACTCGCCCACTCTTAAGATATCTCCGGCACCCATGGTGATAAGCAAATCACCCTTTTTAAGCTCCTCCAAAAGATAATTTTCTATCTCATCAAAGGTCTCAAAACTTGTAGCATTTCCGCCAAGTTCATTTATCCTCTTTGAGAGAAGATTTGAACTCATACCGAGATTGTCCGTCTCTCTGGCAGGATAAATCTTTGCGATTATTACCTCATCCACATCCTTTAATACATTTGCAAAGTCGTCAAAGAATGCCTTTGTTCTGGTGTATGTATGCGGCTGGAATACAACAACCAGTCTGTCATGAGGATATCTCTTTGCAATATTCAATGTAGCCGAAATTTCACTCGGGTGATGTGCATAGTCATCAACTATTGTTATTCCGTCAAGCTTTCCCTTGACCTCAAATCTTCTGTCGACGCCCTTAAACTCCAAAAGTCCTTTTCTTATATCTTCGATACTTACTCCAAGTTCAAAGGCAACACAAATCGCCGCCAAGGCATTGTATATATTGTGATTTCCTCCTACACAAAGCTTTACATCCTCATATGTTTCTTCTTTATGTACAAGGTCAAATGTAGGATATCCCAAAGCGTTATATCTGATATTTGTAGCATAACAGTCACTGCTTTCTGTTCCGTATCTTACTACATTTCCTTCATACCCTTGTGTGATTTCTCTGTTGTTTTTAATCTTGTCATTTATTATTATACAACCCTCAGGGCTTGTATTTTTTACGAAATTCTTAAAAGAGTTCCTGATATCTTCCAAATCCTTAAAGAAATCAAGGTGATCCTCTTCGATATTTAATATAACACCTACTGTAGGATATAACTCAAGGAAACTGTTGGTATATTCACAGGCTTCCGTAACAAATGTGTCACCCTTACCTATATAAATATTTCCCTTTATCTTCTTTACAATACCTCCTACAGAGATGGTAGGGTCAAGTTTTGTATCAAGTAATATATATGACAACATAGAGGTTGTGGTGGTCTTTCCATGTGTACCGCTTATTGCTATACTCTCTTTAAACTTTGACATTACGTAGCCCAAAAGCTCTGCTCTGGTCATCATCTTTATATTCTTTTCTTTAGCCGCAATAAACTCAGGGTTGTCCTTATGTATGGCAGCCGTATATACAAACAAGTCTATATCATCACTGATATTCTCTCTTTTTTGTCCTACTAATATTTTTACGCCTCTGTCTTCAAGATCCTTGGTCCTGTTGTTTGCCTTTGTATCGGATCCGCTCACTTCAAAGCCCTTTTCCAAGAGTACTCTTGCAAGTCCGCTCATACTTATACCGCCGATACCGCAAAAATATATATGCTTTATATCATCAAATCTAATTTCTTTCAAAATCATGCCTCCCGGGTTTATCTTATTTTCTTGTTTTCTTCTTTTTCACACTGTAACCGAAAGTACCGAGTACCTTTGACAGCCCTATGTACTCTCCATGATTATATACTACCATGTCGGCTTTTGTCAGGTCAAATTTGTTTTTTTCATCCATATATTTTCCGTCCACATTCACAGCAACCACCTTTGCTATAAACATATGATGTGAACCGAGTTCCAAGATGTTTTCCACCTTACACTCGATACATACGGGACTTTCCTTAACAGACGGAGCAGCTACCACTTTTGATGGCAACTGCTCTATCTTCATAACCTTCCATTTATCGATATCTCTACCTGATTTTACGCCACATTCATCTGCCGTTTTTGCCAACTTTTCATTTGTGAGATTGATGACAAACTCACGTGACTTTTTTATTATATCATATGAATATCTGCTTGGTCTAAGAGAAATATACACCATAGGCGGATTTGTACATATGGTACCTGTCCAAGCCACGGTGACAATATCGCTTCTTTCACCGTCGCTGCAACTTACCATTACCACCGGCACCGGATACAACATATTTCCCGGTTTAAAATCAATTCTCATTATTCTTAAAATATCTCTTTTTATTTTTTCTCTGATTATTATCAGCTTTTCTGTCAGTTTTTTGCAAGGTAGAGCTCTTTACAAATCTTTCCTTTTTTGATACATCCTTTGAAATTTTCTCTTTTTGAGTCTTTTCCTTAGGCTTATCTTTACTTGACCTGCCGCTCTTTTCTCTTACATTCTTTTCCTTGCTGTTCTTGTTTTTTTGAAACCTTCTACTCTTAAAGTTTCTTTTTTTCTTCGGCTTTTCACCCAAAATCTCACAGATTTCATCAATGGTCTTTGCCAAAGTTTTTTTCATCTCGTTGACTGTGATATCCGCATACTTTTCATAAAGCGGTGTTCTCTCAAGATAGAGGTCTTTTAAAGTCTGACCTTCTTTTAAAGTTATTCCTCTTTCTCTCAAATCCCCGAGTCTTGACTTTATAGCGGTATATGAAAGCTCCAAGTATATCACAACACTGATTTCTTTCAGATGTTCCATGGCCTTTTCGCCGTATACCACGCTGCCCCCGGGAGATATGATACTGTCCGTCACATCAAGTGAAGCATTGACCTCATCTTCTATCTCTCTGAAGCCGTCATCACCATGCTCTTTTATAAGCTCCTTTAAAAGTTTACCGTACTTTTCCTGAATCACTATATCTGTATCTACAAACTTTTTCCCAAGTCTCTTAGCTAAAACCACTCCTACAGAAGATTTACCTGATGCAGGCATACCGATCAATGTAATATTAGTCTTTCTTCCCATATCTCTCCTACATCTGTATTCCCACTACAAGACTCGGTACAAGCTGTTTCTTTCTTGAAACTACAGATGCAAGCTCTATAACCCCGGCATCACTTACATCATAACTTCCCTCATCCAGTCTGAACGCCTTCATTACAAGTGACATAGCACCCTGACCTACACATATAAGTCTTGTAGACTGCTCCAATATATTGGTCAACATAAAGAACATCATATCTTCTTCGCTGTTTTCGTGAAGCTTTATAAGGAAAGGCATCAGTCTGCTTTCTATCTCACTTAACTCTTCTTCATTGAGTGAGCTTATCTGACCTATTCCTATCGTACTCTTTCCAAGTGCAAATGTCTTATAGTCCTGATGGAAAATCTGTTCGTCAGTCTTTCCCTTTAAGTTGCTTGCCGATGCAAACATCTGATTTGCATACTTTTCTATATCTATACCTGCAATCTTTGCAAGTGCAAGTCCTGCCGCCTTATCAACTGCAGTACAGGTAGGCGATCTGAAAAGCAATGTATCCGAAATGATTGCGGAGCACATAAGTCCCGCTATATTAGGCGGTATCTCAACTCCCTTTTCCTGATACATCTGATAGATAATAGTGGATGTACAACCAAGCGGCTGATTTCTGAAATAAACAGGTCCGATAGTCTCTATGGTGCCCAGTCTGTGGTGATCGATAATCTCAAGCACATTTGCGTGCTCAATTCCGTCCACCGCCTGGCTTCTTTCATTGTGGTCAACCATTATAACTCTCTTACCCTTGGCTCCAAGTAAGTTTCTTCTTGAGAACATACCCAAATACTTACCGTGCTTGTCAAGAACAGGGAAGTCTCTGTGTCTTACATTTGCCATTACATCCCTTACATCATCCAGATAATCCTCATTTTCAAATGTAATAAGATTTTCAGTCTTCATAAAGTAGTTTATCGGCATGGACTGATTGATAAGCCTTGCAACGGTAAAACTGTCATATGCTGTTGTAATAACTGTGGTACCGTGGTCTTTTGCAATCTTTTGAATAGTCTTTGAAGCACCTGCACCCTCACATACTATTATACAGGCAGCTCCCATCTCAATAGCACAAAGCTGCATCTCATATCTGTTGCCGAGTATTACAAGGTCGTCCTTTTCGATATAAAACTCCATCATATCGGGATTTGCGGCTGCCACTACCACCTTACCTTCATTGAAGTATGCGCTTTCATCGCCTACCACCAAAGTACCTTCCAAAGTCTCAATGATATTTGAATATCTGGTATTAGCTTTTGCAAGTATTCTGCTGTCATAGATATTCATGTATGAGTTTGCAATATCACTTACAGATATTATTCCCTCAAGGTCACCTTCTACGTTTACTGTAGGCAAGGTCACAACATCAAGTTCCTGCATAAGTGACCATGCCTTTTTAAATGAAATATTCTTATCAACACCCCTTATATGCTTTATATCGATATCCTTTATCTGGGTCTTGACACTTTCAGTAAGCTTAGGCGGTTTAACCTTGAAATAATTCAATACAAATTTGGTTTCCTCATTGATTTCTCCGGCACGCCTTGGTGAAAATTCCCCCTCTTCAGTTTTTGACTTTAGATCGGCATAACTTATAGCCGCACAAATTGAATCTGTGTCCGGGTTTTTATGACCCACTATCAATGTTCTAAGCTTTGACATAATTTCCTCTTAACTAAATATTTTTTCAGGGTATACTCCCTTATCCACTAAGGCTCTTATTGAATTTACAACAAGCTCCTTATCTTCTTTATAGGTTACTCCGAACCACTTGTCGTGGCTCTTTAATACCTCCACACTTGCCTTTCCGGATTTGATTGCTTCATCTATCACTGAAGGCAGGAGGTATTCGCTTTTTAACTCATTTGTCATACTCTGTAAAAACTTTGGAAAGCCTTCCTCAAGAATATCCAAAAATTTCGGTGTAAGCCCCCACATATTCATTGAAACAATATCGTTCAAATCCACATCTCTTTTTTGCTTGTTTTCATCCACAGCACTCAAAACGCCGTCCTTTAACTCTATATCAAAGGTCTCGGTCACATCTGCAAGCTTGTTGTTTTCATCAGCCTTACAAACTCCTCTTGTAACTCCTCCGTTGTCCGAGAGCGTGTTCTTTAAAACAAACCCCGCCATACAAAGGTCAAGCTTCTCGCCGTTTTCCTTCATATGATTCTTCATATAGTCATACACTACCTTAAAGCCCTCTTTACCGTAGTAATCATCCGCATTTATTACTATAAAAGGCTCGTTCACAAGTCCCCTTACGGAAAGCAGTGCCTGTCCTGTTCCCCACGGCTTAGTCCTGTCTTTCGGGCAGGTAAAGCCTTTCGGCAGGTCGTCAAGCTCCTGAAAAGCATAGTCCACATCTATATATTTTTTTATTCTGTCTCCGATAATCTCTTTAAAATCTTTTTCAAGGTCATGGCGTATAATGAAAACCACCTTATTAAATCCCGCTTCCTTTGCATCATATATCGAATAGTCCATTATAATCTCGCCGCCCGGTCCTACAGGTGCCAGCTGCTTTATGCCGCCACCGAATCTTGAACCGATTCCTGCCGCCATAACCACTAGTGTTGCATCCATGTTTTACTCCTCTGATGAATAGTTAGGTGCCTCTTTTGTTATATGTATATCATGTGGGTGGCTCTCTCTTAAAGATGCCGCACTTATCTTTATAAACTGTGCACTCTCCTGCAATGTAACGATATCATTTGCACCGCAGTAGCCCATACCTGAACGAAGACCGCCAAGAAGCTGGAATACGGTATCTTCCACAAGACCCTTATATGCAACTCTACCTTCTACACCCTCAGGCACAAGCTTCTTCGCATCGGTTTGGAAATATCTGTCCTTGCTGCCCTTTTCCATAGCCGCAAGTGAACCCATACCGCGATAAACTTTATACTTTCTGCCCTGATAAAGTTCAAAATCTCCCGGAGACTCGTCACATCCTGCAAACAGTGAACCCATCATACATACATTTCCGCCTGCCGCAAGCGCCTTTGTAATATCTCCCGAAAACTTGATTCCGCCGTCCGCAATAATAGGAACACCGTATTCCCTGGCTACGGCGTAGCAATTCATTATTGCACTTATTTGCGGCACACCTATACCTGCCACAACTCTGGTGGTACATATTGAACCCGGTCCTATACCGACCTTAACACAATCCGCACCTGCCTCTATAAGTGCCTTTGTAGCTTCACCTGTAGCCACATTTCCCGCTATGACCTGAAGAGTAGGATATTTTTCTTTGATTTTCTTAACACAATCTATTACATTCTTTGAATGTCCGTGTGCCGAGTCAAGTACCACAACATCCACTTTTGCCGCTACAAGCGCATCACACCTTTCAAGCACATTTGCCGTGATTCCAAGTGCCGCACCGCAAAGCAGTCGGCCTTGCGAATCCTTTGCTGAATTCGGATACTTTATCTGCTTTTCAATATCCTTTATTGTAATAAGTCCCTTAAGGTTGCCGTCTTTATCAACTATCGGAAGCTTTTCCACTCTGGCCTTTGCCAATATTTTCTTGGCTTCCTCCAAAGTAGTTCCCTCAAGTGCCGTAACCAAATGATCTTTAGTCATACACTCCGATATCTTCTTTGTATAATCTTCCTCAAACTTTAGATCTCTGTTGGTAATGATACCTACCAATTTCTTTCCTTTAGTTATCGGAACTCCTGAAATTCTATATCTGGCCATAAGTTCATTGGCATCAAAAAGAGTATGCCCCGGTGAGAGATAAAAAGGGTCTGTAATAACTCCGTTTTCCGAACGCTTTACTTTATCCACCTCGCCTGCCTGTTCCTCAATACTCATATTTTTATGGATTATTCCGATACCGCCCTGTCTGGCCATGGCTATTGCCATTCTATGTTCTGTAACTGTATCCATTCCTGCACTCATCAAAGGGGTAGGCAGGAAAGAAGCCGAAAAGCGCGCGATGGAGCTCTTAGACTTTTTGCACCTTGCATCGCGTGCCGACCATAAGCCCAATGCCCTTTCAGG
>NZ_CALLVU010000121.1 GCF_938015485.1 uncultured Lachnoanaerobaculum sp. | reverse complement strand
GCCTAAGAAAAAAGGCTTCTTTGCAAAACTGTTTAAAAAATAGTTTCTATAAAAAGGACTGTCACATCAAATGTGGCAGTTCTTTTTTACAATAACAACAAAGGCTTCAACCTGTCCATATAGCAAGGCGCAAAGCTCTTCGGTATACATATTCTCACATTATTAAAGGCATATACTTTAACATCTTCACTTCTTGATATATCCGTATTCGCCGCTTCTATAATCTCATCACTCTTAACATCACTTTCCCCTGCAGATAAAATCTCAACCCTTTTTGACTTATCAATTTCACCTGACGAATAGATTATCACATTCGGTTTTTTCAATACTTTGATATTATATTTTGAATAAATGTAATCTGCAAAATCTTTTCCTTCTATTTCAAGTTTTCCACCAAAAGCTTTTTCACAAAGCCTTACAGGATTACAGGCGGAAACAGGAATCACTACAGTCAACATCGCTTTTTCATTATCTTCTATATAATAAAGCGAAACCTGCTGCCCAAAATTTTCATAATACAAATCCTCATATCCTATGAATGAAACCTCTTTGTCTTTTACCTGCTCAGTAAACACATCCTTAACTTTCTTAGAATCACTCAAAGCACCTGCACTTAAATCTATATGATAATTCAGATATATGTCACATACCGGAAACTCAATATCTCTGGCACCTGCAAACTCATCAATGGTGGCTTCAAGATTTTCATTGTTGCTCATATTCAAGACATCATCCTGCAATTTTATCTTGTCTTCTTTATCTTTCTTTATATAGATATAAACATCCTCATAACCATATTTTGAATGTACCTTCACTTTGTCCTTTATATACATAGGAACAGATTCCCATTGGTCTATATAAAGTATATCCTTTTCACTTACAAGTAAGACCTTACCCTTAACACATCCGCCATCATTTGGAATTACATTGAAATACTTCTCACCTGTATTTATAGAATATCCCTCAAGCTTGGCATCATATGACTCTAATGTATGCCCTAGTAGCTTATTTTGCAGATATTCAGATTTCAAAGTCCCATATACAAATATTTTGTACATAAATATCTCCCATATACCTGATTTGGTTTTTTGATATATTAACACATTAAAAGGGTTAAAACAAAGGGACTTAATAAAGCTTTACACTTCAAATTTATCAATATAATGCATACTGCAAACTTTCGGATCTAAATCATGGAAATCTTTAACAGCTATTCCCCAAATAACATTTCCTTCTAAAATCCCTTTTGCATTACACACCCTCTCAAATTCATCCAAATCAGAGATATAATCTTTTGCAAGCTCGCGTACATTACATAAAGAAGGCCTAAAACAAAACCAAAAGTCCTTTTCATCCAGTTCTTCCAATCCCGTTTCCCTGCAAAATCCACACTTTAGGCTAATATCAGGTTTAGCTCCAAGCCCCTCTTTGAAAAGTTTTAATTCATTTTCATATGGCTCATTATCCCAATACTGTTCAAAATCATCCTCTTTGAATGTAGCAATCCATATATAGTAAGTTTTCATAAAATTATTTTGAATCTCTAACACATGAACTTTTGCACCGTCTTTTGACGCAATATCTATCATATTTTTTGTATCCTTACTCTCACCACCCAAAATGCAGTGATGGTGAAAATATAGCTAAAAATTAATTTTTAAATCCTCATTTATCATATATCCTATCAAATCTTGAGGAATAAGTGTTAATCTATTTTTCTTTATCTCCGAAACAGCATCTTTAACTTTTTTTCTTAGTACTCCATCACTCAAATAATACATCGTGTAATGAATTGCTTCTAAATCCTCAATATTTTTATTAACAAAATCCGCAACATCTTTTTTTATTTTATCTATATTTGAATTTAATTCTCGTATAAAATAATCAAATCTATCTTTTTTCTCTTTCGTAAGTTTATCAAAATGCTCTGCTCTAAGTTGCTCATAATAATCTATTTTTTTCTGTTCTTTAAGACAAATGTTGTTCATTATTAACTCATTAATTTTATATTTATATGTATAAAATTTTCCATTCAAACCTATTTTATTATTATTAATTTCATACCACTCTATTAACTTGCCTATAAACATATCTCTATTAATACCTTTTAAGTAAAATTCAACAGTCATCTCCTCCCAATTCTCTATAAGTTTACTTTTATTTTCTGAACTTAGAGAGCTTATGTCTGTTAAAAGCCTATCTAGTAAATTAAAGAGTTCCTTCTTTAGTAATAACAATTCCGATATTAATTTTTTAAACTCTATATCCTTTGTTGGATTATAGGTTCCACACTTACTATTTATCCATTCTTTAAATTGAATACTGATATGATATTTACAATTCTCTTTACTCACTGTATGTGATATAGCTGTGCGCAATATACTTATATCATTCAATTTACGTTTAATATCTCTAATATAATCCCAGTTGTTTTCTTCAACAATTTTACAATTACATATCCCCCTTATAAAACTTGAATCAAAAAATACATTATATAAATCATTTATCAACTTTATAAACTTTGCATCGGTACTTACGACATTATACTCAGAATCTTCATATCCACAAAATATCCATAAATGATATGCAATTTCTTGTCTTACTTTATTATTAATTAAAACAGTGTCTTCTTTAAAAGATATATTTTCAATTTCACACATCAAATATACCCCCTATCTTTTCTACCTTTTTCAGTATATGCTGAAAAACCGGTATATCCAACTCCAACTTCTAAATCAACTATTGGGCTATTATTATCAGGCAGAAATCTTTTCCCTATATTATTAGCAAAGACCCTTACTCCCCTTTTTTTTCCCATTTTAATTGCAATCCCCTTTACATTTAGATATCCGGATACTCTGTGTGTGTCCGAATTGTCAACATTATGAATTGTACCAAAGTATTTTTTTGGTTTTCCAGGCTTCTCACAAATAATATATGGAACTCTCATTCTTGCTTGAGATGCAAAAGAAGCAGTTCCTTTTTTATCCATGCTTGTAATTGCATCGTATGCTGTCACATAATCCTCTCTGAGTTGAATTATAGACAATGCATAGATTAGATAAACAATCGGCTTCTTATTTTCAGCCTTACAATGTATATACATTTCACATATATCATATATTGTTTTCCAACCATCCTTATTAATAAAAGTAAGTTGAGCCTCCTTGTCTCCTATATTCAGAGGTGTTTTGTTAAACAATAGCCAAGCCACGCGCAATTTTAGATATAAAGCAAATACATCTTTTTCAATGCATATTTTATATTCTTCTTTAGATAAAAAATCAAATACCTTTTTACATACTTTTAGTTTTTCTGTAGACAACTCCTCATTTTTTTTCTTATCATTTTCAGCCTTTTTTACATGTAATAATCCATATTTATCTAGCTCTTGTTGACACACAAAAACTATTGCACAGGCTTTATTTTTAGATAAACACTCATCAAATACTTTTACAAAATTATTGCTTTTATCTTTACTTTCAATTGTATCAATATCTATAGAGTAGCCTGCCGCCATTCCTTCAATTTTTAAAATATTTTCTTGAACCTCATCTCTTCCGTTCATTCCTCTATTAATAATGTCTAAAGTACCTGCTTCTTCTGCATAACCTCTAACCTCACTCAAAATAGTCAACTTCTGCTCGTCATTACTTAGTTTTGTATATTCATGAACAAATAATTTAAACATAGCATTGTATGAATATCCATTTATTGGATTTGAATTTACAGCTCTCGCCAATAATGGGTATATTTGAAAATACTCAGGTGTTTGAATATCTATATTTTTTCTTTCTCTCTCATTTACAACTAAATCTTCTATAGCAATTTTACAATATGCCATTTCGTAAGCAAATATATTGATTTGATCCTGAATATACTTTTTCTGTGTCGTATCGAGTTCAAATTGTTCTTTACTCAACCTTTCTATGCATATTTGAGATAACTCCAGTACATCTTTAAGTTTACTTAACCTTTTAGCGCTATCTTCTTCACCTTCTTTATCATGTAGTTTATTCCACAATTTACCATAATACTCTCTAGTAAATGTTATCTCTAGTTGAGCTAAATTAATATCAAATTTATCATCTTTAATTGTACTCCTCATATTAGATAATTTTAAAATAAAACTATCCAAATTCCTCAATATCATACGGTGTTCGCTAGGATCCGTTTCAAAACTATAATACTCTGAGTTTGGTCCCATCATTCTTGCCAAATTAATCAAGGCGTTCTTAATTTCATCATCATCTGGATACTCACTCATATATAAATCAAACATTTCAATTAGATACTCAATATGCTTCTCTCCATCGATATCATTTCTTTTTATAAAAATCTCAGCCTCTTTAGAATTTCTAAATCTAAAGATAAACCTATCATATGTGTCAAGCCCATAAAAAAGCCAAGGTATAGATGTAGTTACAAAATCAAAAATTTTTGGATATTTATATATATAATCCGTTCCACTACCAGAACCTCTAAGTAGCATTGAAAATGCCAATTTATAAGGTACATTTAACTTATATCTACTAAACAATGCAATGCTTGAATTAAATGAATCTAAATCAAATTTCATATTCTCATTAAATTCCTTTAATTCGTCATTTTCGATTTCCTTACTAATATCATCACTTAAGTCAATCCCTGCTTCAAGCAATGCTTTTACCATTGGGCTTACTGTCTTCTCCTCTTTGTTTTTATAATTAGACATCAACTCTAATTGTTTTTTTACATAATACCCTATTATTCTTTGTTCAATATTCAAACCTTCTGCAAGCCGCTCTCTTAGTTCATATCTCAATTGAAAATAATACATAAATATATCATTTTCTTTATTTGCCATCTCTCTTTCAGAAAAACTTAAATCTGTATACTTTTTATTTTTCTCATCCAATTCAGACTTATCTTCCTCTGATAAATCTCTATTACTCTCAATAAAAAAAGCTCTACCATCACTATAAACACAGTTACCAAAGTCGTCTTTTTCCTCAACTTTTATTTGGATAAAGTCACCCTTACGATCCATTCTCCACACTTTTTTTATATTAGTCTTTCGTTCAGAATTTGGATTATGATTTACATCTTCCTTACTGGAACCCCTATATGCCGTACACAATAGAACAAACCTACGCCCTACATTATCTAATAGTCTAATCAAATTCCTTGCAATATCTTCAACATTTCTATAAGCTGCAGTATCCCAAACAATTAACACTCTCTCATCAGAACCTGGAGCATTCTCTATTTCACTTAACAAGCTATTAAGCAACTCAAATTCTCTTCCATATTCATTATTAAATGATATCTCTTCATTTTTTATAAATACAATTGGGTTATTTCGATTTTTAAATATCTTATATGCAATTGCTGCTAAAGTAATACTCTTCGATGTTCCAGGATCTCCCTCTAAAATAACAGGTAATCTTCTATTATCAGGATTATCCTCTAATCCTCTCCCATTTAATAACTTTTGAACCAATCTCAGTATAGTTTTCTCAAAAGGTCTTTCTAAATGATAATCTAATTCTTCTGAATATCCATACCATTGTGGTTCTACTGATGAATTATCTAAAAAAATCTCATAATACTTTCCTTGCTCAACTTTCCCTATCGGCCTTATTTTATTAACAACTTCATCTGTCAATAAATGCGCAAAATTTTGACATTTTAATAATATTTTATTTTCAATATAAGTAGCCTTACTCCCTTTATAGAACAACTGTTTAGATAAACCGTCTGTTCTAGCTTCACTGTAATCGTCATACATAAAATCCACAGAACATAAAACCTCTGATAATGATGTTTCACACCAGTAATCATTTCTTTCATCTGCAAATTTCTTCATTTTTTCAGTAAAATCGTTAACCCTACCATCATTAAATATAAATACCCTAGCCCCTTTTATCTGACTCCATCTCGTTACAAAATCCCTATATTGCAGTTCATCAACGTCTATAGGACAATATCCTATGACGACTAATTTGCTTCTTGTATCCAATTTCTTAGCAATATAGCCCATAATGTCAGACGCAGTGGTGTCTATTATCATTTTATCTATTTCTGTATCTAGTTTATTCATATCCGAATCAAGCCCAAATAACTGTATTATAGGTAAATTTATACTACTAAAAGACATCTTTTGAACATCTTCCATTTTTGTATAGAACTTTGGCAATCTTTCATCTGACACAAAAAATCCCGAGAAGTCATCTCTCTTCTGACTAGTAATGACAAATCTCCACTTCTGTTCTAAGACGACATTTGGTAATTCCTCCATTTCTATTCCCTGGCCCACATATAAACCCACATTATTTAATTCCATACTTTCTAAAATTTCTGAAACTATTCTATTAAACTTATCATTATACATTTAATCCTCCACATTGTTTTTATTAATAAAAATCAAATATATTCTTGTTATATATTAATTTTATATAATTTATACATAATTAAATATAACATTAATATTCCAACTACGCAGCAGCATTCTCATTAATGCTATCTATAATACCTTTGATATTTGCCCATACTCCCAAGTCTGTAAATATCTCAACTATACTTCCCTGATCTGTAAACGGGGTATCTTGTAATACTGATAAATCCTTCATCATTCCATTGTGAACTATATACTCTACAATCTGATTTACAAAATAAATCTGTCTGCTGTCAAGATTGCTGTTCTCAAGATATGCTGAAAACGCCTCCTTTGCAGCATTCATATCAAGTCCGACTATTTCTCGTACCAGCTCACCCAGCGGCTTTTGCCCGTATTCCTTCTCATATTCCTCTTTTGTTCCAAGCTCTGACCAAAGTACATTTTCCAGTTCTTTTATATCATCTTTGCTTAAAGGAATATTGGATTTTAACTTTTTTATAGCCTCATTGTCCTGATGCTCTTTAATATAATATTCAGCCTTTGCACGATAATTCTTCAACGAATCACTTTCAAGATCCGAGTCGTTCCATTCTATAGAAACAATATCGTCAGTAAAGTTGGTATCATACATAATACCTCCTTTTGGAATATACTTCATAAGTCCACGGAGCTTTTCTCTTATTATCTCAAACTCGTTTATTCCACAGTCCTCAATGTAGTCAGTATGTAATATATCCTCTATAAGATCTGATTGCTCATTTATCTCGGTGATATTAGCAATACTTGCAAGTTTTTTCGCATTCTTCCTTAAATCGGTAACAAACCTCTTATATGATTTGCCTGCAAGGCATGCAAGCTCTATGCCATACATCAATGCATCGAAACGCACTGCACTGATTTCATCATCTTCAGGTAAAATAAGAGGTGAAAGTTCTTCTCTTATCAGCACCGTATCTTCAAATGTTAGTGCATTATATCCTTCCTCCGTAGAATATAATTCCACAAACTTTAAATGTTGCTTTACATCAAATCTGTCTCTTGAAAGCTCTGATACCTTTGCTACCATCTCTTCAACAAGTCTTTTCCTGAATGATCTAAGTTCATCGCTCTGATAGTCCAAATCCTGTAATCTGTATGCTATTTCAAACTTTAAATTAAGTATGGCACTCTGTATCGAAATATTATTTGCGGAGACTTTACCCTTATTCTTATTGATTCTGAAGAACTCAAAGTTTCCACAAAAATCAAATATATAAA
The DNA here is from genome assembly GCF_938015485.1 of uncultured Lachnoanaerobaculum sp. Lineage (GTDB taxonomy): Bacteria > Bacillota > Clostridia > Lachnospirales > Lachnospiraceae > Lachnoanaerobaculum. The sequence goes on along the minus strand of NZ_CALLVU010000121.1, from coordinate 5,241 downwards.
ATTTAGTCTTATCCTCTCCGTCAATAAGACCCGGACACAATCTTGTACCACGACCCACCATCTGCCAGAACTTTGCATAACTCATTACCTTCTTAAAGAAGACAAGATTAACAACCTCAGGTACATCAATACCTGTATCAAGCATATCTACAGAAATAGCTATCTGCGGTAATTTATTTGCTTCAGAAAAATCATCAATAATACGCTGTGCAAACTTAATCCTGTTGTCAATAACCTGCGCATAGCCGGTTAGATGCGGATACTCCTTATTGAAGATTTCAAGAATTTTTTCAGCATGTGCATGGTTTTTTGCAAAGATAATACTCTTTCCAATCTTTTGTCCGTAATCTATTTTGATTCCGGTTTTCATAAATGTATCAAGCACTTTGCGAATAGTATCTGCATTAAATATCCACTCATTAAGTGCCGATGAGCTTATTGAGTCAGGTATTTCACCATCCTCCGTCTCAAAAGTATTCTCATATATACTCTTATCTTCATCGGAAAGATTTTCATACACAATTCCTTCCTCAATAAACTTAAGCTTCGTTTCAACAGATAAAAAGTCAACCAGATATCCGTCCTTTACAGCTTGTGAGAGTTCATATCCATATGTCGGAACTCCCTGCTCCAGGTCAAATCTTTCATAAGTATTTTTATCAATGTCGTCTTTTGGTGTAGCTGTAAGTCCTACAAGAGGAGAATCAAAATATGTAAAAATATTCTTGTATTTATTATATATAGATCTATGTGCTTCATCACATATCACAAGATCAAAATGTCCGCAAGTGAATATCTTTCTATCCTCTTCCTTGGCCGAATCTATACAATTCATCATTGTCTGATATGTAGAAAAAACACAGTGAGCATTGTAATTATCTTTTTCTTCGCAAAGATTTGTTACAGAAAGGTCAGGATAATTATTTCTAAACGCTCTCTTTGCCTGAATTACCAAAGACGTTCTGTCCGCAAGGAACAAGATATTCTTAATCCAACCTGCATCAAGAAGTACATGACACAACTCTATTACAGTTCTTGTCTTTCCTGAACCTGTAGCCATGACAAGCAATGCTTTCCTGCGATGTTTTTTATCGAAAGCATTACATACCGCCTTGATTGCGGCCTCCTGGTAATACCTGCCCGCTATATTCTTATCTATAACGACATTTTCAAGAGATGTTCTCATCTTTCTTAAGTTGAACATCTTTTCCAAATCTTCTTTTGAATATACGTTTGCTACCTTTCTTTCAGGGTATTCACCGTCTATTATTCTTGTCTCAAATCCGTTTGTAAGGAAAATACAAGGCCTTCTTCCTGTTTTTTTCTCGATAGCGTCTGCATAGTCGTTTGCCTGTTTTCTTCCTGCAACAACATCCACACATGTGCGCTTTGCCTCTACTACAGCAAGCGGTCTATGGGCATCATCATAAAGTACATAGTCCGCAAATCCGTTACCTGAATCTGCAGCCAATCCCTCTATCTTTACCTCATTTAACCAGTCGGAGCCTTCTCTCCATCCTGCATCTGAAAGCATAGTGTCAATGTATATTTTTCTTGTTGAATATTCCGACAGTTCAAGCGGCTTTGTAACATAGCTTTGAATCTTTTCTTCTCTTTGCTCTGTAAGTGAAGCTTTAAGTGATGCATTCTCTGCTATCAGCTTATCCAAATCTATATCGGAAATTTCCGGTGTCTTTGGCGTCTCAACTTCTTTTTTCAAAAGTGATTTATCAAAACTTTGTTCAACATAATTATCCGCATAGCAATAGCTTACAAAATCAAAGAATATATGCAGGTTTTCAAGACAAAGCATTGCCTGCTCCTCAGTTACCTTCCTTGCATTGTGAGTACCGTCATTACCTATCTTACGTATAAAATCCATACGCTTAAACAGGTCTGCATCAATAATATCTTTGAACTCTTCAGTATTCATCAAGCTGATCAGATTGTCCTGATACGGCTTAGTCAATGAAGCATCCACCGAATACATCCATTTTATGGCAAACTCCATCGCTCTGCGGCAATTCATAACACACAGCCCCGGATCTATATATAAAACTTTTTCTGCCGCAATAGCAACATTTGAAAAGGTATCAAACCTCTTTTCCTCTTTCAAATAGTCAAAGTTGCCCATGGCAAACCTCCCCATAATTTTAGTAAGTAGTATTTAATAGAGAATATCTCAACTTAGGAGCATATTCTTAAAATTTTATTTATATAAAGCCCTTTATATTAAGGAAATCGTTAACTATGGCTATTTTACAGCAAAGTTAGGGTTTTGTATATATGGATTTGAGGTTGCGAGGCGGCTAACAATTTTGATTTGTTGACTTGTTCAACAAAGTTGGCAAATCTTTTTTGTAAACCAACTGGAGGAATCATAATAGGGTAATTTCCTATTATCTTAAGATTTAATCCACCTCTTCCATCAGTATTTGTAGAAGCTCTTCTAAGCTCATTATACTGAAGTTTTAAAAAATATAACAAATACTCAGCGTCTATCTTTTCATTATTCACTATTGAGCAGATTGATTGATTTGTACATAGATCAATTTCAGTTATTGCTGCCATACCTCTCGTTCTTCCCTGCCCTGCCATCGCTAATACCACAGTCTTCGGAGGAACAAGTTTTGTACTTGTTTTATCATATCCCAAATGTGTTATGAAATTATCTGTTCTATCTATCCTACCTTTATTGACCTCTCCAGAACTCATCCACGGAATAGTACCATTATTCCAATACTCATCAACTTTTGTACTTGGTGTAGCACCTGCAATACAAGACCCAATTTCATTAATTACTCCCCTTTGCCACCTTTTATTATTAACACTTGGATCCCCAAACATCTCAACAAATCGGGCTCTGATGAGAGCATCTAATTTATCGATTTCAGACTTTCTTAGACTGATTATCTTTGATAGTCGTTCAAGATTAAGCACTGCATTTTTTTGCAGATTCATTTCTGGAACATTTATTTCTATATCTGAAACAATCTTTTTCGATATTTCCTTAAATGTTGCACCTCTTCCAAATGAATTAAGATATTCTGTATTACCTTTAAGGAACCAGAAAAGATACCGGTTGTATATCTTCTCTGAACAAATCAGATTCTTAAATCCCTGATTACAATACATCTCACATCCAGCAATTGCCACCTTTCCTATAGGTGCTCTCGAGGACAAAATTACTGTTCCTTCTGGAAATGATGAAAGTCCAGTTTTCTTCACAGCTAGCTCTGTAATTTTCCTTGTTGTATCATAGACAATATAAGACTCATCATCCAATTCAGCAGGTGTAATCCACTTAATATCCCCATTCCAGTACTCTTCTATGTCAGTTTTAGGGGTACTCCCTGATACAATTTCACAGATGTCTCCTAACTTATATTTTGCCATCTATCATTCCCACACAAACCTCAATTTGAGGTCCCTTTCAATAATTCTCTCAACACTCTGGTCTCTTCCATTATCTGCTCGTTCAGCTTCTCTATTTCATCCAAAATCTCTGATGTCGGCGGATATTCTACAGGAACATACTCCACTTCCTTGTATTTATTGATGGATAAGTCATAATCTTTTTCTATGATCTCACTCTTAGGTACCATAAAGGATTTATCTGTACGTTTTCTGTCCTTTTCTCCGTCAAGATTTTTGAAGCGAGCTATAATATCCGGTATATCATTATCTGCTATCGGTGTTCTCTTATCATCCAGACTCTTACCGTCAGCTGTCATATCATAGAACCAGACATTATCAGTTCCGCCATGATTGGTCTTTGTAAAGATAAGTATACCTGTGGATACTCCCGCATATGGTTTAAAGACTCCTGAAGGCATTGATATTACCGCTTCAAGTTTCTGGTTTTCGACTATTTCTTTTCTGATAGCTTTATGGGCATTGGAAGATCCGAAAAGTACACCGTCAGGCACTATACAAGCGCACCTTCCTCCAATCTTCAACATTCTTATAAAGAGCGCCAAGAACAAAAGCTCGGTTTTTTTAGTCTTACATACTTTCAATAGATCTGTAGATACTATTTCCGCATCCAAGCTACCCTTGAACGGCGGATTTGCAAGTATAAGCGAATATTTATCTCTGTCAGGATTTTGATCAGAAAGACTGTCTCTATATTCTATACAAGGATTTTCTATACCGTGAGTCATCATATTCATAGCTCCTATACGAAGCATTGTTCCGTCTGTATCAAATCCATAGAACATATTGTTCATAAAATGCTCTTTGTTTTCCCTGTCCATAAGTACTTCTTTTTTGTAGTTTTCCTTTAAGTATTCACCACTGATAACCAGAAATCCTGATGTACCGCATGCTGGATCACATATTGTATCATTTGGCTGAGGATCCATCATCTCAACCATCATTCTGATAATATGCCTTGGTGTTCTAAACTGACCGTTTACACCTGACTGTGCAATTTTAGAAAGCAGATACTCATATACATCTCCTCTAACATCCGTGCTTTGTACCTTGTCCATCATAGCGTAGATTTCATCCATAGCGTCTACTATCTTTGAAAGCATTAAAGGTGTATTCACTTTGAATATAGCATCTCTCATGTATTTACTGTATGCACTGTTTTTATCGCCATGAAGATTCTTTATAAAAGGAAATACCCATTCCTGCATTATGTTATACATTCTTTGTGCCGGAAAATCGTGGAAAACAGACCACTTCAACTGTTCGCCTTCTACTTTGCGCTCCCCTATCTCTATTTCACCGTCAAAAATGCTCTTAAAAGGCAAGCCCAGCATAGCCGCTTCTTTTGCTCTTATATTGTCTGCACTGTCAATATCCCTGATAAACATCAAATAGGTCATCTGCTCCACAACTTCAAGAGGATTTGTAATGCCTCCTGTCCAGAATATTTCCCATAATCCGTCGATCTTATTTTTTAATTCGCCTGTCATAATCTACCTTTCTATTTCACAAAATACTTTTATTCTAAAATATCGTTACCTTATGAACCCAAATTATTCCTCTATTTTCCTACGAAACCTTCATCTTTACAATGACCTCAAGCACTCCACCAGCAATCGCAAAGGCCTTGTCTGAGCACATTGTATAATTTGCTTGTTCTCCCCTCGGATCAATATCTCCACATTTCATTCCTTCAAAGACTTCAACGCCATCCTGCAACATTCCTCGAATCATTCCATCAATGCCAGCCACGATGGGAACCTGATCAACAAATGCTACAACCTCTCCCTTTTTGACCAGATCGCC
>NZ_CALLVU010000120.1 GCF_938015485.1 uncultured Lachnoanaerobaculum sp. | reverse complement strand
AAAATATCAGGCCAAATAAGTATCCTTTGTTTCCTATCATCATTATCCTGGACCTCTTTAGACATTCCATCGCTCCGAGTTCAGGATTATCAGCCATAATAAAGTAAGCCTGAGAATACATAAGTGCAAATACTATCCCGGGAATTATAAATAGTATAAGGCCTATGACCGTAATTATAGACATAACCAAATTCATCAAAAATGCCTTTATAAACTTTTCAAATCCACCAAATATAAGCTCGATTGAAATCTTGCCTGCTCTTATGAAGTTAAGAATGAACATAGCAAGCCCCAGAGAAAATGCAGCTTCTATAAAAATACTATATAGTCCGGGAAATGTCGAATACTCATAGTATCTGTCTATAAAATCCAGGTATATAGTTCTCTTGAATGCCGGAATCATATCACCAAGCATGTTTGGAAGGTTTGAGCATACGAAAGTATAAATCAGCAAAGCCAAAGCAGACCCAAGCCACTTACTCCTCATTACGTTACGTGCCATTGCACGTACATCACTATATGCCTCAGACACTATTATATTGTTTTCCATAACTACCTCCGTATAAAATATTTCACTTTTACAGTAGTTATTATATAATATATTCAAATATATAATATAGTCAAAAGTATATGAGGATTGTTATATTTGAAAAATAATATATTTGTTATAAGAAAGATAAAAAATATAACTCAGCAGGAATTGGCTGGTAGAATTGGAGTCAAAAGGCAATTTGTAAGTAAAATAGAAAGAGAAGAAGTGTTACCTTCATTGAAACTAGCATTTAGAATTGCAGAAGAATTGGGAGTTTGTATTTGTACTTTGTTTAATCATGAATAAGAATATAAATTTGGATAGTATAAAGCATTGAGGAATATATTATGTTTAAAATTGCTGTTTGTGATGACATTAAGGCTACATGTGATGAACTTAAAAAAATTATTTTAAGTAAAGCAAAGGGGACTTTGTGCGAGAATATTAGTGTTGATATATTTTATAGTGGAGATGCCTTAATATCCGATATAAGAGAAGAGAATCTATATGATTTGATTTTTTTGGATATTGAACTTGGAGGTAATATAAATGGTGTGGAGGTGGGGCATATCATTAGGGATGAAATGGATGATTACATAACTCAAATAGTATATATTTCATCTAAGAACAACTATGATAGACAACTGTTTGATGTACAACCCTTGCATTTTCTTCAAAAGCCAATTGATGTTTCAAAACTTCTAAATGACATAAAATTAGCAATTAAAATCTCTGGAAAGGAAAATAAAATCTTTGAATTTAAAAATCTCAGGAACACAGTAAAAGTGCCATATAAAGACATATTGTACTTTGAAAGTAAAGGCAGAGAAATCAGTTTAGTAAGTTGCAAAATGCAATACACATTTTATGATAATATCCAAGAATTGAGTAAAGTGTTACCGGATTTTTTCATATATCCACATAGAAGTTATCTTGTAAATTATGAGCTTATATCTTGCTTTAAATATGAAGAACTTATAATGTCCAATGGAGATATTATCCCGATAAGCAGGAGTAAAAGAAAAGAAATAAGAAAGTTACAGATGATGTTTGAGAGGAAAGGGTTATAATAGTGAGTTTAGTACATAGTGTATTTTTAGTCAGTAACATATTGGGAACTTTTTCAATTTTTAAACTTATATCTATATTTTTTGAAAGAGAAAACATCTATAAATGTGTTGAGGTACTGTCATATGTTATATATTATATTTTGAGTGTTCTGATTTTTACTTTCTTTCCGGTTCCAGTAGTTCTTCTTTCATTTAACATAATAAGTATTTTTGCTATAACACTCAATTATAGCGGAACATTAAAGCGCCATATAACAGCTACGGTATATGTTTATTTGATTATCTTTGGTATTGAAATAATGGTTATGTCTTTGTTTGAATATAAAAAGATATTCATTTTTAAAGTACAGGAGTTACATTCTGTTTATCTTATTATTTGTGTGAAAGTATTGGTGTATATAGTAGCATTGATTCTTTCTGAAAGAAAATTCAATATAAAAAAATCAGGAGAAATATCTCCTCTATATTGGATAAGAGTTGTAAGTATACCGGTTGCAAGTTTGGTTGTAATGATTTTATTTCTTAATATAGCAACAGGCTCTGAACAACTGCATATATTAATTGTACTGCTATCCATTACTATAATCAATATAGTGAGTTTTCAATTATATAACCATGTTGTTTCCATAATGCAGGAGAAAAATAAAAAGCTTCTTTTACAAAAGCAAGATGAAGCATACTTACAACAACTAAAAATGATACAAGTCAATAATGAAAATATCTCTTTGATTAGACATGATATACAAAATCATTTATTTATGTTGAAATCGTTATATGAAAAAGGAGAAATAGATTCATACCGAGATTACTTGGATACTTTATTATCAAAAATAGATAAAAAAGAAGAAGTGTGTAAATCCGGAAATTTAGTAGTGGATAGTATTATAAATTACAAATTGAGAAATATTAATGATATAAATTTATATATTGATGTTTGTATTCCTAAGAAGTTAGAAATATCAGATGTGGATATGACAGTGGCGCTTGGAAATTTGTTGGATAATGCAGTCAGAGCTGTAAAAGAGTCGGATAGAAAAGAATTAAAAATAAATTTGAAATATAAAAAAGGGAGGCTAATTTTACAAATAGAAAATTCATATAAAAATATAGTCAAATCCCAAGGAAAACTTCAGACAACCAAAAAGGAAAAACAAGGTCATGGCATTGGATTAGAAAGCGTAAGGGAAGTAGCAGAAAGATATAATGGCATTATTCAAATAGATTATGAATATAATCTATTTGTAGTTTTAGTGATTTTATATTGTTGATAAAAGAAAAAGATAAAGGATATTTCCAAGGAAATCAAATTATAATTATTGATTGTATAAAATGAATAAATCAATGAGAAAGGCTTTCAAGAGAAATAATTTATTAACACAAGAATCATTCAGAAAGTTCGTGATGCTTATAGAAAATGGAATAGGTGATTTTACAAACAAAATAAATGTAGCTATATTGCCGAAATCTAAAGAGGGTATAATTAAAGAATATTAGAGTATGTCAAGTTTTGCCTAAGTTTTAGAATGATGTTTAAGATATGGGAAGGGGAACCTTCCCTTTTTCCTATTAATAAATATATGAATATCATGGTATATAGTAACTTTTTGAACTTTGAATTTTTATGAATTTACTTCCCTTTAATATTTATATCAACATACAGCCCAACTATTTCATAGAAAGACATTTTATTCACATTGATGCATTATTTGGATGGAGATATTTGCGGTATATTAATGCTTTTTGTGTAAATAAAAATATTTATAGTATGGGGATTATTATTTTTATAAAAAATACATTTCATTACAAATAACCATACAGTTCATTACATTTTTCGCACAGTGCATCATTATTTAGTATAATCCAAAGCGTAACTTATTAAAAGAATATTGAAAGGAGGATTTAACTATGAAAAAGTATTTATTGCTAATAAGTAAAGGCATTGCTATATGCTCATTTGTATTTGCACTTTTTAATGCAAATTCAGCGTGTGCTTTTATTTATCATCAGCCTGAGTTACCTGACAAAGTGAAAAAGTTGCGTAAATTTTAAGTTATGGAAAGGCTATCAAAAAAATCATACAATATGTGATCGAAAATAATATTTTTCTGGAAGATGATAAGGAAATTTATGCATTTGGATTAACACAAATGATAAGAGCTGTAGTGGATGATAACCGTGAGCCTGATAATGAAAGTTAAAACCTTCGCCTTCCTGCTTGCCGTAGGTGTTAAGTAGTGTAGAATCAAGGTCAAAAAACATGTGCTCCGGAGCCTTAATAGAATAGACAATATCACGCATTTTTGCATTTATAGAATCAAGCTGTGTAAGAGTGTCGTTGTCCATTCTATTCCAAAAACGAGATAGTGTAGGTTGAGAAGCCAAGGCTTCTTTTTCCAAAATAGATGTTAATACCGGGTCATTAGTCAGTTCATCTGCACAATCATCCTCAAAATAGGCTGCTATAATTTGGTAGAGCATCTGCATAAGGTTATCAGAATCTGTATGAATACGGCTGTTTGTATGGTCATTGGTTTTGAAGAGCTTTTTCACAAGCTTTATAAGACCTACCTTTGCAGCAAATTCTTTGATGAGGAGCAGCCCTCCATCAGAAGAGAGATTTCCACCGTTAAAATTTATTTTAATTTTCTTGTTGCTTTCAAGTGAAATAGTGTTTAAAATTGACATAAGAGGACTTCCTTTCCTTGGCATTGTTTTGATTTGACACCTTAATTTTACCAAGAAAGAGGTCTTTTTTCTATTCACTTTTTAGGTGAAAGTAAGAAAGTTTTGTAAATGCAGTAATTATGTGGCTTTCAGCCGCAGACATAGCTATGCTATGAATAATTTAGGATTAGTGGGTGTAATTATGATATTCTATAAGAATAGTTTATTTTTAATTTTGTTATTAAGTGCTTTATGTTTATCAGGTTGTGAAAAAACACAAAATAATGGTTCTATTTTGTATTATGAACAAAATAAATTTGAAGTAGATATTAAGCAACTTATTGATAATAGGTATTATATTATAAATAATAGTGATAATTACAATTTTTATTATCGAACTTATGGAGATATTATCTTTTATTCAAAGCTCAAAGTAAATGTGATAACATATGAGAACAGTATATTAAAAATTAATTTAAAGGCTATTCCAGTTTACAGCGATGATGAAGTATCTTCAGAAATATTTGTTAATATCCCTAATTTTAAGGAGAATGTTGATAAAGTAATAGTTGATGTCAATAGTGATACTGCAGAAGAAGTATATCATGGAGAAAGTAGATTATAGACAAAGCAAATTTTATCTATGATAAATATTTTGTTAGATAATAATTTTAAAATTAATATTGAAAGGAATAATGATTATATGAAAAATATCAGCAAAATTATGGTAACGGCTTTAAGTTGTTTTATGATTGCAATCCCAATAACTAATAATATTTATGCTGATGAAGAAAACACAAGTACAGAGTACCAATCATTACAAGTTGGCGATTCATATTCAGTTATTGAAGATATTGATGCATTTGGCTTTCCAGCAGATTATGATGACTTTGTTGATAAAATAAAGGAAATAAAAGATAGCAATCCTGATTTATCGCCAGAGCAAATCTTAAAAGAATATGAGGATATGTATTGTAATGCAGCACAACCAGCAGGGTGGTATGAGTCATGGACTGCACTTACCTTACCTGAAAAAATATTAATAGCAAATGACCCTGTAAATGCTGCAATTACTAAAGAATTGGCAAACAAAGCAGCTGCAAAAACGAAAGAGTTATATGGATATAATGGTTTAGGTGATAATACAGACGCTTTTAGACATGCATACTGGAATGCTTTAATGACTGCACGAATAAATAAAGGCTGGGCTACGGCATATGCAACTGCACATGAAGACAGGAATACTTCTGGAAATGAGTCAGATGGGTATAGTAAAGTTGCACATAAGAAAATGGATTTACATAACAATAAAAAAGGTAGAAATTTAGTTAAATGGAATGATTTACTTACTAAAGATGAGGTTTTTGCACAAAGGGTACAGGGAATTATGACAAATAATGCTTCTACCGGTCTTTATTGGTTACATTAGATTTATTATAAGCATATTTTATAATACTAAAATTGTTTTAAGTGTTCATTAAGGTCTTGTATATAAAACAGTGCTATATACTTTAGACACTATTTTATATATTTCAAGGTCTAGTAAATCTATAAAAAGCCATTAAAAGAACTGATATTGTTTACTTAGCCTGAATTATTCACGGTGTAATATTTAAATTAATTACCGTGCTATTAATTTTTTAAACTTAACCCATGACGCTATAACTGACTTAATACACCTAAAAATGGGCAGACTTCCCCTAGGTAGAGTTTTTGAGTAGTTATTAATCTCTCAAGGTTCATTATTAGTTGTTATCATAGGCATTAAGAAGTATTGATGAGTCCAAATCTAAAATGATAGCTTCCGGCATCTGAATGCTATAAACTTTTTTTCGAAGAATTTTATTTATTGAAAGGAACTGATTCAGTGAATCCTCATCCATTCGATTATGAAATCTTGAAATGGTTGGTTGTGATTAAAGTGTCTTTATTCAGCACTGCTTTAAACACAGGATCATTTGTAAGTTCATCTGAAGAATCATCTTCAAAATAGCCTGCAATGATCATATATATCATCTGAAGAAGGTTTTCTTTATCAGTGTGATAACGGAATAATGCAGAATCATTGGTCTTAAATGATTGACTGAAAAGTTTATCCATGCCAAGTTTACTTACGAATTCTTTTATAAGAAGTAAGCCTGCATCAGAGGATAAATCGCCTCCATCAAAATTAATTTTAATTTTTCTATTGCTTTCAAGTGATGAGGTGTTTACAATACTTATAAAGGGCTCCTTTGTGTAATTTTTTTGAGTTTTGTCACCTTAATTTTACCACAAATGGACGCTCTTTTTTCTTCACTTAATAGGTGAAAGCAATATTTTGTTAAAATATAGTAATTGTGTGGCTTTAAGCCACTTTCATGGAGTTACCATGAATAATCTAGATTAAAGTAATTTTCAGTTAAAGTCTGTATATCCTATAAAGATATACAGACTTTACATAATTGTCAAATACGAGGAGAGAAGATTATGTTGAAAAAAGTATTTAAAGCTTTAGTTGGGATTAGTGTATTATCGGTAGTGATTATCAGTGGAAATATATTTGCTGAAGCTTCCTCAAAAGAAGGTAACATTATTGTAGATGATAAAACAGAAATGAGTGCTGAGGAATATTTTGACACATGGGAAACTATATCTGAAGATGAATTACCAGAGGGACTTATACCACTCGAATTTGAGAGTGAGGAAGAAGCATATAGTTACCTTAAGGAAAATGATGAAGAATGGCTTACTTCTGGTGATGAAATATTTGTTGTAGGTTTCGAGGAGGTATCTGAAGAAGTATTTAATAAAACTTTAGAAGAAAACTATTATGGCGATATTACACTTATTAGCGATAAAAGTAAATTAGTAGCATCCGAAACGGTTGTCCCGGCTGGTAGTAAAGGTAGGGTTGGTCTTATTGTGGACTATAGCGTAGGAAGAGAAAATGGAAAAAATATTATAACTTCTGCGGATGAAAGAATGTTTGAATAGGATATACCTAATGATTACAATGTGCATGTAGATAGTAAGGAGTGTATAATAAATAAAGATAAAAAAAGAGCAACTGCAAAAGCTACAGGTATGGTAGAGCGTGTTGTTAAGGTTAATGACCATTTTAGAGGACAGAAAAGAAAACTTAAGCTGAGTGGTTCTGTAAGAGCATAGTATATTAGTTTTCAGTTGAAAGATATATAGAAGCTTTGAATATTTATAATAGTGCAGAAATATTTTTGGTTTCTACCCATACTTATTGATGTAGCCACAAAAGATATTGTAAATAATGTTAAGTGCTAATACAGAATAAAAATATATTTCTCAAGAAAGGCGTTTAAAAAGTATAATACTTGCTTTTTAAACGATTTTTATGCTAAAAATAGCATAAAAATCTAGTTATCCGCATAAAAACTGGACTTATCACACTTTATCAAGGTCAAAACCACTCAATTTACTACTAATTTA
>NZ_CALLVU010000119.1 GCF_938015485.1 uncultured Lachnoanaerobaculum sp. | reverse complement strand
GCTCCTAACACCTCTTTTAGCAATTTACCTGTCTCTTGTATTTTCTTATATTCTACATTATATGCGTTTGAGACTCTATTTGCTATCTCCGTCTTAGTTTCTTAATCAATATTTTGATAATTTATAAAAGCTTGATATAAAGGTATTGTGCAGAATGGATATTCAGTCTTATCACGCTTTGATAGTATAATATCATCTTTGTCGAACTCATTAGAATGATAACTTACAAATATACCTTCAATGTTAATTACTCCTGTAAATATGGCGTCAAAATAATCGTCTATATTAGCACCTACTACTTCTATAACGTCTATCTTATTCTGCAATTTTGATTTTACCTGCTCTATCTCTTCCTTTATACCTTTGATTTGTTTTAATATATCTCTTACTTCCATCTGGCAAACCGGAAATGATACGAAATAATCTCTTCTGAGTCTATCTCTGTCCTCAGTAGTATCTTGATGCCCGTCATCTGGTATAGAATATCTCGTTGCAACCATATTTATATTGGCAGGAGCAGCATTTAACTCTTCTATCTTTTCTTTAGCCAATTCCAGCTGACTTACATCCTGCATATTTTCTGCCAAGCTGTCACATTCTTTGATTAACTCTTGTATCTTAGAAATATCATGTTCATCAGGAGTACAGATTCTGTTTTGATCATCAAATACATTGTTATCAACAGCTTCAACATACAAATCCTCCGCTTCTGATATTATGTCCTTCAATTGGAAAGGAATCATATCCATATTAACCAGACTTCTTGGTGCCAAAGACGGCAATTTCCGCCAATCATTAAACCTCATTCTTTTTCCACCTTTTCCTTCATATATATGTCGTCCGGGATTCATTGATTTTAAATACTCTTTTTCACACATTTCATAGCCCCAATACGAGCATAGTGGAAGAGCACAGTGAGTAACTATAGCAGAAATTCGATCTGTTAAATCCGTTTCTTTAAGCTGCCACAAATTATTTTGTGCAAACATCATCCTAGCTGCAGCTTTTATCGGAGCAGATAATTCCGGCACTGATAAATATGCCAATTTACCGGTTTTATCTTCACTCCAATTAGCCTTGTTATAACAGAATAACGGTGTAGCCTTATCTGTAAGTTTTATCATCCACTCATTGAAAATCTTATTTGTAAGCACCTCATCTGTAGGATTACCATACTTATCTCTTAAAAATGCAGTAATTGTCTTATTGGCAAAATTTCCAAATGCCTCATTTACAAAAAAGTCAGTTACTAATTTTACAATTTTACTTTCATCCTCATTCATCCAGCTTGACTCATTATCCAACAACAACTTCATAAATGCATCCAGCATATTTGGGATATTAATATTTTCAATTTCTGCATCCAATGACAGTTTTAATTCACTAATAGTCATCATAGGTATAGTAAAGCCGTCACGGTTTTCTATTGTCTTTTCACTTTCTAAAGCCTTTCTATTTTCTTTAAATGAGTTAATCAAAGTCTCCATCACAAGATATAACTTAATATAATAGCCGTATGTACTGTCTTCTATTTGCCTTCTTAATTTTGTCAGTACATCATCCAACTTTTCATATATACCGACCATCAACTTATGTTGCTCCAAACATCTAAGATAAAACTCATAATCATTGAAGCGTTTTTGGTCATTGTCAAAGAACTTACGTCTGTGTCTATTTTCAAAATCCGACTTTGCCCCGTCATAGTCTTTTTTACAGAAAGTACTTTGATACGCCTCTTGACCCCAACGGTTTTTATTTTCTTCAATCAATCCATCGATTTTATTTAGTAAATTATGACTTTCGGCAGCTGACAACATCTTATAAGCAAAAATAGGGCCTTTATCAATATCACAGATAATATTACCTAATGCAGCTCTAATCCTTCCAATCAATGACTTCTCATTATTTTCACTGACCATACTTTTAGCATTAGCTTCAACACTGTTTAATTTACTAGCGGTTTGATTTGTATAATTTAAAACTAAATCACTATTGCCATAATCTCTTACATATCTCCAATCGTCAGTGTATGGAGCGTAATTATCATCCGCTCCTTCTCTTATCTCCATAAGTAATGAATCATATACTTCACTTTCATTCTTCCTTCCCTTTGCAAGAGCTGACAACTCCAAAGCTTCCACATCCGCTTTTGTAGGTGTATTACCTCCTATGGTTGAAAATCTTTCAAAAAGCTCAGATGCCAAATAAGTATTAATTTCTCTTAGAGGAATGCTCGCACAAGCAGCACCTAAAACACAATAATTCAAATTAAAGCCTTTGTCTTTTTTTTGACCTGCTTGTGCTACTTTATGACGATAATTGGCAAGCTGTGAGGATAATCCGAAGACATCTCCGCCTGATGATGCCGTCAAGAAATCCATAATATATTCTGCTGTAACATTCATTGCATACTTATATGCATTCGGTATTACATCTCCATTAGTATTTGTTGCAGAGATAAGATAGCACATATCCACAGGAGCCTCTTTCCATTCTATCCTTCTATGGCCTTGATATTCTTGGATAAATTCTCCTCCGTTTTTTTGTAGTTGCATACAATAATCCAACTCCTGCATAGACGCATAGCCGTTCTTAGATACATACTCACGTGTAAGATAATCGCTCTTCGGAATACGACTTAAATTCACATCCGGCAAAAAGAAGTATCCGAATATAGTAACACCGCCAATTTGCTCTGCCACATGACGCACCATATAACATACATCAAGAAAGCTTCCGGCTCCTGTTCCTCCGCTTATACCTGCAAAAATATG
>NZ_CALLVU010000118.1 GCF_938015485.1 uncultured Lachnoanaerobaculum sp. | reverse complement strand
GTACATATGAATGCTGCAAGTTACCTGTGAACTTAAGAAGTCCGGCATTGTTTGCCACATCGGTTGTAATTGTTACTTCAACAGGTGTTATATTACCTGCATTATCAGGTGTTACATCATATAACTGATAATCAAGCTGATCAACATCCTCTGCAGGAAGCTGTGCTGTCACATCGACTGTTGCATTTGAAGCGGTTGCAACGATACCGTTGTTTACAAGTCTGCCGTTTACATATCTCTCAAGCCGGATATCAAGTCCGTATGCAGTTGTATGTGCATCAGGATGATCGATACCTGAAATTGAAACAGGTTTTACAGCAGTCTTCTCATTTGTCTTTGCGTCTCTCTTGTTGAATACAACCTTATATTCTATGTTTGCACCGTTTACACTGTTAAGTGATCTGTCAAGCGGTGTTGTAAGTGTATTTGCAAGTCCCGGAATCTGGTTAGGATCAAGTCCGAACTCACCGGCACTACCGCCTCTTATTGTATCTGTAAGATCAGCATCGTCACCTGCTATCTTAGTAGGTTCATATACAGCCTTAAGTACAATATTTGAATTTGAAAGAGTGAATGTGTAGTCAGCCTGTGTAATTTTACCGCTAACTCCTACAGCTCTTCCTGCAAGTACCTGCCAATATAGGAAGTTCTTGCCGTTTGCATTTACAGGGTCTGCATGAATAGTTACTGTTTCTCCTGTCTTTGCCTGATCATATGTATCGTTTCCGACACTTGTTGTTCCTACAGATACCACATCACCGTACTTGGTCTCTACAACGTACTTAGGTGCATCAGCCATATCTCCAGGGTTTGCTATTATCTGATTACCGTCAGAAAGCTTAGTGAGCGGGTTCGGAATAGAGCTGTCGCCCTTCTTTCTTGCCACTACTGTATAAGTTTCATTAGGGTTTAGGTTGTTGAAAGTAACTGTTGAAGGATTGCTTCCTACAGGAGTCATCCAGCCGTTGTCACTTCCAGGGTATGGAACGACATTTCCGTTCTCGTCTATAAGTGCATAGTCCGCATCAGGATCTGCCGGGTTGATAACGATCTGTGCCATACCTTCATTGTCAGGATCGTATCCTATATTGTAGTTGCTGTCTACTGTAGGTACATATACATCCTGTGGTGTAGATACCGATGTACCTGTTATGGAAGAAATAGGCTGACCTACAGTTGCTACCGTGTCAGGTGTTCCTTCCTGTACATTGTAATGTGCTCCCGGAATAAGGTTTGGAACTACTGTTCTGTTACCTACCGAATCTCCCGGAACTACCGCTACTATGTTGCCGTTCGGATCGCTGATAACATATACGTTACCAGGTGTTGTACCGCCTATTACTATCTCACCGCTACCGTTGTTTCCGATACGTCCTGTCGGTGTGATATTACCTGTATTTGTACCCCAAGTATTAGGGTCCTGACTGAATATTGCGGTATATGTCGCATGATTTGTCAGTGTGCTTGTCGCCTGCATAGGCGTTCCGTTAGGATCCTTCCAACCGTTGTTGAATATATAGTTGGCTACAGGTGTAGCTGTAGGCAGCTGTGAAGCTATCTGATTCCATGTGTAATCATATGGAATATGAATTGTTGCCGGAGCCGAAATTGAACCGTTGCTTCCGGCTGCAAAGTTTATATCGAACCACTGGCTCGGATCCTCTACAAACTTGGCATACAGTGTAAGCGGTGTTGTTCCTGTAGGGAATGTATCTGCACCGTTTACCTGCTGTGTAGCTGCCGCATCTTTATACCATCCGTCAAACTTATAATATCTGCTCGGTGTGACATCAGGTACATATCCTTCTGTCTTTAGCTTATCAAATGTATAAGCATGTGCGTTACCTGCCGCACTTGTGTCACTTGCAAGGAAACTTGTAGGTGCTCCTGCCGGTAAAGGATTGATTGAACCGTTGTTGTTAGGTGTAGATGCTACCGCAAAGTTGATTGTTCTCCACTTATTGGCATCATGATTTAACAGATATTTTACTATAACACCATTTCCTGCCGACGGCATATTTCCTGTAATATTTCCGCTACCGTCTACCGCTACACTTCCTGAACCTGCCGGATCAAGATTTTCAAGTGTATGTGTTCCATACACATATCCATACAATTCATCTGTAATAGCAAATGTAAAATCTGAAGCATTCAATGTGTCTCCAGGTGTATAAGGACCGTTGACCTTACTTGTAATCATACTGTCGTTTCTCTCATGATCCAAGTATCTTCTTACAAGGTTCATACCTGCATCTACATTATAATGGAATGTTACAGTTACATTCTGGTTCGGCATATATCCAACGAATTTACCATTTGTACTGTCATTTGTTGTGACCATATTTCCTGAAAGAGCTATAAAACGATCTGCCGGAAGTCCTAAAGCCGCATCACTCGGATCAGGAGTTGCAGTCAAAGTCATATTATTATAAGTATAGCCTGTGATATTCTGCTTTTGTGCATTTATAGGTTGCTCTACTCTCCTTTGTACAGGAGCCGGTGCGGAACCTATATCATTTCCCGCAGCATCTACATATTTTACTGTATATGTGAACGACTTGGTCGGATCCATAACATATCTATATGTTGCCATTATATTCTGTGCAGGCATACTGTCTATATGTAAATGTCCCGGTGTAGGTGTATCCAATGTTCCTACTGTTGAAGGAATCTTGAATCCTGATGAATACTTATATCCCGGTACATATGCAGGATCGTGATCCACAACACGTGTTATCTGATAATGGCTTACCTCAGAACCGAAGTTTAATGATAAACTAGGATTGGAATTAATATACTTTCTTGTAACATCATACAATGTACTGCCCGGACTCCACTTAGCATATAACATAACAGTTTCAGGTTTTCCTGTTCTTTGTAGATAAGATGTAAAATCACCTAAAGTAATGCTTACACTTGGACTACCTGTGGTCGTTATAGTTCCACTGTTTTGTTCTCCGTTATCATACTTACCGTTATTATTCGCATCATTGTACCTTACCCAACCGTCAAAATGCCATCCGTTCTTTACAGGAGTAGGTAACATACCAAGCTGTGATGCAGGATTTGAACTGTCCAGTGACTCATATTTATCGACTATATTATTTCCACCATCGGTGTCAAACTTATATGTCTTTCCGGCCTTTACATACTCTACTTGTATATCTACATCTTCTCTGTATACAGTTCCACTTATATAACCAAGTTTTACTTTATCATGGTCACTTGATTCAGTTGTTGTAGTTTTCTTATTGATTGTTCCGTTTATTACAGTAGTGCCTGTAGCAGTGACGATATTCCTTGTCTTTCCACTTTCTGAATAATCAGGATTAAATGTGACCTTATCTATCATATATCCTGCCAACTCAGGCGCCTTTATATACCATCCTTCTTTAACTGTCGGAGCCGTACCCGGAGGACTACCTGCCGGCACAGGGATAGTATACGTGTAGTGTGTACCTATCTTACTTCCTACCGCCATATTTGTTATGACAGGATTTGTGGTTCCCACCGCAAACTTATTCGGATCTGTAGTTGCTCCCGCTAAGTTTACACCGATATTACTGCCGTCTTTATCGACGTATGATATAGTAATCGTCTTAAAAGGTGCAGTCAAGTAAATACGATTGGTTATTTGATCTGTAGCAGCTGAAGCATTTGCGTTAGTCTCTTTATTGGATGTATCAGCATCTTCAATATTCTGACCGTCCGTATCACTTGAAAAATTACTTGTTGTATATGGTGCTACAACAGTAGGTATGTTACCTTCAAAATCTATAATAGGCGTACCCTGATTATCCGCTTTCGGTGTATTTGTGGTATTTATTCCCACTTTTCCGGTAAATTTATTACCTTTTTCCACATAAAGCATCTTGGTGCCGATATCAATATTTGCCGGCTTACTATCAGTTCCTGTTCCTACCGTATTTCCTGTAACTTCAATATTACCGTTAAGCGTTATAGGATATTGATTGGTATTTGATGAATCAATCACAACGGCAGATCCGTTTTTTACACTGCTATTTCCGGTTATTTTTACATCTCCACCTTTTGCATTAAGGTCAAGTGTCGCACTTCCCTTAAGAGATATTGCTGACGCGCCTTCTTTTACTTTGTTATCTAATATATTAACATCCTGCTTAACAGTTACTTTTCCGATATTAGCTTCTATCAAAGGAGCCTCAGTATCCGCAATATTTTTACCACTTACATTTACATTCAGGAATGTAAGCCTTGAAGTAGCACTTGAAGGATTTGTAGTGTTTGCCGTACTTACTCTAAATAGCGGTCCATCTTTATAGTTCGGTGCACGCTCTATGGTAAATCTCTTATTATTTACTTTTGGTTTATTTAATGTCCACTCTACTGTACTACCACCCGCTGATGGCGAAAAGTCTGCTGACTGTATTGTAATATCCAATCCTGCAGGTATCTCTATCGCATGATCTATAACTACATCACTTTGCAGATAAATATATGCCTTAGCAATATCTGAACCTGTACCCAGTAAATTCTTAATCCTTTTTACAGCTTCTTCAACGGATTTTATAGGAGAGCCCATAAATCCTGCTGTGTAGTTTGGATCTGTTGCATCAGCTGCATTTCCGTTTACAAGCGTACTTGTAGGATTTACATACATTACCATCGGCTTTATAGCTATAGCAAATGTTGCAATCTTTTGTTCTTGAGGTTCTAGGTTAAAGTATGCTGAGAATGCAGCTGCTGAATCTCCGGGGTTTATATATCCGGGTTTACTTTGTGAAAACATCCAGTCTCTATGCGATCCACCTGCCGGTTCAAACTTCCACATACCTGCTCTTACTCTTGTCTCACTTGGATCACTATCATTTCTTTTTTGCATACCTGCAATAGTTTTACCATTTTTTTTCAATGTTGAATATACATCAAAAATTGCAAAAGATTGATAGTTCTTTCCATGATTAAGTAGGTCACCATTATCTAAATTTGTGTAACCATTTGAATCAAAATGCATACCCTCAAACTCTGCATTTCTATCTCCATGACTGGTTATAAATATAGGCACAGAATCCAAATTACCCAATTTTGTATCTGCTTCATTTGCAACCATAAAATCTACTGTGTTATTTGAAAGGTTGAGCGCTGTATACTGTACAAGTATATACTGATTATCATCCGACGGCTTTACTTCCTGACGCAACTCAATCTTATTGCCGTTCGAATCAGTCAATTCCTTAACACTACCATTTTTTTCAGTACTTGTTTCCCACAGCGGTTTTATATTATTATTATCAAACTCGCTATTAGTGCTATTAGGTTTCCCGGTATGTGCATCGTATGTACCCGTTTTATCTATTTTACTATGAGTGTTATATAATCTAAAATTGGCATCGCCAGATCCATCACTATTCGCAATATACTTTGGACTTCCAAACGCATAATAGCTTTGCCACCAAGAACTACCATAACCAGTCTTAAGAGTCTCATCATACCCTTTTTTATTATCTGTAGAGGCAACTTTCTTTATAACTGCTGCCAAGTTAAATGATGATTTAGACGCTCTACCAGGAGTATTCTTTTCAAAATTACTGACGCTTGAATCTGAACCATACTTAGCTGACGAATCACCAAATGCATATGACGTAGTATCGGATGAACCGTATGTAGTTCCGCCATCCACTCCAACCGAATCACTTGCAACTTGCAGATCGTAATTGGGTTGCAGTACACTTGCCCATGCACTCATGCTTCCCAGCGGCACACCTGTCAGAACCATTGCCGCTGTCAACAGCCCCGCAGCCCCCTGCTTTACCTTCCTTATTAAATTGTTTTTCTTCATATCTCTCCTCTAACCTTATCTGTCAAAGAGTACGAAATCACTGTCCAGATTGTTTGCACTGTCTGTTGCGAATGTGATCTCTGCACCCCATCTGTCATTTCTTTCAGCAGTAGAGTCATAGTGATAGAACCTGCCGTTTTTCTTTCTCGGTCTGTCGCCGTCGGCTACTCTTGCAACGAACTTTGAGTTGTCAACTATTATCCAGTTGCCCTCTCCGTCTTTGAGGATCTTTGTACCCTTTACCTGCTTGCCGTTTGCGTCTACGACAACATATTCACCGTGACCTGTTCTTATATCACGAAGAATTCCGTACTTAAGGTCTCTGTCAGCGTCCAGTCTCAGACCGTTGTAATAGAACTTGTCATTGCTCTTTGCAAGTGTACACTTCGCTCCGATAGCCCTACCGTTGTCTCTGAAACCGAAAACAGCGTTTGTATCTCTAAGAGAAACTGTTACCTCACCTGTAACCATAGAACCGTCGTTAAGCTCAT
>NZ_CALLVU010000117.1 GCF_938015485.1 uncultured Lachnoanaerobaculum sp. | reverse complement strand
AAAATCCATCAAAGCCTTTATAGGAGATATTTTTCCCAAGTTCATCTACAACTAGATTTTGCCATTCCTTATTGGACACATCCATCCAGTACTCATCTTCCCAGTTCTCATAATTCCCCAAGACTTTATCTTTAAACTTCTCATAGTATGGGCGATAGTTTTCCAAAGATCCTATATTGAGATAGGCATATATCTTTTTATTCTTCTCATGCAATTTCTTGATATTATCTTTATCAAATTCACTTGGTTCAAGCACAAGAACTTCGTAATTATTGAGTTTCATCCCCTCTTCTTTACCCATGCCGATAAATACACCATAAGATTTGCCACTATAAAATTTGTCCTGTGCAAAAAAAGTTCTGCCAAAAAGGAAAAAAACAAAACACCCTACGACAGCTAAAGCAGTAAATCTAAATTTCTTCATAAGAAAAGATCCTTTCTATATTGATACATTATATTTATATCAATTTTAAATACTTTAAGCAAGTATATGATCTTACATAAAGTAAAATATACTTGACATAATGGAATAACAGAGTTATATTGATGATGTAAGATATATATGACATTTTGTCTGAAAGGAGTTTTTATGGAAGATCTGAGGATTGGTTTATTTATTGGTTTATTTATTGTAGGTGTATTTGGAGTATTGACTTTCAATTCAAAAGAGTCAAAAAAAGGATACGATGAAAGGCAGTTGGCTGTCAGAGGACGAGGCTATACTTACGCTTACTTCACTGTAATGATACTTTCAATTTTACATATATTCACAAAAGATATGATCTCATTGCCCGTTTCAAATGAACTTATCAGTCTTATCATACTTTTTATATCAGGTATTGTACTCAACATCTATATTGTTTTTCATGATGCTTATTACATCTATAAAAATAATAATTGTAAAAAGCAATTTATCGCTTACATCTTTATATTTTTGTTAAATGGCGGCTACCTGATCAGGTCCATCGTAGATCACACATTGTTTAAGGACGGAGTACTTCAATTTAGAGAAGGTATCAACCTTATCGTGGCTATATCCTTTATTGTTTTAATTCTAAACTTGGTGGTAAAATTGGTGATAGACAGATATAAAAAAGAGGAAGAATAAGGGGGAACTATGAAAAACCTTAAATTAAAATCCGCCAGAGCCGCCAAAGACCTCTCCCAACAGCAGCTTGCGGATCTGGTAGGTGTCAGCCGCCAAACAATAAATGCTATAGAAAAGGGAGACTACAATCCCACAATTCGTCTCTGTCTATCCATCTGCCGCGCACTTGATAAGACTTTGGATGAATTGTTCTGGGAAGAAGAATAAGAGGGTACTTGCCCTCTTATTTTATTTCCATCCTACATACAAATCCTGCATTCACACCGTTAGTAAATCTCACCTTCCATCTATGAAATGCTGCTACCTTCTTAACTATCTTTAGTCCAAGTCCATGTTTTCCGACGCTTTTAGTCTCAGCATATGCACTTTGATTCAGTCTTTGTAAAATTTCAGCCGGTACTCCGCTTCCGCCATCTCCTATCTCCAAAAATATTTTCTTATTTTCTTTATATAGATTTATATAGATGCTGCATCCGTCAGGATTGTGACGAAATGAATTGTTTAAAAGATTTATTACGGCTCTTTCAAACAGTTCTTCATTTAATGAAACTTCATATTTTTGCAACTCATCATCTATGTTCAGTTCAAAATCATACTTGGACTGTGCATCAATATCAAGTGAATTTATAGTATTACTTACAATCTTTCTGATAAGTGTACTCAAACAAACCTTGCTTTTTTCAAATCTTTTTGTACCGAAGTCGAGCTTACTTGTAATGTTTAAATTCTCTACCAATGCTCTGATGCGAAGTCCCTGTCTTTCAATAATCTCAGACTTTCTTTTTATTTCATCAATATTGCTTTCTTTAGGAATCATTTGTGCATTACCTAAAATAACAGCAAGCGGTGTCCTGATATCATGAGAAACTCCGGCAATCCACTCTACCCTTTCTTCCTCTATTCTTCTTTGTCTTGCTTTATACATCCTTATCGAAACAAAGATAAACAAAATGATATTAAAAATAAATAATACAGGTGTTATTTCCAAGAATGTCAAAACATTATTTGCATCATATTCCAAAGTATATTTCCATATATCCGCATTCAACTTTCCGACTATAAGCAATCTGTCTTCACTGACTATATAAGTACGTACAGGATAGTCATCCAGATAATACCTTGTAAACTTGGCCACATCCTGTAAAGTATACTTTGATTTTTTCAAAGATTCAGGCATATTTTCAGACCATATAATATTTCCGGTACTATCAAGTAAAAAAGCAAATTCATTATTCTTTTGTAACTGTGTACTTTCTTCATCACTTAGACTATACTCACCGCTATTGTATGATAAGCTGTCCATTATTTCGCTGGCATCCGTATAGTTTATATCTGAGCTTTTATACATCACAGCCATACAGATTATGAAATCCACAAATAATATAGCTATGGCAAAAACAAGTACCCATAGTATAAATTGCAATCTTCTCTCCAAGCTTTTTCTCATATTTTCTCCATCTTATATCCCAAACCTCTTACCGTCTTTAGAAAAATCGGTTTTGAAGGATCTTTTTCAATCTTTTCTCTTAAATGGCGCATATGTACAATTAAAGAATTTTCAAGTCCGAAGCTTCCGTCCGGCCAAAGCTCTTCACAAAGCATATCTGTAGTTACTATTCTACCTCTATTTCTATAAAGAATTGAGAATAATGCAAGTTCTTTGGCTGTCAAAGTTATGACATCTCCATTCTTTTTTACAATACCTCCCTCTATAGAAACTCTGCTTAACCCTAAAACAATATCTGATGTGTTTTCATCAAGTGCATAGCATCTTCTAAGTACCGCACCGATACGGAGCAACAATTCTTTCGGGAGAAAAGGTTTTGTTATATAATCATCCGCTCCCAGTCCAAGACCGTGAAGTCTGTCTTCATCCTCATCTCTTGCCGACAGGAAGATAACTGGCAGTTTTGGAAATATACCTACTCTTTTTAATTCCTCATAAAAATCAAACCCGTTGCCGTCACCAAGTATTACATCAAGTAAAATAAGATGAATCCGGCAGCTGTTTATTTTTTCTCTTCCTTCTTTTAGATTATAGGCATATTCTATATCAGTATATCCGTCATTTTTTAAAATTTCTCCTAAAACCTTTGACAGTTCTATTTCATCATCAATTATCAGAATTTTACAATCTTTCTTTTCCATATATACTCCTAAATTATTTTGTTTTCTTATTATATCGTATTTAAGTAAAGCCGCTATATAAAATACTTTTCTTAAGGTAATCATAATGTAGCGATAATCTTCAGTTAAGCTTCAGTTATTATCATACTCACATATCAAGCAAAAGGAGAAAAACAATGACTGAAACAATACTTGAAACAAAAAATTTAACTAAAAAGAATCGTGTACATGACCTATCCATGAGTGTACCTAAATCCTGTGTATACGGATTTCTAGGACCTAACGGAGCGGGAAAAAGTACAACATTAAAAATGATTTTAGGACTTATAAAGAAAGACTCGGGAGAGATAAAACTCTTCGGCGAAAAAGTTTCAAACAAGAATCTGTTAAATCTGCTTCATCAAACAGGTAGCCTTATAGAAAATCCCGGTGGATATCCTCATTTAACCGGACTTGAAAATATGCAGATCATAGCAAAATTAAAGGGTGTCAAAGAAACTGAAATAGAAAAAGCTCTGAAAACGGTAA
Organism: uncultured Lachnoanaerobaculum sp.; assembly: GCF_938015485.1. Taxonomy (GTDB): domain Bacteria; phylum Bacillota; class Clostridia; order Lachnospirales; family Lachnospiraceae; genus Lachnoanaerobaculum. The sequence continues at coordinate 5,258 of NZ_CALLVU010000117.1, read as the reverse complement.
GACTGTATGAGCAAAGAGATAAAAAACTTGCCGCTTATTCACTCGGTATGAAGCAAAGGCTCGGTATCGCCATGGCACTTCTTGGAAGTCCGAAATTGCTCATATTGGATGAGCCTACCAACGGCCTTGACCCTGCCGGAATAATGGAGATTAGAAAACTAATAACTTCCCTGCCGAAAGAAAGAGATATAACTGTAATTATCTCAAGTCATCTGCTAAATGAGATAGAACAAATGGCTGACTATGTAGGTATTATAAATCACGGTCAAATGCTGTACCAGGGAAAGCTGTCAAATCTTGAATCATCGGGTCAGAGTTTGGAGCAGATTTTCCTTAAGCTTACAGGGGAAAAGGAGTCGTTATGAAACAGATCAGCTTAAACAAATCAATATCCATTGAATTTACAAAAAATAAATTCCTGATTTCCGCATCATTATTATTTATTGTAACAGGACTAAACTATTTCTACATCTCATATGGAGACTTACCAAAGGGACAGGAATGGCAGATGATCTTCAGTTCAATTCCTTTTTTAAATACAATGTTGATTTCCATTATGATGTCGGTACTGGCAAGCAGATGTATCGATATAGAAAATAAAGGAAATATGTGGAATACTCTTCCCACACTGGAAAGCAGGAAAAAACTCTTTTCTTCCAAACTCTTATTCGGCTTAATACATATAGCTTTATTTTGTTTTATACAGACAATAATGATTTTATATTTAGGTATTAAATTTATGATTGGTGGAGAATTCCCAATCTTTGCATTACTTCAGACTGAATTTGCAGAGATTATTTTCGGAATGATTATATTTCAGCTTCAATGTCTGTTGTCATTAAAGTTCAGAAATCAATTTGCAGCACTTTCAATCGCCTTTGGAGGCACACTTGCAGGTGTATTCATTGCTTTTGTAAGTAAATCGGCACTTACTCCATGGTCTGTACTTTTTTCTTTAAGTACCGTTACTATGGATTATGACTCTGCTACAAGAAATATGCTGCTTTCATGGAATGCAATAGATATAAAAGCGATATTTATAAGCTTTTTATATTTCTTTGTTACATATAAGTTGAGCCTGTCCGTATTTAATAATCCTGAAACAGGTAATTTTAAGATTGCTCATGTAAACAGGAAAAGCAAAAATGCTTATACCATATTGCCTGCCGAACTTATCAAGATGAAGAGAAACCCTGTATGGATTCCCTTTGCATTGATTCCGTTAATTTCTGCAGGTATCGGTATTATAAATTTCCTTGCAAATCAAGGAGTATTATCATTTGACTGGGCGAATCTTTGGACACAGGAGTCATTATTTTTAGGTTTGTTTTTCCTCTCACCTTTAATTGCCATACTTGCAAGCCTTGATTTTCGTATGGAACATCTTGGAACCAACTGGAATATAATACTTACATCGAGTTCGCGTTTCAAAGTATTAAAAGATAAATGGCTTACCGTAGCCACAATGTCATCTATTTGCATGATATGGATTGCATTTATCTATATTGTTTCAGGAAAGATTATTGGAATTACAGGAAGCATACCGAAAGAATTCTATTTAAGAATCTTTGCAAGTATACTTTGTATCATTGCTATTTCAAGCTTTCAGTGTATGCTTTCACTGATCATACCTTCATTTGCAATACCTGTCGGACTTGCCTTCCTTGGAAATATTTTAGGGCTTCTTCTCACCGTAAAGGGATTTTTCTATGCAACACCGTTTTCAATGCTGATATACTCCATGGGAAGCACAAATATAAGCGGTGAAATAAATCTGCCTGTTGTAATAATAACTTGTTTACTCTATATTTTTATTTCTTTTGCCATAGGATCACTTTATCTGAACAGTACTGATATAAAGACAGGGAGGTAGAGGGTATCTTTAATAAAAATACAGCCTTGATACTTAATGATATCAAGGCTGTATTTTATGTTTTTCATTCATTGCCTCCTAAATTTCAAATAATAAGTTTTGAAAGTTCTCCTTCCATTTCTTTATAGATTCCTCCATAACCCTACAATATTCCAAATATCCCATATCCTTGCCATAGTGAATATACATGGGCATTTTATATATTTTAGGATGTTCATTTCCATAGAATTTTTCATATGAATGTATCTCTTTATAACTCCATGTCTTTGACTTATTATCCGGGTAAATTATACCACAGTTATTTCCGCCTGATATAAGCAGGTAGGATAGCAGTTGATGAATGTCGTCATTTTTATTCCAATCCCAAAACTTATACTTGGCATCAAATATATTTCTTCTTTTATGTTCATCTCCTTCCTCAATAAAATCAGGATACCAATATTCTCTATTTGACCATTCTAATGCTCCTGCAGATCCGTCCGTCAACAAATGCTTGTAATTACATTCTTTCAAGAGCTTTTCTGCAACAAATTCCTCCCAAAGCCACGATATGTCAATCAACAGACTAAATGACAGTTCTTTAGAATTGTCAAATATATTTTGTCCTGATTCGCTCAATATCATAATTGCAAGTTTTCTCGCTTCTTCATAGTCCTGATACATTGGATGAGTGATTTCTCTTCTGCAACTTATAGTATCTGCATAGTTGACATTCATTCTATATGATGGAGTGGCATTTTCTATCACGCTCACTATCTCATTCAACATCAGTTCATTATTTAAACACGCTTCCCACACTTCAAAATGATTACAGATAATATAATCCAGCACCTGACGCATTAAGTATAATATTTCATTGTCATAGCTATACTCTCTTATTTTATAAGATGTTTTGCCCATAAAAGGTGTATTAAGCTTTATATGCCTGTCAATATCTATTGAGCCCCTAAAATTGTAGTCATTGTACTTACTTCTATTGTATTCTTTATACAGTCCACTGCCGTACGCTTCCACAATTTTGCTCAGAAAAAGGATGATCAAAATGATGATATAATTACTTTCTTCCTTACTGTTGACATCAATATTAAAAATATTCACACCGTAAACACTGCTCAATAAATAAAGAAGAAAATATTGCTTTTCACTGGTATCAAATCGAGAAGTAATTTCTATTCTCCTACTGTTTTCATCTTGTGTTGGCGTAGAAATAACTCCAACCCAGTTATAAGTGTATATCTTACTGTTTCTTATCTCTATAGCCATATCTTTTTCAAAACTCTCTCTTTTGGGTACAATGATAGCATTATGCTCTTTTATAAGCTTGTTTACAGAACCAACAGATTCTATATAACTTTTGTACACCTCAGGTATATGACCATCTTCTATTCCTCCATCTTTACTCTCAGAAACAAAAGTATAGTATTTGTTTGGGTGTTGATTATCTTCAAGAGTAATTGCCTCAAGAGTATTTGCCCCTTTATTTTTCATCTTCTACTCCTGAATCGGGAATATTAGAAATAAAATTTTCTCTAATATTTTCAACCTCATTTTCTTTGCCTCTGCCCTTGACATACTCATTTAGAATCTGTGAAATATGATTGTCCCAAACTTTTTCTACAGCCTCTTTATAATCTTTACCCTCATCATAGTACAGCCTAATTTTGGCAAAATATGAAGGACCAAGATGATAATGCTTGCTAAGCTTTAATTTGTCCACAATAGCATCATTAAGATCGTCTATTTTAGTTTTATAATTTTCATAATTTTGCTCAAGTAAGGTTTCTATTCCCATAGACTTTAATACATCATCCATCACTTTATCAGGCTTTACCTCATACCATGCAAAACGTCTTCTCAGTGCAAAATCAAACACCTCGACGCTTCTATCTATATCATTCATAGTACCGATAATATAGACATTTGAAGGTATAAAGAATTTATCGTTATCCTTATTTATAAAAAATGTTTCATCCGTTGCCAATGCAGAATATTGTGTTGAAATCATACCTTTTATTCCTCTGTAATCCGGATCAAGGCAGTACATAATCTCCCCTAATACCTTTGAAATTTCCGCACGATTTATTTCATCAATAATAAAGAGAAAACTTGGAAGTTTACTTGGGTCAAACTCTACAATATCTTTACTTTCATCTACCTTATCAATTTCTTTTTTCAGTTCCCCTTTCTCTATTTCCGACTCCCAAAACTTTTTGATTGACTCATCTTCTCCAATCAAAAAATCCTCTATACTGCCGGCATCAACCTTTTTACCTGCTGCAAGTATTCTTTCTATTACACCTGCCCTACGACAAAAAGATTTGAAAGAACCATTTTTAAGTGAATACTTCAGCTCATTACCTGACAAGTTGGGTCTGATACCGTCTATAAAGTCTGTATAGTCATATGACGGATGAAACTGTACCATATCCATTCTGACTTTCTTGATTTCTTCTTTTTTATTTTCACTTTCACATAAGGTATCAAACAGTATATCTGCTATAATATTTCTTGCTGAGTATGTCTTTCCGGTTCCCGGTGCACCGTTCATAATAAGCTGCTTATTCGACAATAGTAAATTATACTGTGGAGTATTTTCTATTGTCATCTGTTCAATCAGGCAGTCGATGATATCATTTATTCCTTGTTTGACTCTTTCAGGTATTATACCGTCTTCCGCTTTTTGTCCCTTTTCTCCTTTTTTGTTTGGATCAAACCACCAACTTTCTCTGATTGTTTTGCCGCTTTTGTCTTTTTCTCCTTTATCAAATACACCGAATTCTTTATCTTTATCAGTATACTTTAAGCTTTCAATTCCGTTCTTAAGAATATTTCCAAGACTTGTATCGTGTGCTTTAGATAATAACTTATCATGCTTCTCCCCTAATCTCTTTTCTTTCGTTGGGTGCACAAATTTTCTCGTATATTTGGACCATTTATCACCGTTTATCTTTATTATCTTCAAGAATTCTTCATTGATATTATTACCTGTAACATTACCTTCCTCATCAAGAGTTCCCACTCCCCCAAGAGCCATTGCCATAAAAAAGCAGAATGCATTTTTTAGTTCTTCATTTTTTGATACTTTTTCAAAAGTCTTTTCAATTGTTTTCTTAAAGCAAATATCCTCATCACTTAAAAGTTTCTTTATATCCGCAAATGTTGAATCAAGTGTAAGTATACTCATAAATTTTTCTCCTTAGCTTAATTTATCTTTTTTAACACATCACCAATATCCCCATCAATACATATACTTCTATCATTTATCTTCTCAGGACAGAAGGCCTCTCCATAATTTAAACATACATATATCGCCTTTTTATTGTCATATGTCATCTGCCAGAAAGGATATTTTATAATTACAGGAGTATTTGCTCCTACTCCAAGT
>NZ_CALLVU010000116.1 GCF_938015485.1 uncultured Lachnoanaerobaculum sp. | reverse complement strand
TCAGTGCCAAGAGTAAGGACTTTCTCAATCCCCTTGATATAAACATGAACTACGGTGATGGGGATGCACCGCTGAAAGACAAGGCAAACTTTATCATGAGTATGCTTGAGCTTGTAGTAGGCGGTAGTGGTCTTACAGCAGAAGAAAAGTCCGTTATAGATAGGTGCCTTCCTAAAATTTATGAAAAGTATTTTGAAAACCCAGAGCCTTGTAATATGCCAATACTGCAAGACCTATACGATATGTTAAAAGGACAGGAGGAAAAGGTTGGTAAGAAGCTGGCAACGGAGATGGAAATCTATGTATCGGGGTCTCTCAATGTCTTTAACCATAGGTCAAATGTGGACTTAAATAAGAAGCTCCTGTGCTTTGATATTAAAGAGCTTGGAAGCCAGTTAAAGAAAATAGGAATGCTTGTCATTCAGGATCAGGTGTGGAACAAGGTATCCCAAAACAGAGGAAACAAAGCGACAAGATACTATATCGACGAGTTTCATTTACTTTTAAAAGATGAGCAGACAGCATCGTATTCGGTTGAGATTTGGAAGCGTTTTAGAAAATGGGGAGGTATCCCGACAGGTATCACGCAAAATGTCAAAGACCTACTTATGAGTAAGGAAATTGAAAATATCTTTGATAATACGGACTTTGTCTTAATGTTAAATCAGGCTTCAGGAGATAGAGAGATACTTGCAAGAAAACTTAAAATCTCACTTCCACAGCTCAGATATGTTACTAATTCAAATGAAGGTGAGGGACTACTTTTCTTTGGAAATACCATTGTGCCTTTCCTTGATAAGTTTCCGAAAGATACAATTTTATATCAGAAGATGACTACCAAGCCGGAAGAAGTGAGGTAGCCTATGGGAAAGAAGCTGAAAAAGGATTTTAAGGAAAGGCATAAGGCAAGCATTGAAAAAGAAATGCTCCATAGTGAAACAAACATTATACCTGAAGAAAGTAAGCTAAAGGATACCGATGATTACAGAGGTAAAATCGTTCATGAGAAAGAACGGTTTCAGGATAAAGTGCATGAAAAAACAAGTAAGGTAAGTGCTGATAATGAAAAGTCTTATGGAACATCCAAGAGAAACGAAAAATATAGAGTTTCAGATAAGGGGAGCATAACTTCTGTAACTGAAACTGGAAGAGCGGATTATGTTACAGAGTTTAAGGATGGAAAAATCTATGATCCTTTAGGAAAAGACCTTGATAATGATGGGATTATAGACAGATACGACAATGACTTTAGGGATAGCGACTATTTTGAGTCAACCTATGATGTCGAGGATAATCTTCATCATAAAGCAGAAAATACAAATAGTTTCTCAAAAAGCCAAAAAGCTCAAAAGAAAAATTATAAGAGAAAAAACTATACCGAAAGCCTTTATACAAGGAAAAAGGATGATGTGTTAAAGGAGAATAAGCCTGAAGATAAAAAGACTGGAAAAGATACTGCAAGCAAAAAAGTTCATAGCAGTATTTATAAAGAGCAGAAGAAAAAGCTAAAAAAAGACATGGTAAAGGTATCTGCCCTTTCAGGACTTGCTAAAGGAAGTGAAACCGTAAGAGATTACTTATCTCATGGAAGTGATGAAAATCAAGGAGTGGAAGCAGGAGAAAAGACAGCAGATACAAGCTCCAAGCTCATTCATGGCATAAAGAAGTATTCTGATAAGAAAAGAGCTAAAAGAGGCTATGACCTTACAAATAAGGACTATAAAATCAGAAAGCGTAAGTCAAAGTTGGAATTTCGTGATGCCAAAAAGGAACTGAAAAAGACGGATGAGTATAAAAGAGCAAGTGCATATAAAAGATTTCAAAAGAAAAATCAGGTAAAGGCAGCAATTTCTCGTGAGAATAAGTCAAGGCTTAGAGATCGAATTAAAGAGGGACTTATCGGAACACTGAAAAGCTCAAAGGATATGATTGTCCGAAAAGCAAAAGGACTAATGCTTATTTTCATAGGTATCATTATCTTAGGGACTTTTGTGATTAACTTTGCAGGAACGGGAATGACAGGCTTTATGAACTCTACAAGCTCTGTGCTTACAACAAGCTATTTATCAAAGCCAAATGTCCTAAGTGAAATCAATCAGAAATTTTCAGATATGGAGGGTGAGCTTCAAAGTGAAGTTGACCATGTGAAAGAAAATTATCCTGGATATGATGAATATATCTTAAATAATACAGAATACATCGGTCATAATGTCCATGAGCTTTTATCCTACATTACATCAAGGTGCGGAGAGGTAAAGAGTGTATCGGAAGTAGAATCCATATTAAAAGAATTATTTGAGTCCATGTATGACCTTGAGTATAGGGAAGAAATTGAAATCAGATACAGGACGGTTACAAAAACCTATACCGATGAAGATGGCAATGAATATACCGAAAGCCACGAAGAACCTTATGAGTATAAAAAACTCATCGTAACGCTTCATAAAAAAGAGATGGACAGCATTATCCGAAAGGTCTTTGCAAACTATCCCGATAATCTAAAGCACTATGAAGCCTTGTTCCTTGCACAAGGCAATATGAGAGAAGCCTTTGGTAATTCTGACCTTATCAGTGCAAATGGAGGTATCGGCGGTGGAAAAGAGTATGAGGCATCTACGGAAGTACAAAAGAAGATTGTTAATGCTGCATACATTACGCCATCTCCGGGTGCAGGCTGGTGTGCCATGTGGGTATCACAGGTCTATCAAAATGCAGGACTTGGATATATAGGTGGGAATGCCTGTGATATGTACCGAAACTATACCTTTACATCAGACAGGTCAAAGCTAAAGGTCGGAATGCTTGTGGCAGTCGAAAGCAGCAGTAGCGGAAGCAGTGCAGGGCTTACCTATGGTCATGTAGGTATTTACATTGGAGATGGAAAAGTGATTGATAACATCGGTCGAATAAGAGTAACTACCTTAGATGATTGGATAGCAACATTTTGTAAGCACCATCCCGTAGGATTCGGTTTTCCGCCAAATGTAAAGAAATAGGAGGTAACAATTTGAAAAAGGAACTGATAGCAGTAAAAAACAGAATAAAGAAGTTAAATGATAAAAAGGCTCTGATTGATGAAGAATTGGAGCCTTTATTCATTCGTGAAGAAGAGCTTGAAAATGAAGAAATCATTGCCATTTGCAGAAAGAATAACATCACAATCAGCGATTTGATGGCAAAGGTAAACAGACAAAAAGCAGAAATGAAAAAGGAGAAAACAAATGAAAACCAGTTTGAAAAAGAATAATAAGTTTTGGACGGTAGCACTTGCGGTAATTGTAAGTATTAGTTGTATTTTAGGTCTTTGGACGGTTGTTTATGCACAGGAGCAAAAATCTGAAGCTCCAACAAAAAACGAAGCTGTTCAAACGGAAGTTGAAGTAAATGTAAGGTATATCTTTGAAGATGAAAAGGTCTTTAAGGAAGAAAAGATAAAGGCTGAGAAAGGACAACTTATTGATAGCGGAGATCTTCCAATGCTCCCAGATGATATGAAATTCATTGATGAGTTTCTGTTTTATGAGGTAAAGGGAGATGGAAAAGATGAGATTATCCGAAAGGTAGCAAAGGCTGAACTTAAGGATAAAGAAACTAAGACGGAAGAAGAAAAGCCACAGCAGGACAAAAGCACTCAGACGGAAGATAAAAAGACGAAAGATAAGTCAACGCAGACAGAGCTTTCCAAAGAGGATATTTCCAAGATGGAAAAGCAGGCAAAAGAACTTAAAGGGGAGCTTGATAAGCTAAATGGTGAGATTAAGGATAAAGATAAGTTAAGCGATAAGCAGAAGGAAAAAATCAAAGCTCTTGAAGATGAAATTGAAAGTCTGAAAGAAAAACTGAAAAAAGAAAAGGATAACAAAGATTTATCTTCTGATATTAAAAAGGAAATGGACAAGCTAAATGAAAAGATTAAAGATCTTGAAAAAAAGGCTAATGAAGTGAATAAAGCTCCGGCATCATCTAATGTTGTTACACCAATTCCACCAAATAGCAGTATAAAAACAAGTGCAGGAAATTCTCAGCCACTTGTAAATACAGGTAAGGGAAGTGAACCAAAGACAAGTTTTGGAAATACTACAAAAGATGAAAATACTAAACAATCAAAAGATAAAGAAAAGGAAATTCGTTATCCTAATAAGCTGACAGCTAAAACGCCTGCTAACAATAACAGCCAAGATTCAGCTATGGATGGCACAAGTAAGAGTGTAAATACCAATAAGGGAGTAGCTTCTGCACCGTCAAAGGCAAGAGCTTCCGTTACGGAAAATAAGGATAATGCGAATAAAGATTACCCGATTCATCATGGGGATAGCAGCGATAACAAAGAAACGGATCAATATTCCGCTGATGCAAGGCAGTTTATTACCTTTCAAACTAAAAACGGTAAGACCTTTCATTTAATCATCAATCATGATGAAGATAGTGAGAATGTAATGCTTCTTACGGAAGTATCTGAAGATGATCTCTTAAACATGGTAGAGAAAAAAGAAGCACCAAAGCAGGAAGTAGTAAAAGAAGAACCTGTTAAGGAAGAAGTAAAGCCTGAGAAGAAGGACGAAAAGAGTAATTTAGGAACCTATATTATTTTGCTTCTTGTAGTAGGTGGTGCATTAGGAGCAGGCTACTATTTTAAGGTTGTGAAAAAGAAAGAAGATAAAGAACTTGAAGCCTTAGAGGAGGAAGATGATGATTTCTTTTCTGAATCTGAAAGTGAAGAAGAAACAAATGATGCAGATGAAGCAGAAGATGAGCAGTAATGCTGCATCAAAAACAATACAGTATTTGGTGCAAATGCAGGGCGGGAGAGTAACATCTTTCGCCCTATTTTGATTTATAACAGGAGGAAAACACAGATGAAGTTAGTTATTGCAGAAAAGCCGAGTGTTGCAATCTCCATTGCAAAGGTTATTGGAGCAAATAAAAAGAAAGACGGATATTATGAAGGAAACGGATATAGGGTGAGCTGGTGCGTTGGACACCTAATTCAAATGGCAAATCCGGATGCTTATGATGAAAAGTACGCCAAGTGGAATATGGCTGATTTACCGATTATTCCGAGCGACTACAAGTATGAAGTAGCAAAGGCAACCAAGAAGCAGTTTAACATCCTTAAAAAGCTGATGAATGATAAGGAGGTTGATACGGTTATCAATGCGTGCGATGCAGGTCGTGAGGGAGAAAGTATCTTTAGACTTGTATATAACGAAGCTAAATGCAAAAAGAAAATGCAGCGTCTATGGATTTCATCTATGGAAGATAGTGCCATTAAAGAGGGCTTTGATAATCTAAAAGACGGAAAGGACTATGATAATCTCTTTGAGTCTGCACAGGCAAGAGCCATTGCCGATTGGCTTGTCGGAATGAATATCAGCAGGCTCTATTCTTGCCTATATAAGCAAAATTACAGTGTCGGCAGAGTTCAGACACCGACTCTTGCTATGATTGTAAAAAGAGATGATGAAATAGCAAATTTCAAAAAAGAAAAATACTATACAGTGGAGCTATATACAAATGGATTTACACTTTCAACAGACAGAATTGATGATGAGGTTGCTGCTGAACAGCTAATCAATTTAGTGGGCGATAAGATTGAAATAACTGATGTTATTCAAAAAGAAAAGATTACTAAACCTGATTTACCTTTTGACCTTACAACACTTCAAAGGGAGTGTAATAAATATTTTGGATACAGTGCCAAGCAGACACTTGATTATGCTCAAAGCCTTTATGAGAAAAAACTGATTACCTATCCAAGAACAGACAGCAGATGCCTTACCGAAGATATGATTACAAGTACCATCAATAATATTTTAGGGAAAAATGACTTTGACACAGGGCGTATCAAGACGGTGTTTAACTCAAAAAAGGTTACGGATCACCACGCTATTATACCGACAATCAGCTCCTTAAAAGAGGATGTTTCAGAACTTCCTCTAAGCGAAGCTAAAGTTTACTTCCTTATATCCGATAAATTCCACGCAAGTGTGGGATATCCGTTAATCGAGAACGCAACGAAGATTGTAGCTGAATTTGACGGCTTTGAATTTACGAGTACCGGCAAGGCTATTAAGGACGAGGGCTTTATAAAATACCTTAAAGAATACAAGGCGAAAAAAGATGAGAACACAGAGCTTCCTGATGTAAGCATTGGTGATGTTTTAAGCATTGAAAATAAAGAGATTAAAGAGAAATTTACTAAGCCTCCGAAACACTTTACTGAAGATACGCTATTAAAGTCTATGGAGATTGCAGGAAATGATGCCTTAGAAAAAGGTGTAGAAGTGGAAAGAAAAGGACTTGGCACACCTGCAACAAGGGCAGGAATTATTGAAAACCTGATTTTCAAAGGATTTGTAGAACGAGATAAGAAAAACCTAATTGCTACCCATAAAGGAATCAGTCTTGTAACCATTGTTGAGGATGCCTTTAAGTCCGCTAAGACAACGGCTGAGTGGGAAATGAAGCTCACGGATATTGCACAGGGAAAGGCAAGTAAGGATGAGTTCCTAAAAGAAATTGAAACTGAGATTAAAAAGACAATAGAAAAATACAGAAAGTAACTTTTAAGGGAATGAGAGATTATTTTGTTCCCTTATTTTATTGGGGGTGATTACGATAGAAGAGATAAAAGTGTTGGAGCTTTTCGGTGGCATCGGTGCTATAAGAAAGGCGTTTATAAGGCAAAAAATCCCACATAGGATAGTTGATTATGTTGAAGTCGATAAGAACTGTGTTAAAAGCTATAACGCACTCTATGGAGAAGACTTTAAGCCACAAGATATAGTAAAGTATCATCCACCGGATGAAAAAATAGACTTTGTAATGCACGGCAGTCCTTGTCAGGATTTTAGCCGTAGCGGACTTAAAAAAGGTGGAGAAAAAGGAAGTGGAACAAGGAGTAGCCTGCTATTTGAAACGATACGGATAATTGAAGAAATGAAAGAAAAGCCCAAGATAGTCCTTTGGGAAAATGTAAAGGGAGTTCTCGATAAGAATATGAGAGCTTCCTTTTTTCATTACCTAAAAGAAATGGAAAGGCTCGGATACGAGAGTAAATACAAGATATTAAATGCTAAGGATTTTGGTATTCCGCAAAATAGAAAGCGTATCTTTGTTGTGAGCATACTCGGACAAAATGATTTTGATTTTGAAGCTCTTAAAAAAGCGGAAACAAGAAGCATTGATGATTTTCTCGAAAAAGGTGTTTCAGACCTTTATGAAGTAAGGCAAGAGTCGATGCTCAGATACTTATCGGGCAATCCTAAAAATAAGAACTTCAAAGGCCGCTTAAAAATCATAGATAAGTACGCCTATACCATTTCAACAAAGCAAGTAAGAGTTCCAAATTCTGGGCTTGTAGATATAGGAAACGGCAAGCATAGGTATTTGACGGAAAGGGAATGCCTAAGACTTATGGGCTTTGATGATGAAGATTTTGATAAGATAAGAGCTATTTATCCGAAAAGACCGGGCAAAACATCATCTATTTTGTATAAGCAAGCGGGCAACAGCATTGTGGTGAATGTGCTTGAAGCGATTTTGAATGAAATATACAGGAGGTAAGAATGAGAACGAACGATTTTTATAATATCATTGAGCTTGTAAAAAGAGATGTTTTAGATAGCGAAAGTGAATATCTGAAGCTCTTAAAAGTTATCGGAAACAATCAGAAATACGACTTTTTAAGTCAATTAAGTATTTATGATAAAAATCCGAATGCCACAGCCTGCACAAGCTTTGATTTATGGCGAGAACGATTTAATCGTACTGTTATGAGAGGGAAAAAGGGCATACCAATCTTAAATGACAGTAACGCATTTCAAAAGGTCGGATATATCTTCGATGTCAGTCAGACAACTTCAATGGACAGGAATGTCAACGAGGTTAAGCTATGGTCTTTTGATAAAGAAAATGACGGAGAAGCCTTAAAAGACATGATTGATTTGCAAGGATATGAGGCAAGTGATAGCTTAACTGAAAATCTTTATACTTTGAGCCGAATAAATGCTGACGATAGCATTTACGAGCTTGCAAACAATCTAAGAATTGCAGATGAAGACAGAAACTCATTTGCAAACTTTATAAGAAACTCGATAGCTTATGCCGTTTCAAGCAGATTTCAAATTGATTATCCGTTTCCGATGGATAATTTAAGAGAAAATTTTAAGTCTATCGACAGCATATCTTTAATGAGTGTCGGCACTTGTATTTCAAATGCTTGTAGCCACATTATTGAGGAGATAAGAAGCAGAACAAGAAATTTTTCTAAAAATAGAGACCTGACAAAGAGCCTTAGTGCCGATTATAATGAAAATAAAGTAAATGAATTAGGAGGAAATGATAATGTTATTCGATCAGATGACGAAAGAAATGATGAGCAAAGAAACCGAATTTTCGGGAGCGGAGAATACAGACGAGATAGTAGCAATCATCAAGGAGAAGACCCTAAGCAGCTTGGAAGAAGAGAAGAGCTTTATGGAGGAATTTCCGAATCCGACTTACGCAGTGATGAGACTTTATTATCTTTCAGAGAGCAAGGACGAGGAGAACTATCAGATGCTAATCGACCTTTACAAAGAGAAGAAGCTGGTATTTCACTTAATGGAAATTCAGAAGAGAGCAATCAGCTTTATGAGGGGCGAGAAGCCGAAACTGATGAAAGCTCAGAATATAGTAAGCGAGGAAGATCCGAAGTATCAGGCAATGATTTCAGCCTTGAAAGAGATGACAATCAAGGAAGTAGTCGAAGCGTAGAAGAAAACGGCATAAGAGAGACGCAAGAGGGAGCTAAAAATGCTTCTTTTTTCTATTCTAAGGATAATCCTAATGAGCTGATGACCGAGGAAATGCTTGAAAGAGTGCCGAAACTTTATGAACAGGAAAGTATCTCACTTGCCGATAAGGAAGTACACGCTGCATATATCATTCCCTTTAGAAGTAATTGGACCTGGTATATGACGGAGTATGACAGAGAAAGCGGCGATGCCTTTGGACTTGTACTTGGTCTTGA
>NZ_CALLVU010000115.1 GCF_938015485.1 uncultured Lachnoanaerobaculum sp. | reverse complement strand
GAACCTTTAGCTTCTTGATCAATCTACTAAATCTATATCCTCAAATAAGTTGCCTACGTAAGACAGCTTATTTAAGTGCGCCAGTTTACGGCTTACCTCTACTTTCTTTCACACTATGATCTCTATTCTTTTTATCCAAAAGTACTTCTTTTTTGTAATTTTCCTTTAAGTACTCACCACTCATCACGAGAAATCCCGAGGTACCGCATGCAGGATCACAAATAGTCTCGTTTGGCTGTGGGTCCATCATCTCTACCATCATTCTTATAATATGCCTTGGTGTCCTGAACTGACCGTTTACACCCGACTGTGCAATTTTTGAAAGTAAATATTCATATACATCTCCTCTGACATCGGTGCTCTGTACCTTATCCATCATAGCATATATTTCATCCATAGCATCTACTATCTTTGAAAGCATTAGAGGTGTATTTATTTTGAAATTGGCATCTTTCATATATTTGCTGTATACACTGTTTTTGTCACCATGCATATTCCTTATAAAAGGAAACACCCATTCCTGAATTATACTGTACATCCTTTGCGCAGGAAAATCATGGAAAACAGACCATTTCAGCTGTTCTCCTTCCACTTTACGTCCCTCTATCTCCACTTCCCCGTCAAAGATACTCTTAAAAGGTAATCCAAGCATTGCCGCTTCTTTTGCTCTTATATTATCCGCACTGTCAATATCTCTAATAAACATCAGATATGTCATCTGCTCCACAACTTCAAGAGGGTTTGTAATACCTCCTGTCCAAAATATCTCCCACAATCCGTCGATTTTATTTTTTAATTCGCCTGTCATAATCTTCCTTTCTGTTTTCACAAAATACTTTTATTTCAAATTGTTTTTATATTGTAAATTCGCTTCAGTTTTTCTCTTGAAGTTTCAAGCTTTTCTTTTAAGTCGGCTATCCTCTCAAGTTCCTCTTTGTATTTCTCCCCTATTATATTCTGTTCCTCTATTGAAGGCAAAGGAATCTCAAGTTTTCTCAACTTTTCTAAAGAAATTGTCGGGATTACGCTGCCTACATATATACTTTTAAATAAAGCTCTTCCAAGCTCACTGTCAAAAAGTGCTTGCAAATAATATGGATTAGCCTTTGTCTCATCTATTTCAAGAATAAACATATTTCCTGTAGCCAATATTTCCGTATCTTCTGCCACTTGTACAACTGCCGATTTAAAATCCGCTGATCCTGTCTTTGTCAAAACTATTGAATTATTCCTTACACAAAACTTCTTTAAATTAGGCTGTATATCCTTTAAGTACTGGTTATCTGTAAAATAGATATCTCCGTCATTTATATTTGACAACATGATATATCTATAGTCTGTAGGCTCATTTGATTTGTTTTCATCGAAATCTGATGCCCTCAGCTGTGCACCTCTTGTTATACTCTTTACAATGCTCTCAATCTCAACACCGTCTTTAATCTCCGGTGCTTTCTCCAAGTATCTGCTTGCATTGATTATATAATCATTTTCTGCAATCTCCTTTATACTTATTGTAATAGAGTTCTTACCGTCTTTTTTTAATAAATCCAGTATATCTGATATGTCATTATCCGATAATACATTCCTTCTTCCTTCTTTTGTAAAATTCTCAACGGCATCAATCATCTTAATATTAGTGTTGCCATGACTGAAAATCACAAGGGTTGTTGCAATTGATGTTCCGGGAAACAGTTTTGCAGGCAATAAAACAGTTGCTTCTATAAGACCATTTTCAATAAAGTATTCTCTTATTTTTTTGTCTGTAGAATTCCATGTTGTTCCATTTTTCATAATTGCTACAGCCTTTCCACCGTACTTCATCTGCTCAACCAATTTCAAGTTAAATACCCAGTCTGCAGAAACTCTCTTTATATTATCCGGAAAATCAACAAAATCTTTTACAATATTTTCCATATCCGGAACGTTAATCAAAAAAGGATAATTGGCAAACAGCTTATCCGCCTTATTTTCCGCTTTATATGTCATGGCGTCACTCAAAACCGAAGATATATCCCTTTCCAATAATGATGCCCTTATATTTGCAATAAAGTTATTTGCCATACTAAGCTCTATACCGGTATATTTTATATTCTCTCTCAGCAATGCAAGCTCAACAAAGAAATTCCCTTTGCCTGAACAAAGCTCCAATACACTCTCATTTTCCTGTACATCCAATATCTTAGCTGCAAGCTTTAATATTCCTCTAGGAGTAGATGCCTCTTTTATACTGTCCTCCAAATCATTGTTAAATAACAGATAGGCAAGCAGATTATCTTCATCAAATCCATATATCTTTAATCTGTCCAATACAGGCCATATATCATGACAATAATAATTCAGCTCCATTTTTATACTGCTGTCTACATCGCAGCTGCTCTCAAACAATTCAATACTGTCAAGGTCTTTAATTTTATCTTTAGCTGCCCTGTACAATATATACGCTAATGTGGTTGAATATCTTGATTTATTATCACCTGACATTATCCCAATCTCTCTGTCTATAGCTTCTGAAATATCCGATGTATCAAGCTTTTCCAACCTTTTAAGATATGATATATCCATGTCCCTCCTTTTAGGTTTTTAATAACCTTTATTTTGTAAGGTTATTAAAAACCTAAAAGTCATAGGAGTCAAGCTTTATTTTAAGGTTTTTAATAACCTTATTTTATTTATAAATATTTTTTATCAAACACATTTTCCTCCCCACATCTCCCCTCATTGTACTATAATCATACTATAAAATTCAGAAAGGACATTAAGATGAATTCATTAAAATCTTTCTTATCAAAAAACTTATTCGGTATGCTTATATGCTTTCTAATTGCTCTGCCGGCGTGGTTTCTGGGGAAGAGATTTCCTATAATCGGAGGTCCGGTTATTGCGATTATTGCAGGTATGGTTATTACACTTTTTTGGAATGATAAGGGCAGGGCAGGAGCCGGAATAAAGTTCACTTCAAAATATGTTTTGCAGGCGGCTGTGGTTTTTCTGGGGTTCGGCCTTAACCTAAGTGTTGTACTTCAAACAGGCAGGCAGTCGCTCCCTATAATCATATGCACGATATCCACAGCACTTATAATTGCCTTTATTTTACATAAGCTGATGAAGATTCCCGGCAATATCTCAACTCTTGTGGGCGTAGGTTCTTCCATATGCGGAGGTTCCGCCATAGCGGCTACCGCGCCTGTAATAAATGCGGATGATTACGAAGTGGCGCAGGCTATATCCGTTATTTTCTTTTTCAATGTACTTGCTGCACTGCTCTTTCCTATATTCGGAAAGATGATGGGATTTGATACTCTAAGCGGAGAGGCTTTCGGCATATTCTCCGGCACTGCGATAAATGATACTTCATCCGTTACCGCCGCCGCTTCCACTTGGGACAGTATGTGGAAGCTGGGCACTCAGACTCTTGATAAGGCGGTTACTGTAAAGCTTACCAGAACACTGGCAATCATCCCCATTACTTTGGTGCTTGCAATAATCAATGCAAAAAAATCAAATGATAATCAGAACGGATTCAGCCTTAAAAGATCATTTCCGGTGTTTATTATATTCTTTATTATTGCATCCGTTATCACCACTGTTGCTTTAAGCGCAGGTGTATCTTCACATTCATTTGCACCTTTAAAGGATCTCAGCAAGTTCTGTATCATTATGGCAATGGCTGCAATCGGACTTAACAGCAATCTGATAAAGCTTATCAAATCAGGCGGCAAACCTATTATACTTGGCGGCATATGCTGGATAGGTATTACAGCTGTAAGTCTTATAATGCAGCATATACTTAACATATGGTAAAATTAAACCCACCCCAACACTTGACATAGAACCAAAAAAGCGGCTGTCGTTTGACAGCCACTCTTTACTTTGTACTTATACCGATTTGAACTTTTTCATCCTGTGTGAGTGTTCTTCCTGCAAGTATATTGTCTACTTCCTTTGAGACTTCGTCTTCACTCAACATTTTATATACCTTGGCCTCCGTATAATACGAGGTCTTTGCAGTTTTACTGTCATAATTTGAATAGTAGTTCTGGTCTATAGCTATGAGCTTACCGTCAGGTGAGATATGACCGTTGACGGTATACTTTTTTACTGCTGAATTTAAAGTCATTCTGACCTTTCCCGTTGAAAAATCTACTATATAGCACTTTCTGTCATTTTCATTATTTCTGATCATCATCAACAAATCTGTATTCGCATTATACATATTTACATCGTTAAAACTTAGAGGAGTCTGCCTGCAGGCATCATCCATATCCCATGTGACAAGACCGCTCTTATTGCTCCATGTAAATGCGGTATTGTTCTTTATTCCTTTAAGCTTTATCTCATCTCCGGTATTTTGAACATCCAGTACTTCTCCCG
The DNA here is from genome assembly GCF_938015485.1 of uncultured Lachnoanaerobaculum sp. GTDB lineage: Bacteria > Bacillota > Clostridia > Lachnospirales > Lachnospiraceae > Lachnoanaerobaculum. Next base: position 737 of record NZ_CALLVU010000115.1, on the reverse strand, counting down.
CCACATCATCAATATGCTCGCCGTTTTCAAGATTATATATTGAAGCCGTACCTGATATATTATTGAAAACAAGCACCTTCGAATCCGGTGATAATATCATCTTTCCGGAATCGTCTTTTATATCACTGTAGCTTTTCACCTGTTCCATACTGTTTGAATCAAATATTCTGAGTCCGTTCTTACCGTCAGCCAACAATATTTGCTCACTGTCATTTGAAAAGGTAAATACCGATGAAAATGAGTCCATCTCAAGCTGTTTACTGTCATTTTCCTGTAAATCATATACTTTCAGTACAGGCTTATCACTGTTTAATACAGTAACAACGGTCGCATAGTATCTGCCGTTATTTGATATCTTATAGTACTTGCTGTCAGGTGCAACACCGTCTATTGTGGACTCGTCAACATTTTTTTTGCTGCTTGTCTTTCCGTCATCGCTTGAAAGCAAAACATCTTTTCCGTCAAACAAAAGCATCTTTGAAGAATCGTTTGAATTAGCCATTATCCTTGCATATATGGATTCGGATGAGACTCCGGATTTTAAATCAATTATCTTTATTGCCTGCCTCTCATGTGAGTTTGCCAATATCTTGCTTCCGTCTTTTAAGAACTTAAATTCTACAGGTGTACCGCTTCCGTATTTCAGATTATCCTCTACAACCGCATTGTCCTTCCATATCGAATAATTTCCGTTTTCTCCAAAACCTACTACGGTATTTGCATCAGGATTGTAAACA
>NZ_CALLVU010000114.1 GCF_938015485.1 uncultured Lachnoanaerobaculum sp. | reverse complement strand
CTTCCAACACAAGTCTTTGAGCATTAAGTTCTTTCAATTCATTCAGATTGAAATATCCCCATTCAGGTTCAATTCCGACTACAAGCCCAAAGGCTTCTCCGCTTTCCCTGTCATACTCCGTCATATACCAAGTCCAATTACTTTTAAAAGGAATGATATATGCTGCATGAACTTCCTTATCCGCTAAATCAATTTCTTCCTGTGCGTAAAGCTCCGGCACCCGTTTCAGCATTTCATCAGTCATCAAGTTTTCAGGATTATCTTTCGAGTAATAGTGTGGCTCTTTTACTTCTTCCTTCTCCGCTATATTTTCTATGTGCTGTTCCTCAAGGTAAAGGTTTTTAGAAAGCAGCTCGTCAATATGCTTTGCCACACTTGTCCAAGTGAGAAACACATCTTTACAATTATCCTTTTCAAGTTTTATTCCTTTGGCATCGTGCCATTCTCCACTACCTGTCAAGCCTGATACCGCATGGCTTCTTCCTCCTGTTCCATATTCATCTTTTAAGAAGTCGGCTTTTTCCTGTAAAGTGTGATTTTCTTTGAAAAACTTTGTAATTCGCTCTTTTCCTCTATCGATTCCGCTTCCCCTTGAAATAGTAGCAAGGACTTCATCTTCTGTAATAAAGGCTTTTACTTTTGGAAGTTCAGTAAGATTGGTACTGTATTCTTTTCTTGGCAGTGCAAGCTCCTGTAATTTCTGATAAAGGCTGTCCACCTTATGATAGTGAAACCTTAGTACATCTCTATCTTCTCTATATGCTTCTAAAAATCGTCCATACTCTTTGATGACATCCCCAAGGTGTTCAGGATTTTTCAGTGCCTCGGATAATCTTTTTGTTTCATCCGGAAAGCCACCTCCTTTTTCGAGAAATTCAAAAAAGCCTTGTTCTTTTCCTTCCTCACTCAAATCGTGAATAAGATACCATAGGGACTCTGAAATCCGATCTCTTTCATAATCCAAAGCTTCTGAAATCTCCACATTGGTAGCAAACTCTCCGTTTTCCAAAAGTTCAGCAATTCTATTTGCCGCATCACTCCAACTTAAAACCTGCGTATGATCTTCTCTTGCCGATGTTCCGGAAGCAAAATGAATCCCCTTATCCGAATACCAGGAAGATACCTCTCTTTCATCAATGTAAAATCCGTTTCCACCTCTAAAGGTATCTTTGAGGTATTCTCCTAATTCTTCATTGCTCTTTCCTTTGGAAAACTCAGCTATAAGAGGAAGTCTACTTCCATCGTGATTTCCTCCGTTAATAAGGACAGCATCTATATCCTTCTGAGTTAATGGAATGGTAAGTCTCATCTGTCCGTAAGTATTTTCGGGTAAAGAAAAAGAAGCCTTATCAGCTTCTCTTATCTCTACCTCAGTATTATCTTTTAAATTTCCACTACTTCCTTGATCGTCATTTCCTTTAGAGCTGAAATCATCGCCCCATACTGCGGATCGTTCTCGTCCTCTATCTTCCAAGCTGCCATCAGTTTCGGCTTCTCCGCTCTCATAAAGTCTATCGCTTGTTTTTGAATATCCATCAGGTGTCCTGTCAGCTTCTTCTCCTTGTATAGATCTACTAGCATCTCGAAATGGCTCTGCTCCTTGCTCTCTGAAAGATAAGTGAGTCTCATCACTGCGTAAATCGGATTCGGGAATTCTTTCATGAAATCCGTCTGTTCCTCCAAGCTGTTTAGTGTATTCTCCCTGATTTTCTCTATTATCTCGTCCGTACTCTCCATTTCGGAGAACTCGCTCGTTTTCATTTCTTTTCTGATCATCTCGTCGAAGTACATTTTCTTCTACCTCCTCAATTTCTTCTCTAATCTTATTATATCCTGCTTCTTTACCTCTTAAAACTTCTTTGTCAAGCTCTTTACTTTTCTGAATGGTCGCATCAATGATATTTCCGCTAATATCCGATACGGTTTCACCAAGACTCATAAGAGATATACTATCAAGTCTTTCAAAATTTTCTCTTAAAAGTTCACTATCCATAGGATAATCAAGCTGAAACCTTGAAGATACCGCATAGCTCACTGAATCTCTCACAAACTTTGTAAAAGATATTCTATTCTCATCGGCTATTCTAAGCTCGTTCATAAGACTGTCTATCTTTTCATCTCCGTAAAGCCTGCTTAAAGAAAAGATATTTTCTAAGGTGCTTTCACTTTCCTCATAGCCCTCATTTTTTATCATTTCCTTTAAGACATCCCTATGAGCTTCCTTATCAAATCTCCAAAGATTGACCTCATTGACATCCCTGTTTCTTGAAACCGTCTGGCTTATATCAAAGATATAGTCCACCTTCTTGTATGTGCCGTAGTCCTCTAAAATGGGGATACCTTTCTGTCCTCGCATTACTGTTCGATTAAAACGTTCCCTCCAGTAGTCGAACTTGGCACAGGCTGTCGCTTCAGGATTTCTATCATAAATACTTAATTGACTTCTAAAGTCATATCTCTGATTGTTTCCGACAACCTTTAGGAGCTTCAGATATTCTGCTTCACTTTGCAAAATATCTTGTTTTACAAGCTCCAAAATGTTATGAAAATCATTTATTCGCATTTTTACCTCCTTCTTTTTTCCAAACAAAAAAGGTGGTTAGATTTTACTCTAATCACCTTTTGATTCTGTGTGCTGCAACTTACTGCAACTTAATTTTTCTGCTGCAAAACCTTATTGTATGGCACTTTTAGAAATCAATTACCTACTAAAAATCATAGTTCTGCAACTTACTTTTATTCATTAAGTTCCCAGTGTCCGCTATTACCACTTCCTACATACTTCAGATTATCTATTTCCTTTATAGCTCTTTCAATAGTCTTTACGCTAACTCCAGCTTCATCTGCAATAGCCTTTCTTGTAATCCTATCATTGCTTCTCACTTTTTCTTTAATAAACTCTGCAAGGGCTATCTTATCGTGAGCGACATCGTGAACGACACCCTGAGCGACATCATGAGCGACATTGTCGCCCCCAACCTTTTGCGTCGCTATCTTCTTTAGAGGAATAATCGTTCTAAATATATCTCCCTCCTCAAATAACGGGTTTTCTCCTGAATAAAGCTGTGTGTACTTGTAGGTATTTCGCATTCCTGAACCAAGTTCATCTGCAAGACCTATTTCTCTAAACACCTTTGATATAGCAGGATTCTTAGGAAATGGCTCAAACTTCTGTAAATCTAAAGTTCCCATTCCATGAGCCAAGTTGCTGTTTTCAACAGTAATTTTCTCATCATCAATAATCATCTTTGCAGGATACCCACTTGAATAATCCCTATGAGCCAATGTATTGGAAACTATCTCTCTAAGTATCCTATCTCTTGCATTAACATTTACAATTCCGTCTAAGACAAATAAATCGTTCAAATGCTTCTGCCCAAACTCTATAAGCCTGTCATAGCTATCAATCAGATTTGTTATGACAACATCTCTATCATCATATCTATCCTTGTTTTCAACTCTGAATATTGCATCTGTTTTGTGTTGTGGAAGAACGGACATAATCGAGTTGTCTTTTCCAAATAACAGAATAGCAGCTAATGTAATTCCCTCACGCTTTGTTTCCGGATCTGTCAGAATGAGATTAGCACTTCTAAGAAGTTCTTCGTTACTCATATTCTCCCAAACATGATTTTTATTTCGGGAAACAGCCATTTTCTTAGCTTTATCAATAACAGAAGCATCAAGAAAATCAATATCCAGATTCGGATATACTTTATTTACAAAATAGCTTCCTTGCTTTCTTGCATATAGCTTATATACAAGTTCGGAATGGTCTGTGATATTGATGTCTCCCTCATAAGACCTATCCCAAATTCTTCCGTTATGTCTGCACACCTGATAACCTTCAGGAACTCTTATATAAATTACTTTTTTCTCATCTATATCAAAGACTTCAGGAAGCAAATAAAGTGGTGGATACATCTTTTGCGAGTTATTGATTGCCGTAGTAAATTCCTTAATCACTTTATCAACTTTGTCTTTACTAACACCGACAATCTCTCTTTTATCATTTACACCGAGTAAAATATGTCCGCCATTTCTATTATTGAAGGAGCATACTGTATCAAAGACATCTTTGGTTAAAGCATTTTTAGATTCTTTAAACTCAACATCTATCTTCTCTCCATTTTGAATTAACTTCTTTATTTCATCTATCGTCATCTGCTTTTTCACCACCTTTATTCCCCAATGTTTTCTTCAATAAAAACTTTGGAATTTTGAATTTCAACTTTATCTTTATTAACTACAAAAGTAACATAATCTCCATTTTCTAAATTCAAAAGTTCCCTTATCCTTTTCGGAATAGTAACCTGTCCTTTTGCCATAACTTTTGCAGTATCCATAAATATATCTTTCATACTTACTTCCTTTCGCCCTACTTTTCCTACAAAAGATTATAGCACTTTTAAGACATTTTTTCCACTCTGAAATTAGTAGCCACTTACTTTCTATATGTCAGAACAACCTCTTTTATCTCATTTTCAATCTCCTCTAAAAATTCTTCCTTTGAAGATTTCCCCTGTGCAATATCGGATAGCTCCATTTCCCACTTTGCGGTAGTTTCTGCTGACTTAAAGCTATCAGATACTATTGTTACAAGGCTAATTCCTTTATGCGTGGCTACAAGATTTTTCTTATCTCTTTCTACAAATCCCTTAAAGATTAGATTTTCAATAATCCCTGCTCTTGTTGCAGGCGTTCCAAGTCCTTTCCTTTCCACTTCTACACCTTTTTCTAAAGCATCATTTCCTGCAATCTCCATAGACTTTAAGAGCGTATCTTCAGTAAAGTGTTTCGGTGGTTGAGTAAATTTTTCTTTAATCTCTTTATTTTCAATACTTAAAACATCACCAATACTTACATCAGGCAATACAGCATCTTCACTCTTTTTTGGTTTGTATTCTTTAAGGTATTTGCTAAAGCCTTCATCCTTAATTACCTTACCTGAACTTGTAAATTCAAAACCGTCAAATGAAGCTACAATCTTTGTTGTATTTTCAATAAGCGGATAACCCACACTTGCGTGGAGCTTATTAGAAATAAGCCTATATACCTTTGCTTCACTCTCAGGAATGCCTGATAAACCTTCACTCAGTGAGCTTACTGTCGGAATAATAGCGTGATGATCTGTAACCTTTTTAGAATCAAATACTACCTTAATACGCTCTGTATCAAAGTCATTTTTACCCAAAATGTTATTAACCGTACTTACAATCATATCTTCCGTTAAACATCTGCTGTCTGTTCTTGGATAGGTGATGAGCTTTTTCTCATAAAGGCTTTGGGCATAATCAAGTGTCTGTTTAGCACTATATCCGAAATACTTATTGCACTCTCTTTGAAGTGTTGTAAGGTCAAAGGGTAAATCAGGTTTAGTAATCTTTTCTTTCTGAATGACATCGGTTATTTCAATCTTATCGCCTACTAAACTTATAAGCTGTTCAGCAGCAACTTCATCATCAATTCTATCCGTTGATAGTGTAAAACCATTTGTAGAAAGCTCTACTGTGTAATATTTTTCTTTCTGATAATTTGCTATCTCATCATCTCTTTTTACAATCATGGCAAGGGTAGGTGTCTGCACTCTGCCAACACTGTAATTTTGCTGATACAGACAAGAGTAGAGCCTACTAATATTCATTCCGACTAACCAATCCGCAATAGCTCTTGCCTGTGCCGATTCAAAGAGATTATCATAGTCTTTTCCGTCTGTTAGGTTATCAAAACCCTCTTTAATGGCACTATCTTCCATTGAAGAAATCCAAAGGCGTTTCATCTTCTTTTTACAATTCACTTGATTATATACAAGTCTAAAAATACTTTCTCCCTCACGCCCTGCATCGCAGGCATTGATAACCGTATCAATCTCTTTATCATTCATCAGCTTTTTAAGGATAGCAAATTGCTTCTTAGTTGCCTTTGTCACATCATACTTATATTCGCTTGGAATAATCGGTAAATCAGCCATATTCCACTTCGCATACTTTTCATCATAAGCGTCAGGATTTGCCATCTGAATTAAATGACCAACGCACCATGATACTTTATAGTCGTTTCCCTCATAATATCCGTCCTTTTTATTATTCGCTCCGATAACCTTTGCGATAGATATGGCTACGCTCGGTTTTTCTGCTATCACAAGTTTATGTTCCATATATATTTTTCCTCCTATTTCAATAAAAAAGAGCGAAAGATTTTACTCTCTCACCCCTGCACTTTGCACCAAATATTGTATTATTTTTGGTGCATTATTTAATTTTGTGAATTTCTTTTTCAAGTTCAAGCACTGAATTCATCAGCTCTTCAAAACTCGGATACTCGCCAAAGAACATCTCAGTCATATTTTTATAATCTTCTTTAATTTCCTTTAGGCGATACTCATCAGGCATAAGTCTGATTGTTTCAGTTGTAGCTTCTTCATATTTTGCCCATTTCCTCGGATAGAATTTCTGCTTAAACTGAACAACTTTTTCAAGAAGCTCAAAGCTCTTAAATGCTCTGTCTTTATACCTCGAATTTGCTATGCACACTAAATCATAATAGTGTCGTGCATATCTTTTAGGTATTGCAAACTCTTCAGGTCTATTTGCTTCATGATGAAGGATAGTCGCTTTCTCCCAGAATGTTCTTTCAGGAAGAACGGTTCTTACTTCTATAAAATCCCCATCAAAGAGCATAGGATATATTTTTTGTATATCAGGCACAATATGAACTGCTTCCGATGGTGTCCATGCTGCCAGTGTTCCAATCTCAAGTCTTACTGCCTGCACCACATACGAAGACTTGAATGCTTTCGGATATTCAAATAGAACTGTTTGCGGATCGCTTTCATCTATGCTTATATGAAACTCCTCATCAAGCATATCTCTAAAATCACTTTCTAACTGAGGAACAAATTCATTTTTTAGAAAGTCTTCCGTCTTTTGATTAGACTCTTTATTAAATTTATCTTGCTTTGTATTGGAGCGTTCTTGCCACGGTTCATCAAAGCTATATCCAATTACTCTCCAATCAAGGATTAAATCAATATCTTCGGAAAATCTGTGAATTAAATTAAAGCATTTTGAAAGGCTTGTGCCACCCTTAAAGGTAAAAGCCTCTTTCCACTTACACTTAGAGAAAAGATAATTAAGAACAAAGCATACCCAATAATCTTTTTCAAGAATTACCTCATTTACACCGATTTTCAAGGAAGCATTTTTGATAACTTGCTCCAATTCATTTTTTGACATCTTTTTGTATTCAAACATTTCTACACCTCTGAGATTTTCTTAATAACGCCATATACCCAGGCACTTGTGGTTTTACTATCCGCAAGTAATTCCGACTTTTCTTTTTCGGATAATTTTTCCCGTAGATAATCAATCTGCTTTGAAGTGATTTTGTCTTTTCCGATTGCCTTAATAGACTGTATCACCATTGCGGTAAGTGTTGACATTTTGGAAATGTCTCCATTGTTTCTACGCTTAAATTCGATTGTTGCATTACCGAAACTGAAACTGGCATATCTTCCGTCTGATATATATGTCCACTTTGCCGGTACTTGCGTAGATAAACCTAATAAATTAAGAGCCGTATTGCCCGATGGAGCAATCGTCCAGTTATATTTTCTGGCAATGGCATTCGCAACTTCATTCACGGACGGTGCTTCATACTCTCCGATCAGTTCTATATATTTCGGCTTATAGTAGATGCCTTTCATAATGCGGATAATCTCTTTATCTTCTACCAGACGATTTAATGTACTGCGAACCGTTTCATATCCTGCAATATCAAAAAAATCATTTACGATAAAAACCTGATTGGACTCAAAACTTTCTATCCTGTCCAGTATTTTCTGCTTATAATTCACCTGATATGCCACCTCCTTTGCACCAAATATTATATAATATTTGGTGCAAATAGTCAATGGCAGCAAATCTCACAATACTTTATACATTAAATATCTTCTGTTTCAGAAGCTTCACTTTCCTCATACTCCTCAGCTTCTGAGAAAAAATCGTCCTCTTCTTCAAGATTTTCAAGTTCCTCTTTCTCTTTCTTCTTTATAACCTTGAAATAATATCCGCCGCCTAAAGCACCTGCTACTACAAGAGCCAAAAGAATATATGTGCCTAAATCACTCTTTTCTTCTTTTTTCTCAGGCTTTACTTCTTCCTTTACAGGCTCATCTTTGGTAATTTACTGCTTCGGTGTTTCTTTCTTTTCAACCATATTTAGAAGATCGTCTTCAGATACTTCCGTTAAAAGCATTACATTCTCACTATCCTCATCGTGGTTGATGATAAGATAAAAGGTCTTACCGTTTTTTGTTTGAAAGGTAATGAACTGCCTTGCATCGGCTGAATACATATCAACTTCCTTTTCATCTCCATGATGAATCGGATAGTCCTTATTTGTATTGTCCTTATTTTCCGTAACAGTTCCTCTTGCCTTTGAAGGTGCTGAAGCTACTCCCTTATTGGTATTTACAGTCTTGTTTGTACTATCCATAGATGAATCCTGACTGTTGTTATTAGCAGGAGCCTTTGGTGTCAGCTTATTAGGATAGCGAACTTCCTTTTCTTTTTCCTTTGTTTCCGCTCTACTTGTATCCTTTGTAGTGTTCCCTGAGCTTACCGTATCAGACGATCCTTTTCCTGAACTGCTTACAGAAGTTTGTGGCATTTGAGGAGAAATACCAGAGCTTGTCTTAATTCCTGAAATCGGGCTAATCGGTGTAACTGACTGCGATGTTACAGGAGCTTTATTGGTTTCAGTAGCCTTTTTCTCAAGCTCTTTCACCTTTTCAGTCAGCTTATCCATCTCCTTTTTCATATCTTCTGATAAGTCCTTATTTCCCTTATTCTTTTTTGCTTTCTCTTTAAGGCTGTCAATCTCATCTTCAAGGTCTTTTATTTTTTCTTTCTGCTTATCGCTTAACTTATCTTTATCCTTGATTTCGCCATTTAATTTATCAAGTTTATCCTGAAGCTCCTTAGCCTCTTTTTCCATCTTGGAAATATCCACTTTAGAAAGCTCCGTCTGTGTGCCTTTATCTTCAGTCTTTGGAGTTTCTGTTTGCGTACTTTCATCTTGCTTTGGCTTTTCTTCCTCCGTCTGCGTTTCTTTATTCTTAAGCTCTACCTTTGCTACCTTACGGATAATTTCATCATTTCCATCGCCCTTTACTTCATAAAATAGAAACTCATCAATGAATTTCATATCATCGGGGAGTATCGGAAGATCCCCGCTATCAAGAAGCTGTCCTTTTTCAGCCTTAATCTTTTCTTCCTTAAAGACCTTTTCATCTTCAAAGATGTATTTTACATTAACTTCCACTTCCGTTTGAACGGCTTCATTTTTTGTAGGAACTTCTGTCTTTTGCTCCTTGGCATAAACAACTGTCCAAAGACCTAAAATGCAGCTAATACTTACAATCACTGCAAGTGCTGCCGTCCAAAACTTCTTATTCTTTTTCAAACTGGTTTTCATTTGTCTTCTCCTTTTTCATTTCAGCTTTTTGTTTATTTACCTTTGCCATCAAATCACCGATTGTGATGTTGTTCTTTCTACAAATCGCTACGATTTCCTCATTTTCAAGTTCTTCCTCACGAATGAATAAAGGCTCCAATTGTTCATCAATCAGAGCCTTCTTTGCTTTCAACTTTTGTATTTTGTTTTTTACGATGTATAGTTCTTTTCCCACATTTTTACCTTCCTTTCTAATGCCCTATTACATTCGGCGGAAAACCGTATCCGACAGGATGATGCTTACAAAAAGTCGCTATCCAATCATCTAAAGTAGTTACTCTTATATGACCGATATTATCAATTACCTTTCCGTCTCCGATATAAATACCTACATGACCATAGGTAAGCCCTGCCGTGCTTCCGCTACTACTGCTTTCCACTGCAACAAGCATTCCAACTTTTAGTTTTGACCTGTCTGATGTAAAGGTATAGTTTCGATACATATCATTAGCGTTTCCTCCGATATATCCAAGCCCTGCGTTCTGATAGACCTGTGATACCCACATGGCACACCAGCCGGGACCAGGCGATGGAGTAATAAAGGCGGCATCTACTATTTTCTTTTGCACCTCGCTTGAAGCTTCATATTCAGCACCATTGCCGACACCTCCAAGAGAATTTATCAGGTCGGTATTACCGAAGATTTCCGCCATATTTCCTTGAGCAAGGAATAAGGCTTCATAGTGCTTTAAATTGTCGGGATACTCAGCAAAGACTTCCCTTATAATGCTGTCCATCTCTTTTTTATCGAGGGTTACAATGAGTTTTTTATACTCATAAGGCTCTTCATGACTTTCGGTATACTCATTTCCATCTTCATCGGTATAGATTTCTGTAACTGTCCTATATCTGATTTCAATTTCTTCATCATAGGAAAGCTTATACATATCATTAAAAAGCCCATCCAAAATTCCTCGAACTTCCGAAAGATTTTTAACTTCCCCAAACCTTGCCGTGATATACGATAAAAGCTCATGGACATTGTGTCCGATAAAGCCGTTCTGATTGACGATGTATTCGTCATATCCCGGATAATCACTTTCGACATTTTCAATTTTGTCATACAAATCATTTTCAAGACCTGAGAAATACTGATTTATCCCTTTGAGCTGTTCCTCACTTGACAAATAAGAAGTCGTTAAAACGCTACTTGTAGAGTTCACAACTCCCGACATTGCTCCGCCTGAAAACTGAATGACGAATGTTCCAAGAAAAATAATCCCAATCAGAATAAGCAAGACACCCTTCGCCTTTTTAACAATCAGCTCCTTAGAGCCTTTCAGTGTATCAATCACGCCTTTTTTAATTCTGTCTCTGATTCTTGTCTGATTGCTGCCGTTTATGGCAGCTTTCATCTGCTTTCTCTTTTGGAATTTCTTATATGCCGAAGCCTTTTTATATTCATCATTCTTTTTAATTTCCTCTTTGGCTTCCCGAAATTCAAGCTTTGACTTTTTCTTTCGTACACGAAGGCTGTTTTCGGATAAGTCGTAGGACTTTTTCATTCGCCTTTTATCCGAATAATTCTTAATTCCGTGAATAAGCTTAGATGATGTATCAAGACCTTTTTCGGCAGCTTCTACACCCTTATTTTCATCGCTTCCTGTAGATAAATAGCGACTTGCCATATCACTTGCCCTTGCAACGGATATAGCACTTGCTCCAAGCAAAGTTTCTTTATTATGGCGGTTATAGAGTCTATTTTTCTTTGCTCTATCTTCTGCGACCTTTTTACCGCTTGAAGCCTTGGTGCTTTCTTCCGTCTTTGAAATGGTATCCTTTATGGTTTTGTCTTCTGCTCCTTTTCTTGTAAAAATATCATCAGAATAATTCTTGCGTTTAATCGCTTTCTTCTGCATTTCATGAAGCTTAGACTTCTTATTTGATAAAGGCTCATAGGATATTTCACTATCTCTAAAGTCGGTATCGTATCTGTCTGCTACGCCATCTCCGTCCTGGTCTTTGGCAAGCGGATCGTAAATACGATTTTCTTTGACTTCCGTTTGATAATCCGATGTTGCCGATACTTTTTCACTGCCGGTTTCAGATTTTGCTTCAGCATTTTTAAGATTTCGCTTAATGGCGTTTTTGCTTTTATTACTTAGGCTTGTATCAGAGGCTTCAGTAATTCTCTTACTTTCCTTTTCATGAAGCTTCTCGTCAAATCTGTTCTCATCTTTAGTTAACTTATTCCTATAATCATCCCCAACCTTTCGTTTACTGCCCGAAGCATCAATCAGACCGTCATTTCCGTTAACGCTCGCTTCTTCTTTTGCTTTTATCCTTTCATTCAAATCTCGCTTTCTTTTTTTGCTCATAGACACTACCTCATTTCTTCAGGCTTCGTTGTCATCTTCTGATAGAGGATTGTGTCTTTCGGGAAGTTGTCTACAAAGGGAACAATGGTATTTCCAAAGAAAATAAGCCCCTCGCCTGCTCTTGAATTGGTAACGAATTTCTCCTGGTCTTTTGAGATTTTAAGTTTTACTACAAGCCAATCTCTATCGCCGGTTGCCTGATTCAGCATCAGGATAAAATCCGTATTGTCAAAGATATTTTCAATCTCTTTACTGGCAAGAAGATCCTTTACATTCTGCGTAATTCCTGTCGGAATACCGCCCCATTTACGAAACCTCTTCCAGATTTCCACAGAATACTGCGAAGTCTGCTCATCTTTTAAAAGCAAGTGGAACTCATCAATGTAATACCTTGTGCTTTTGCCGGTATTTCTATTTCTTGACACCTTGTTCCAGACCTGATCTTGAATAACAAGCATTCCTATCTTTTTAAGCTGCGTTCCAAGCTCCTTAATATCAAAGCAGATGAGCTGTTTGTCTAAGTCCACATTGGACTGATGATTAAAGACATTAAGAGAGCCTGATACATAGATTTCCATCTCCGTTGCAAGCTTTTTACCGACCTTTTCTTCCTGATTTTTTAGCATATCGTATAAGTCTTGTAAGATAGGCATATTTTTCGATTCGGGTTCGTTAAAATACTTTTCATAGATTTTCGGTAAGCACCTGTCAATAACAGACTTTTCTTCCGCCGTAAGACCGCTTCCGCCAACTACAAGCTCAAGCATACTCATAATGAAGTTTGCCTTATCCTTGAGCGGTGCATCTCCATCTCCGTAGTTCATGTTTATATCAAGGGGATTGAGAAAGTCCTTACTCTTGGCACTGACCTTAATAACCTCGCCGTTAAACTGTTTAACGAGATTTCCGTACTCTCCCTCGGGATCACAGATAATAACATCATCGTCCGTTGTTAAAATGGCATTTGCCATTTCTCTTTTTGCTGCAAAAGATTTACCAGAACCCGGTGTTCCCAGTATCAAACCATTCGGATTCTTAAGCTTTTTTCTATCTGCCATAATAAGGTTATGACTTAGAGCGTTCAGCCCATAATAAAGGCTGTTACTTGAGTTAATGAAAAGCTCTTCTGTTGTAAATGGTAAAAATACAGCAGTAGATGATGAGGTAAGTCCTCTATCTATTTCCACTTTGTTTACTCCAAGCGGAAGCACGCTCACAAATCCCTGCTCTTGACTATGATCTAAGCGTTTCAGCTTGCAGTTATGCCTGCTTGCGATTGATGAAATCTGTGAAAGTGTCGAGTCAAGTTTTTGCACCGTCCTTGCAAAGTTCATAAAGACAATCGTTACGATAAACATACGCTCATCTCTTGTTTGTAAGTCCTTTAGAAGCAACTTGATATTATCGCCGTAAGTGATAAGGTCGCTTGGAAGTATATCCATATCATAGCCTGATCGAACCGCCTTTTTGTTCTCCTCGATTTTCATCTTGTCGATGTCGGTATTCTTCCTTTTAACCATCTTGATGGCTTCCGTCTGCTCAACCGCTTTGATATGAAAGGAAATATTGATGTTGTCATCTATATCTAAAAACTCTGCAAGCATTCTGTCCGAAAGCTCACTTGCAAGGATTTGAAGATGACTGACGGCTCCGATGAATTTACCGAACTTAAAGTATTTGCTTGGGATAAAGTTAAAGCTATCCGGTGTAATTACCGTCTTTGTGCTTTCCCTTGGCTTTAAGTCTTTGTAGGAAAAAGAAAAGAGCTTATCGGGATTTAATATATCGTGTAAGACTTTCAGTCTTTCTTCTCCCGTTAAGCCCTCGGCTCTAACTCCCATATTTTTTAGATTGGACAGAATATCAAGCTCCAGTCTTTCAAGCTTTACCGTAGCCTGTTCTAAATTATCCGCTTCTACCCCAAAAGTGATATATTTGGATTTTTTAAGTCCGTTATTACCCTTGGCAAGCTGACTTTTAAGCATTTCACGAAACTCAAGGCGAATATCGTCATATCCGTCATTTTTATCGGGAATTTGAATGGCAGCTTTCAGTTCATTATTTCTTCCAAGCTGATTGATATACGAAAACTCAATATCTACACTCGGATCAAATGAATTTAAGACATTGGCAAACTGATTAAAGATAAGGTCTTTATCTTCCTCTAAGGCAAGCTGATAGTTTATGTCCTGAAAGGCAATGCACTTATTAAAATGCTTTTCGTCAAGCTGACAAATACCACTTTTTAGCATTCTAAGATACGGAATAGTGTCTTCAACCGTAAATCTTTTCGCTTCTTTTTTCAGAATAAGATCAAGAAAAGATTTATTTTTCTTTCCCTTTCCCGTCTTCTCGCTTCTTAGATTTTTCTTGTTTTGTGCTAAGATTTTTTGATTTTTTTCTAAGCTTATCTGCTGTATTTTTCTTTTCTTGTTCAAGGTAAACCTCCCTTCTCACTCTCTTACCGGGCTGATAAAATTTGTGCAAGTAGATGTACTTAAAATATTTTTCAAATGTCAGTCCGTCCTTTTCAAACAGCGTTATAAAAAAGATTGGCAAGGTCGCTACAATCAGGAAAATAATCGCTATATCGTTCGGCACAAACTTTCTCATAAAAAGATAAGTTGGAATGCCTACAAGTGCCGCTACCGAAAATCCGATAAGCTGTCTTCTTGTTAAATTGAAAGCCACCTTTGTCTTAACTTTCTTTAAATCTTTTGGGATTGGTACATACGCCATAGCTTACCTCCCACAGTTTCTGATATTTTCTATTTCCTCAAAATGCTCATAGACAGTGCCGATTTCATCTCTTATCTCTTCAAGCTCCTCTGCCACTATTTTGCTGTGGCGATTTAGAAAGTCATTTTCCACGCTTTGAAACATTTTGATGTCGGAAATTTCTCTTTTAATCTTCTTTCTGAACCTCTTTTCGAAAACAGCAGCCGTTACAATTCCAATAAGTGAAACTGCCGCAATACCGTACATACAAATATTTTTTCTCATATATTTTTTCCTCCTTAATGTGCATTCATCACGCTTTTAGCAAGTGTTCCGCTCTTTAGAAGCATTAAGCCAAGCAGCACCGAATAGCCAAGTACGGCAAAGATGCTTGCGTGAATATCTGTAATTTCTATCGTTTTTATTAGAACGGCGTATATGCCGAAGCAAACCATTAAAAACAGTCCTTGTAATCCAAGTGCGAACAAACCTTTTATATAATTATTTCCAATTTGCCCCCACTCTTTATTTCCCATTGTGGCAAAGGGTATTGCGGAAACCGATGCGTAGATATATATCTCAAACATTCTTCCGTAAACTACAAGCATAATGACGATTGAAACCGCCTGTATTGCAAGTTTTACCATTGATGTTTCAAGAAGTATGCCGAGCAACTCTCCTAAGCCTTTTTCTTTTAAGCCATCTACCATCGCCACAATTTCATCTCCGGTAACAACAGCAGAAGTGTTAATCACTCCTGCCGCCTTGTTCACCAGATTTTGTGCGACATCAAATACCGCCATTGAAAAATCAAAGGCGTGAGATACAAGCCATACGGCAATCCACATCTTGATGATGTATTTAAAGAACTCGAAAGTATCCGTGTCGTGCATATTGTTCTTTTGCATAACCATGTTGATGAGTTCAATGCAAAGCACTGCCGTAATAATCAGCCCTGCAATCGGGATAATCACAGAGTCGTTTATGCTTTTGATAAAGCTAAATACTTCCGAGTTCCAGCCCATAGGCGTTTGTCCCACATCCGTTGCCATCTTTCCGACTTGATTGTTGATGTCAAGGAACATATCTTCCAAGTTTGCCTGGATTCCGCCGAGCAGAAGGTCTTTGAAAAACTCTTCTATCTTGTCGAAAATCCCAAACATAGGCTATCTCCTTACTTTAAGACATTTGCAAGAAGTGGGATAAGCTTAAGTCCGATAAGGACAATACCTCCGCCCGCCATCAATTGCTTGATACCCTGAGACTTCGCTCCAGGATTGTCGTTACCATAACCTTCCATCAGGTTGATAACACCCCATGCTCCAAGTCCTGCTCCTACTGCCATAACTAAAATCTTTAATACATTTACTGCCTGTGCGAAAAATTCCATGATTTATTCCTCCTCGTTCTCTTCTTTCTTTTCGATTTTGTTGCAAGACATTACAATGAAATTCTTATAAGTCTTGCCGTTTTTAACTCTTTTACTGAAGTAGCCATAGATGTGAATGAAGTCATCCTCCTTAAACTCTCTGACTGCCTCTGCCTTATCGCCATAAGCAGCACAGTTGATATACTCTTTTCCTTTGCCATATCCTTTGGCAAGAGTAAAGTTTGCAACCTGTACCTCTTTGTCATCTTTCATGAAGCTTCCAAAAGTCGGCTCCTTGATGAGATTGGCGTTAATACTAATCATTTCTTTATTCATTTTTTCCTCCAAAATTAAAAAAGCGACTGAAAAAATTCTTCTCAATCACAAAGTGTTTATTCTATAAAATTTTCTCTTAAAAGTGGGACTTCTAATCCTTGTCATCTTATCCTCCTGATGTTTATATGAAAAAAGCAGCAAATCTATTTTTAGACTTACTGCTTATCATCACTGTTATTTACTTGTTTTTCTTCTTTCATCTTTTCTATCTTCTTCGTGTCTACAAAGTGAGTGGCATACCATTTTTCAATATCTTCAGAACCGTTTTTGCTAAACCGTAATTTAATAACAGGCTTTTTCCCTTGCCCGTTCTTTTTCTTAACCGCCCATTTCTTATATACACAAAGGGAAGGCTTTAAATTTCCTTTTTTGGCATAAACTCTCATCTCATGTAGGATTGTGGACAGCTTTTTAAGATTGATATTACATACTTTTTTCAAATATGGAACTTGTCCATTTCTCCAACACTCATAATTGACCTTTAAAAGTATTTCCAAATCCATCAGGACATCCACCGCCGTAGCATAGCCTCTTTTTTTTAATTGCTGATTCATTGATGAATGAACTTTTCCAATCAGTTCCTTGTCATTCAATAAAAATCCCTCCGATCTTCTTTTGCTTATTGTTATACCGAATTATGCTTATTTCAAACAGTTCCGATTTTTCCTATACCCTTGTAATAACCGTATCCTTATTCAGCTTGGCTTTGCCCCGTCTTTTCATATACCCCTCTATATCAAAGACATTCTTCTTATCATAGTCCTCCAAGAGTTTATAATTTTTATGCTTTGTAATATCGAATTTATCCGATAGGAAAGGGCGGACGCCACGAAGTTGAAAGATACATTTGCTGCCGTCCATAACGGTTATTTCGTCTTGGCTCATCAGCTCTTTACCGGTCTTTTAGTAATTCAGTCCAAAGCTCTTTTGATTACTTCTTGTTTCCGAAGTGTTGTAAAGGTCGATGGTTTCTTTTCCCAGTGTTTCGGAAAGCTCTTTTAGAGTTGTTTTCTCTTTCCCACCTAAGAATAGAGTACTATCACAGTTACCTACAATCGTGTCGGCATTATCTTTGTAGATTGCCTTTAACTGAGATTGTGCCTGCAATATAATACTTGCTGAAATCTCTCGGCTTCGGATTGTGGCAATCAGCTTTTCAAACTTTGGAATTAAGCCGATATTTGCAAACTCATCAAGTAGGCATCTTACATGAACTGGCAATCTTCCACCATATACATCATCGGCTTTATCACATAAAAGATTAAATAGCTGTGAGTACATAATTGATACCACAAAGTTAAAGGTATCATCGGTATCGGAGATAATAACAAAGAGGGCAGTCTTTCTATCTCCGAGTGTATCAAGCTCCAGTTCATCTTCTTTCATCAAGTCCCTAAGTTCCTGAATATCAAAGGGAGCAAGCCTTGCACCACAGCTAATCAATATACTTTTCGCTGTTTTTCCGGCAGCAAGTTTATATTTTCGGTATTGCTTCACTGCAAAGTGTGTAGGCTCTTTCTTTTCCAATGCTTCAAAGAGTCTGTCTATCGGATTCATGTATGTTTCGTCATCTTCTCTGACCTCAGACGCATCGATCATATCAAGGAGAGTTGCAAAGTTCTTTTCTTCTCTTGGAGCTTCATAGAAAATGTATCCGATAAGTGCTGTATAGTAAAGTTTCTCGGCTTTCACCCAAAAATCTTCACCTGCTTTTTCTCCCTCGCCCTTGGTGTTTGCAATGATTGTCTGTACCAATTTGAGTATGTCTTTTTCACTTCTAAGATAAGCAAAGGGATTGTACTTCATGCTCTTTTTGAAATTGATGGTATTTAATATTTTTATTTCATGATTTACATCTGTATTTGATGAAATTACTATAATTGGTGTTATTGAATTGTTTTCGTCACTTCTTATAACTTTTGCTAAATCTATTAGATCACAGCTTAAGCAGTCTTCATTTATTAATAAAATGTCTGGAATATGTTTTAAAATTACTTTAAATTCTGATTGATTGAATCTTTTTAATTTTATTCCATGATCTTTTTTAAATTCTGATGTCAAATCATTAAATATTGTTTCATCATTATCCAATATATATATATCTTTCATTTGTACTAAGCTCCTGTTTCAATTTCTTTAACTTTTTGTTGTCCTTGCACATTTATTACAGTTACTATTATTTTATGTTTTGTTTTGCCAACATCCATTGAGGTATTTACTTCTTTAAGATTTAAAGGTGTGTCTCCTGTATTTGAAATAGATCCATCAACATTTACTTCTATTTTTGATATTCCTATTTCATCTGTAGCTTTTATATTCAAAGTTCCATTTTTGCTTGATAATTCTACTTCTGGTACTATTAGTCCTTTTATTGCTTTCTTTAATGTTTCTATATTTTCTTCACTGTCTGATGCTTCTATTACTAAAATATTGTTTCCTGCTGGTATATCTAAAGAAAATGTGTATTCTTTCTTTCCTTTATCGAATAATACTTTTTCTTGTTTTCCTCTTGTAGTTATTTCCAAGTTTTGTGTTGATGAACCATTTGTTGATATTTCTCTATATTTATCCCATTCATAGGTTAAATATGATAATTGTGTATCATCTTTTGCTGTTATTTTAATTTTTCTTTTGTCTGTTTCATCTTGTGTAATTGTAATTTCTGGATTTTGGCTATCATTTGATTTCTTTATATATTGTTTTTGATAATCTCTTTCATTTCCATAATAATCTGTTACTGTTATTTTTAATATATTATTTCCTTGTGGAATTGTTATGATTTGTTCAATATTTAGTTTATTATTTCCTTGAATTGCTGTTGATTCGCCTTCATTCCATTTGTATGCTACTAGCCTTACTGGTTTTCCAGATGATATTTTTAATGTTACTTTGCTACCTTGTTTTGATTCTCTTATTTCAAGTTGTTGATCAATTTGTTTTGGCTTTTCTGTTAGCTTTCCATATACTCCCATTGATATCATTGCAATTCCAAATATTAATATGATAATTGCAAACATCTTTACACTTTTATTTAATGCTAATTTGTTTGTGCCTCTTGGATCTATTCCATATCTTGGTGCTATTCTATTTAAATTTGAACCTTCTCTCAATATCTGATTCATATTTCTCCTTATTTAATTACAAATTTTTTGATTATAATTGTTCCTATTATTACAATTAAAATTGCTATTATTGTAATTATTATAATTGCTTTAGTATTTTTTTCTTTTTTGATTATTATAACATCTGCGCTATCTTGATCATTTTCTTTATCATTATTGTTATTTGGAGTTGAATTAATGTCAGGCGTATTACTATTATTTGTGGCTTGACCTATCTCTGCTGAATTTGACATTAATTTTGAATTTTCATTTTCTTCTGACCATGTTAATGTTATTGTCGTAGTTTTTGACTCTCCAGGATTTATTATTTCATTTTTTAATTCTTTATTTACTATTCTTCCATCAATTTTTTTCCATTTTGGATTATCTGCTGGATTGAATTTTAATCCTGTTGGTACATAGTCTATAATTTCTGTTGCATATCCTGGTATTTCTCCTAAGTTTGAAATTGTTATTAAATATTGAATTTTATATACTGTATTTTCTAATTCATTTTTATTTTTTTCTATTCTGAATGTTTCTT
>NZ_CALLVU010000113.1 GCF_938015485.1 uncultured Lachnoanaerobaculum sp. | reverse complement strand
TAATAATGCCGCTTACTCCGGCGCCTTCTCCGGCTCTGACCAATGTACCCAGATTTCCGGGGTCTTGTAGGCCGTCAAGTATCAACAAACTAAACGGTGCTTGGGCATTTTTTAATATACTCTCAAGTGTATACTCTTTTCTTTTTGCAACCGCCAAAACTCCCTGAGGTGTCTTGGTATCGGATATGGAGTCAAATACTCTGTCACTTACAGTCTCATACTCGGGAAAAATATTTTTCAGTAAGCTTCTATTTTCATTTTCAAAGCTTTCGCTGACAAAAACCTCGAGTATCTCTTCAGGTTTCAGTTCACAAAACATCCTGATTCCTTCTATAATGTAGGCATTCTTTTTCTTACCGACACTGTTTTTTTTGACCATTGCTACAAGCTCTTTTATCTTTTTGTTGGATGTGGAAGTAATCATTTTATATTCTCCAAATCCTGCTCCCAAAGGTATCTGCTTGCATCGCTCGGCATCCTTAAGTCGCCTCTCGGAGATACGGCTATACTTCCCACCTTAGGCCCGTCAGGCAAAGTTGACCTCTTAAACTGCTGTGCAAAGAATCTCTTATAAAACACCTTAAGCCACTTAAGTACAGCCTCATCATCATACTCTTTATCAAATGCCGCTTTTGCCATTCTGTATATCTTTGACGGCATAAATCCGAATCTTAATACATTGTATAAAAAGAAATCATGTAGCTCATAAGGTCCCACCAAATCCTCGGTCTTTTGTGCTATCTCACCGTTTTCAGGCGGCAAAAGCTCAGGCGATACAGGTGTATCCAAAATATCATAAAGTATATCCGCAATCTTTTTATTGCTCAGAGTATCGGCATAGTAATTTACCAGATGTCTTACCAATGTCTTCGGTATGGAAGCGTTCACGCCGTACATCGACATATGGTCGCCGTTATATGTAGCCCAACCAAGTACCAGTTCAGACAAATCTCCGGTTCCTACCACAAGTCCGTTATCCCTGTTTGCAATATCCATCAAAATCTGAGTTCTCTCTCTTGCCTGTGCATTCTCATATGTGACATCCTTCACATTTATATCATGCTTTATATCAATAAAATGCCTCTTTATAGACTCTACAATGGAAATCTCTTCAAGACTTGCACCTAAGCTCTTTGTAAGTTCACAGGCATTATTATATGTCCTGTCCGTAGTTCCGAAACCGGGCATTGTAACAGCCTTTATTCCGCTCTTATCAAGTCCCAACATCTCAAATGTCTTTACACAGACCAAAAGCGCCAGCGTGGAGTCAAGACCTCCCGAAATTCCGAGTACCACATTTTTTATACCTGTGTGAACCAATCTCTTCTTCAGTCCGAGTGCCTGTATTGTAAGTATTTCCTCACATCTTTCACTCCTCTTTGTAGGATCGTCCGGTACAAAAGGCTTAGGGTCAAAGATTCTTTCAAGTTCAAGTTCTTCTATATCAAGCTCAAACTCCGCCTTAAAATACCCCTCATCATCACAGGTCTTAAAAGTAGTCTGCTTTCTTCTCTCCAAATTCAACCTGTTGATATCTATCTCAATTCTCACAGCCTCATTTTTGAATCTGTTGCTTTCCGCCAATATCTTACCGTTTTCAGCAATAATGTCCTGACCTCCGAATACAAGATCCTGTGTGGACTCACCCTCACCTGCATTGGCATAGATATAGCCGCATACAAGTTTCTTTGACTGATTGCTTATCAGCAGATCTCTGTAAGCCTTCTTACCTACTATATCGTTTGATGCCGAAGCGTTTATAATAACATTTGCACCTGCAAGTGCATGAGATACACTTGGAGGATTGGCCACCCAAAGGTCCTCACAGATTTCACCTGCGATTGTAAGCCCCTGAAAGTTGGTGCACTCAAAGAGTATATTTGCTCCCATAGGCACCACATTGTCAAAAAAATCCACCCATACAGGCTCCTCAAAACCTCTGTTAAAGTATCTCTCCTCGTAGAACTCGCCGTAGTTCGGCAAGTTCAGCTTGTTTATAAAACCTAAAAGCACACCATCGGATATTGCCGCAACAACATTGTAAAGCTTACCCTTAAACTCAAGCGGCAGGCCGATAAATACAACAGACTTATGACCTGATGTAAACTCTACAATCTCCTTTAAAGCTTTCTTTGCTTCACTGATCAGTATATCTTGAAAAAATAAGTCATTGCAGGTATAGCCTGTAAGGCAAAGCTCGGGAAACACTATGATTTTACTTTTATTTTCCCACTCTTTTTCAATCGCCTTTTTTATATTTTCCTTATTGT
This sequence comes from uncultured Lachnoanaerobaculum sp., assembly GCF_938015485.1. Classification (GTDB taxonomy): domain Bacteria; phylum Bacillota; class Clostridia; order Lachnospirales; family Lachnospiraceae; genus Lachnoanaerobaculum. Next base: position 41,608 of record NZ_CALLVU010000113.1, on the reverse strand, counting down.
ATGTTACAGCACATACTCTGATATCGGGTGTTACACTTGCAACTCTTACAAAACCGTCTCTCATATCTTCTCTTTCACATCTCCAAATACAAAATTACAGAGTTTCTCATACTCCTTATAAAACACGTAGTTCTTCAACTCTTCTATAGAATCCAGTATGCCGAAATAGTACATACCCTGCTTTACCTTGTCCTTTTCATTGAACTTTAATAAAAATTCATCTCCAAAAGCCAAAAAATCTCTGGCGGAGGCTCTCATATTTGACAGCTTGTCTCCCAAGGTTATCATTTTGATCTCAATACATTCCTTTTTCAAATGCTCCAATGTATGTGTCTTTCTCTCAATCCATGACTTTGACTTATCTTCCGATTCCTTACTTACAAGAGCTGCCACTCTTTCGCCGAAATTCTCTCTAATATCTTCAACAGTCACAGACGTATCCTCCACGGTATCATGAAGCAGCGCCGCACATCTTACATCTATATCGTCTGTCATCAGTGATACTATCGAACATACCTCAAGCGGGTGTGTGATATAAGGTATTTTAGTTCCTTTTCTAAACTGACCTTTATGTGCCTTTGTAGCAAATTTCACCGCTTTTTCTATCATAACAACTCCTTTATTTTCTTATATTACTATTATGCAAATTTTAACTTGAAGTTTTATTTTAAGTCTGCTATTCTAGTCAAAGATTGCTTGTACAAGTGAAAGTGAGGATTATCTATGGCAGATGAAACCAATGTAAATGAAAAACCTAAAAAAAGGAGGTTTTCAAAACTCAAGTATATAATAGCATTTATATTCGTAAATGTAATCATATTTTTTGCAGTTACATCACAGCCTAAGTTTGAAGTTTCTGTAGAGTCGGTGGAGAACTCAAAAACTGTTGACATCAAGGTGGTACAAAAAAGCTTTTTCCCTTTAAAAAGTTTCACTATGATGCTTGACAATGAGCCGCTCTCCTTTACAAAAAACGGAAATACATATGAGGCTACAGCTACAAAAAACGGTACTTTGGAGGTGGTGGCAACCAATCTTAATACTATGTCACAGACTATATATGAAAAGATTGACAAGATAGACTCGACCGCTCCGACCATATTTGCGCAGCTTGTAAAAAAGGGTGAACTGAATATAACCTTCGAGGACACACATTCCGATATCGACTATGACAATATATATGCGATAGACAGCAATGACAAAAAGATATTGCCTACAAAACTTGATAAGGACGAAGGCAGGGCCACTTTTGATTTTGATACCTACGGTATAAAGGCATATGTTTCAGATACTGCCGGAAATCAAGGTGCGGTGGACTTTAACAACAGTGAAATCAATCAGACCAAGCTTATTTCCGCCGAAGGAACTGAGGTAAACGATATTCCGGTTGATGAGAGACAAAACAATGAAAACGATATCTCGGATGAGACTACCTTTGACGTGGGCAACCTGAATGAAAAACCGCCAAAGAAAAATGATGATTATCTGTATGAGAAGCACTAACAGTATTAAAAATACTCCGAAGCCGCTTGGTTTCGGAGTATTTTTTATTTGTATGTAAGTCTATGCAGTTCACCTGTAAGTTGCATTTTTTCAAAGCCGTGCTGTGAAAGTGCCTCATACAGTATTATAGCTACCGAATTTGATAAATTCAGGCTTCTTATATCTCCCCACATAGGTATCCTTATACAGTTTTCTTCATTCTCGGCAAGTATTTCTTCAGGGATTCCCGCACTCTCCTTGCCGAACATTATATATTCATCACTGTCATATACCACATCCTTATATGTATGATGTGCCTTGGTAGTGGCAAAATACATATGCTCTCTTGCCTTCGGATTTTTCTCATAGAAATCCTCAAGATCTGAATAGACGGTGACATCAAGTTTTGCCCAGTAGTCCATACCGGCTCTCTTGATTCGTTTTTCATTTATTTTAAAGCCCAGAGGCTCTATCAGATGTAACCTTGTATTCGTCGCCACACAGCTTCTTCCGATATTTCCGGTATTGTCGGGTATCTCAGGTTCAAGTAATACAATATTCATCAAAGGCTCCTCACAAACTTTTCAATCCTTGAAAGTGCTTCCTTTAATCTTTCCATAGAATATGCATATGAAACTCTCACATAGCCTTCGCCACATTCACCGAAAGCCGTTCCCGGTACTATCGCAATCTTTTGCTCTTCAAGAAGTCTTGTCGCAAACTCCTCCGAACTCATCCCGAATCTTTTTATACTTGGGAATACATAGAATGCTCCCTGCGGTTCAAAGCATGTCATTCCAAGCTCATCAAATCTGTGAAGCAGGTATCTTCTTCTTTGATTATATGACTCTCTCATCCTTGCCACATCGGAATCACCATGTGCAAGTGCCTCTATAGCCGCATACTGACTTGTGGTAGGTGCACACATAATGGCATACTGATGAATTTTGGTCATCTGTGAAATAATCTCCTTAGGTCCTGTAGCATATCCAAGTCTCCAACCTGTCATCGCATATGACTTTGAAAAACCGTTTATCAAAACGGTTCTCTCCTTCATACCCTCTATCTGTACTATAGAAGCATGCTCACCCTCATATGTCAGCTCACAGTATATCTCATCGGAAATTACATATAAGTCCTTTGCAATACATACCTTTGCAATCTCTCTAAGCTCGTCCATATTTAATATCGAACCTGTAGGATTGTTCGGGAAAGGCAGTATAAGTATCTTTGTCTTATCGGTTACTTTTTCAAGTATCTGACTTGCCTTCAGCTTAAATCCGTCTTCAGCCTTTAATTCTATTATTACAGGCTTTCCGCCTGCAAGTATTGTACAAGGTACATATGATACATACGAAGGCTGCGGTATCAGTACTTCATCATCTCTGTCAAGCATTGCCCTCAGAGCAATATCGATGCCCTCACTTCCGCCTACAGTGATAATCATTTCACTCTTAGGGTCATATTCCACACCGAGTTTTCTTATAAGATAGTTTCTTATCTCCTCTCTAAGCTCCATAAGACCTGAGTTTGATGTGTAGAATGTCCTACCCTTTTCAAGAGAATATATACCTGCATCTCTGATAAAATAAGGTGTTTCAAAATCAGGCTCGCCTACACCGAGTGATATGGCATCTTCCATAGTATTTACTATGTCGAAGAATTTTCTGATACCCGAAGGCTTTATTGATTTTATTGTATTTGATAACGGATCTCTCATGGTGTTATAAGTTGCCTCTCATCTTTTTTCTTTGCAGACAGTATGGTTCCATGGTCCTTATATTTCTTAAGCACAAAATGTGTGGCTGTAGAAAGTACGGAATCCATAGGTGCAAGCTTGTCCGATACAAACTGTGCCACATCTCTCATTGTTCTGCCCTCAATAAATACGGTAAAGTCAAATGAACCGCTCATCAAATATACCGCATTTACCTCTGAAAACTGATAGATTCTCTCTGCAATATTGTCAAATCCCATTCCCTTTTGAGGTGTGACTCTTACCTCAATAAGTGCATTCACCTTCTCATTATTTGTTTTGTCCCAGTTTATAAGTGTGTGATAACCGCATATCACACCTTCTTTTTCCATATCCGCTATCTCATTTGCAATGGCTGTCTCATCTTCACCCAGCAAAATAGCCAGTTCTTCAATATCAATTCTGGAGTTTTTCTCAATTACCGATAATATCTTCTCTCTCATATTTTATCACCTTAAAAATTTCATCTTCAGTAGGTCTGTTGACATACTCCGTGACTTCTTTATCCACTATCGCCTTATCAAGTCCCTTGCTTAAATGACCTATTATCTCTGCTGATATACCGTTATCTTTTAAGTACTTGCAATCAGCTATAGGATCGTCGGTCATTATAAGCTTTCCGTCTGTTAAAAGTCTGTATATATTAAGCCCGAAGTACTCACAAACCTCAATACAGATCTGAACGGCAGGTATTTTTTTCATCTCTATTTCAAATCCGCATCTATGTGACTTTGCAAAATTGTACAATGTATCAAGTATACCGCCCTCCGTCACATCTTCTATGTTACCTCTAAAGCCTGCAAATATACTGTTTATATCTACAGGCTTAATATCAGGTCTATCATTATTTATGGGAGATAAATATCTCCCATAATAACCTCTGTATTGAATATGACAGGCTACACTGTCTAAATATATCTTATTAAAATATCCTACAAGTTCGTCATATCGGCTCTCTATTATTTTCAGAGAACCTTTAAGTCCCGCATATCCGCAAAATATTATATATCTTTTCATTACTGTCCCGGATTCAGGTTCGGATCGAAAGCCGGTCCCTGACTTACATCAGGTGCCTGTGTCTCCGGCGGTGCCTGAGTATCTGCAGGTCCTGAATTATCAGACTCGGATGCCTGTGTCTCTGACGGTGCAGGCGCGACAGGTGCAGGTGCGGCAGGCGCCGTACTTCTTGTACCTCTTATATATATATCATCCGCTTTTCTGTAAGTGTCACTTGAAATCAAGTCTTTACTTACTTCAACACCGTTTTCCTTTACAATTTTCCACAGCTTTGAAACTCTTCCCTTATGTCCGTCAGACTCCTTCTTTATATATCCCTTTGATTTGGAATTATCATCTATATATGTCTTACCCTTCGGAGTCTCACTGAGTACCTCAGATACAAACTCTATGGTTCTTCCTGCCGGTCTGTCCTCTTTACCCCAAATAGTAAATGTGACATCTCTTCCGGATGTTATAGCCTCCACATATATAGGAGTCTTTCTGTTGTTTGTAACTTTGATGTCTTTATAATCTCCCGCTATTGCCGCATCCCCGCTCGGTTGTACATATCCGACAATCATAGAGTGGTTCTTTCTCTCTGTAATAGTTATCTCTGCTCTAAGAGCAGCCTGATAAAGTGTGGTTGCTATCTGGCAGGCTCCACCGCCTACGCTGTCTATTACAAGACCGTTTTGGTATGCCTTAGCCATCTTATAACCGTTATTTATAGTAAAGGGCTGCATTCTTTCATATCCTGATAATGTCTCACCCGGCATCAAAAGTACGCCGTCCATCTTTGCAGTACCTACCGCAATATTTGTGGCTCTCTCAGATGTGGATGATGAATAGTTTGTGGTAAATGTTCCAAGTACATCCTTGATGTTGCTAAGCTCCTCAGCCGTAACACTCGGCTTTTGCTTGGTAACATCCGCCACTATAGTCTCTTCTTTATCCTTTAAAACGGCATCTTTAAGCTTTTCCACTGTAGAGTCGGCATCTATTGCATAGCCTTCCTTCTCAGGAGTTATCTCAAAAGCACCGTTCACCCTCTTTATAGTCGCATCTACAGGCGCATCGGGGTTTTTCCTGTTGGCATTTTTCAAAAACGACTTAACCGCGTCATCATTAAATTCTATATCGGGAGTGATATTCTCAGGTTTTTCAAGCAACTCTGAGCTTTTTGCAAATCTCTCAAGCATATTTCCTGTGGTAAACTTCTCAGCCTCCGACAATATAAATTCTTTATTGGATATATTGGCTCCAAGCTCTGCAAAGCTGCTCTCAAGCTTTTCTCCCTTTACATCCAAAACAAACTTTTTTGCATCCGCTTTCTCTTGCAATGAATTAAGTGCGTTACTTAACGCATCCAATGTGGATATGTTTTCTCCAAGTCCTTCTATACTGAAGCCCTTTGGAAGTCTTTTCTCAGCCTGTATTCCGGCGCTTCCTGCTTCATCCTTATTCTCTCCCTCGGCTGTAGTCTCAGGTGCGGCTGTGGTTTCTTCTGATGCCCCACTTTGTGTAGCCTTTTTGTCAGCGGACTTATCATCTTTTTTTGAATCGTCACTGTTTGCTTTCTCAGCTTTTGTCTGAGGATTTGCAGCCAATACATCTACTCTACCTGCTCCACTGCTTATTCCCAAGCCTGCAACTGCCATAAATGCTGCAATTGCGACCGCTATATTACCTGTTTTCTTTCTCAATTCCCATCATCCTCTCACTTAACCAATGCTGAAACTACTACCGGAACTACCATTGCCAGAACTAATATTGCAACTATTACTATCGAAACAATTCGCCTTTTATTATTCTTCATATAAACCTCTTTTCTTTTTGAGATAAAATTTTGTCTATCATTCGCTTGGCTTCAGACTCTGAAAGCAAGTCGATATTTACCTTGCAAACAATTCTATGACACTTTAGTAATTTCTGCAAGTCCTCTTTTGTTCTTTTTCTGATAGGAATAAACTTTTTCAGCTTTACTTTCATCATTTCGGTGTCACATTCAAGCTCCGGGCAGTACCTCAGTATACTTTGATACAGCATATGTGTAAAATAAGCATCTGAAAATGCCCTGTGCATATGTTTTCTCTCTATTCCGAAATAAGCACAGGCATCAGTCAGATTTTTCTTTACATCCGGAGGTAATATTTTCTTACAAAGCTTATATGTATCAATACCTCTCTTTTCAAAATCAAGCCCTGCATTATTTGCTTCTTTTCTTACAAAGCTGTAATCAAATATGGTATTGTGTCCCAGCAAATCAAAGCCCTCACAAAACTCCACTATCTCTCCGATTACATCCTGTATATATTTTGCAGACTTTATTTCATCTTCATCTATTCCGGTTAGATTTAAAATTTCATCACTCACAGGCATATTCGGATTTATTATACAGGAAAACATCTCCACAATATGAAAATCTTTCACCTTTATAAGTCCGACTTCTATTATCTTATCCTTTGAAACACTCACTCCCGTAGTCTCAAGGTCAATTGCTACATAATCCGTAATTCTCATACCTTCGCACTCGGGCAATCCTCTCTCAAAAAGCAGATATCACATTTTTCTCTTCTTGCAATGCATATAGTTCTTCCAAGTGTTATGAGGTCGGTATTCCACAGTATCCAGTGGTCTTTGGGCAAAATCTCCATAAGCTCAAACTCTATCTTTACAGGGTCGTCACTTTCTGTAAGCCCAAGCTTTTTTGTAATTCTCTTTACATGTGTGTCTACCACAATACTGGGCATATCAAAGATATTTCCTCTTATTACATTGGCGGTCTTTCTTCCCACACCCGGCAAACTTAAAAGACTCTCAAGGTCGCTTGGAACCTCCCCGTTAAAATCTGAAAGCAACTTTCTTGCACAGGCTATCAGATTTCTTGCCTTACTGTGATAAAAGCCTATGGAATGAATATCTTTTTCCATCTCCTCCACACTTGCCTCAGCAAACTTTTCAAGGCTGTCATATTTTTTATAGAGGTCTCTTGTAACTATATTTACCCTCGCATCTGTACACTGTGCACTCAAAATAGTGGCAAAAAGAAGCTGCCACGGAGTATTGTACTCCAAATACATCTTCTTTTCAGTGCCGTATGCTTCATCCAGTTTATCCAATATATTTTGTAATCTCTTGTCCGTCATACCGTTATCTCTATTTTTCTACCGCTTGGTTGATATTCATAGTACCTTACTCCTGCCGCATTCAACATCCTTTTACTTGCTCTGACAGAAGGGCTGTTTGCATACTTGTCGTCTTCATATATAATGGTCTTTATCCCTGCCTGTATTATAGCCTTTGCACATTCATTGCAAGGAAAAAGTGTAACATATATCTTGCTGCCCTCAAGTGAGCCGCCTCTGTAGTTCAATATGGCATTAAGCTCACTATGTGTGGAGTATAAATACTTTGCATTGTAAGGGTCGCTGAGTTCAAGGTCCTTTCCCCACGGAAACTCCTCATCCGAGCATCCCCTTGGAAAACCGTTATAGCCCATTGAAAGTATCTTATTGTCCTCACTTACTATACAGGCACCTACCTGTGTGTTAGGGTCCTTAGACCTTTTCGCACTGAGCTTAGCCACGCCTATAAAGTACTCGTCCCAATTTATATAATCTTCTCTTTTCTCGCTCATAATTCACCTTACATCAATTATTTCAAAACCTGCAGCCTTTTTTAATCTGTTCATTATCGCCTTTCCTATTCCGTTTTCATCAAAGACTTCGGAAAGTATGTACTCTACACCCAGCTCATCACATTTTCTTAGGATATCAAAAAGATTGTGTGCAATACTGTCGGGATTTTTTATACTTCCGAGGCTTAAAATATTTATGCCTTTCTTTCCTTTTGCCTCCGCTTCCAAATCTTTCTTATGTTCATCTACGGTAAGCAAAGCCGTTTTTTTGTCACAGTCTTTTATCCTATCTTTCATATACCTTAAAACCGCGCGCTCATCTCCTCTTACAAGCTTCATATCCGCCTTCGGAGCATAGTGCTTATACTTCATTCCCGGAGCCTTCGGAGCCTCACTTCCTGTAAGTAAATGCTCTATGGCAGGGTCTACATCCACCCTTTCACAAGTCTTTCTTAACATCTCAAGAGTAACAGCACCCGGTCTAAGGAGTGTAGGTATATCCGATGTAAGGTCTATGATGGTTGACTCCACACCTATACCTACCGCACCCCCGTCTATTATCATATCTATTTTGCCGTTCATATCTTCAAATACATGGCTTGCCTTTGTAGGTGAAGGCCGGCCTGAGGTATTTGCACTCGGTGCTGCTATAGGTACTCCTGCTACCTCTATAAGAGCCCTTGCTATATCATTACTTGGAAGCCTTACAGCTACAGTGTCCAGACCGCCGCTTGTGGCGTAAGGAATAATATCTCTTTTTTTCAAGACTATGGTCATAGGACCCGGCCAGTACTTTTTTGCAAGTGTGTAGAAAATATCGGGTATGTCCTTTGCAATATTTTCAACATCATTTACATTTGCAATATGTACTATCAGCGGATTGTCACTCGGTCTGCCCTTTGCGGCATATATCTTTTTTGCAGCCTCTTCCAAAAATGCGTCTGCACCCAGACCGTATACGGTTTCTGTAGGGAATGCCACCAATCCGCCGGACTTTATTATATCCGCCGCCAATTTTATACTATCATCATGATACAATTCTTCTATATCTTTATTATCTATCTTTCTTACAACAGTTTCTTTTTCCAATTAGACATCTCCCATATTATAGGCATTTCTTCTTCTGCTCTTTATAATTTTCTTTATCTTGCTTTCCTCATACTTTTGCCTTACTTCTTCAAACACATCCGCATCCACCACCTTTGTGGTCTTTATCACATAGTATTTGCCGTCGTTTTTTCTTACTCTTATCTTGCCTTTGACATATCCGTGCTCCGGACAGATACCTATACAGTAGTAGTTTCTTTGATTTGTAGAAAACCACTTTATCTTTTTCTTTAACATCCTGTTACATCTGTCACAGATAAGGTCTGAGTTGTGCTTATCGGATATAGCCTCCTCCTTTGTATCAAACAGTGTGGATACAAACTTTGAGTAACCTGAAAAGTGTAAATAAATCTCTTCCTCAGGATTTCTCGGTACACGGTAATAATCCAGTGAATAGTACTCGCTTACAGGCCAAAAGTCCATTCTCTGCATTACCCTCGCCGTATAGTAAGCATCATCAAAGGCGTGGTGGAACGGTCTTCTTATATCAATACCCAGCATATGCACGGCTCTTTCAAGAGGTATCCGATCCTGTTCGCCGTTAGGGTATCTGATATTGAAAAGCTTTTGAAGATCATAATAAAAAAGCGGATATTCAAACTTGTTTTCCACGCCGTAAAACTTTATATTTCTCTGAAGCTCCACAAGGTCAAGGTTTCCCCAGGTGCAAATTATCTTTTTTTTATTTCTGTCATCTATCTCGCAAAATCTGTAAAAATCATTTATAGCCTCTACAAAGGGTACACCCTTTCTCTTAAGCTCTCCGATACCTATCTGCACCACCTCATGCACCTTAAAATGCATCTTCTTGTACACTGTAGGTTTTACCACTCTGTGAAATTCATCGACTATTTCCAAATCACAATTAAGTTTTAAGGCTCCTATTTCTATTATTTCAAAGGGAAGATCTTTGTTGCTGTATTCTCTGCCGTTCGGACTTTGATTCCACTCCAAATCCAGTACTATATAACTGTCCATATCCGCCTTTCCAAAAAAAGCACATCCGAAGATGTGCTTAGATTTTACTCACTTTTCTCATTTTTTATAATAGCATCTTTTCTCATCGGAATACGACAATTCTTGTTATTTCCGAACTCAACTATTACAGTATCATCTGTAATATCAATCAAGACGCCATAAAAACCTGCTGAAGTCTCTACAGTATCACCGACTTCAAGACTTGCAAAAAGTTCAGCCTGTTTAGCCTTTTCCTTCTTATTAGGTCTATAAGCCATAAAGTAAAAAATTGCTGCAATGAACACAACATACATCGCAAAAGCACCTACTCCAAAACCTCCACCTGCATTTGCTGCCGCTAAAATATTCATAATTCTCCTCTTTAACCCTCAAGCATTGTTCTTATTTTATTATTTTTATATTCTGTATATCTGCCTTCGCGTATAGCTGTGCGAATCTCACTCATCATTGTATTATAGAAATAAAGATTGTGCAATACACAAAGACGCATACCGAGCATTTCATTTGCTTTCAAAAGATGCCTGATATAACCTCTTGAATAGGATCTGCAAGCAGGACAAGTGCATCCCTCTTCTATAGGTCTCTTATCTAACTCAAACTTCTTATTAAAAAGATTTAACTTTCCGTGATTTGTGTATACATGGCCGTGCCTGCCGTTTCTGCTCGGGTATACACAGTCAAAAAAGTCCACTCCTCTTTCCACAGCCCCAAGAATATTTATAGGAGTTCCTACGCCCATAAGATATGTAGGCTTGTTCTGTGGCAAATGTTCTACAGTAACATCCAAGATATGATACATCTCCTCATGACTTTCACCTACCGCCAGACCGCCTATAGCATAGCCGTCAAGATCCATGTCGCTTATCTCCTTGGCGTGTGCAATCCTTACATCGTCAAGGATTCCGCCCTGATTGATAGCAAATAAAAGCTGCTCTTTGTTAATCGTATCCTCCAAAGAGTTCAGTCTTTCCATCTCCGTCTTACACCTTTGCAGCCACCTTGTAGTACGGGCCACTGAAGCTTCTATATACTTTCTTTCGGCAAGTGCCGGAGGACATTCATCAAACGCCATAGCTATTGTGGAGCCGAGGTTTGACTGTATCTGCATACTCTCCTCAGGTCCCATAAAAATCTTTCTGCCGTCTATATGTGAATTGAAGTTTACTCCTTCTTCCTTAATTTTTCTCAGTTTTGCAAGTGAGAACACCTGAAAGCCGCCCGAATCCGTAAGTATCGGTCTATCCCAGTGCATAAACTCATGCAAACCGCCGAATTCTTTAATAAGCTTATCACCTGTCCTTACGTGCAGGTGATAAGTATTTGAAAGCTCCACCTGACAACCTATTTCCTTAAGGTCGTCGGTGGATACGGCACCCTTTATGGCCGCCACGGTACCTACATTCATAAAGAGCGGAGTCTCTAGCGTACCGTGGACCGTCTCCATAGTGGCACTTTTAGCTTTTTTGTCCAAAGCCTTTATCTCATATTTCATAAAATACCTAAACTACAGCACCGTTGCTGTCTTTATTTATTTCGACTTTTTTAGTCTTTTTCTTCTTCTTGGCATTCTCAGCCTTCTTCTCTTCTATCTTCTTGTCAAACTTATTGCTAAGTATATACCAGAAGACACTTGATAAGAATACTGAAGAATATGTACCTGCAACTATTCCGACCATAATCGGCAATGCAAACTCTCTGATTGAAGAAACTCCCATAAGGAACAGTATGAATATAGTTATAAATGTTGTAAGTGAAGAATAAATACTTCTTGTAAGTGTCTCCGTAACACTTATGTTGATAAGTTCTTCCTTAGAAGTTGACCTAGGCAAGATAGCCTTATTCTCTCTTATTCTGTCAAATATAACTATGGTTGCATTGATTGAGTATCCGAGGATTGTAAGTATACATGCGATAAATGTGGAACCTACACTCCAACGGAATATTGCATAACAAGCTATAACTACAAATACGTCATGTAAAAGTGCAAGTATTGAACCTGCAGCAAAACTGAAGTCTCTGAATCTTACCCAGATATAGATAAGCATAAGGATTGTCGCAAGCACTGTTGCCACTACAGCATCCTTTTTCATCTCTGAACTTACCGCACCTGATATTGACTCTGCAGTAATCTTTTCGGCATCTACACCGAACTTGTCTGCAAGTGCCTTATTTAACTTCTCTCTTTCATCAAGTGAAAGTGATCTTGTCTTTATAATTACCTGATTTGTACCCTGTACCTTCTGAGTCTGAGTTCCGGCCTCACCGGTTACAGATTCAACTACAGGTACGATATCCTTTGAAATCTCTTCAAGGCTGTAATCCTTATCAAATGTAACATTTGTTGATGTACCGCCCTTAAAGTCAAGTCCGTAGTTGAAGAATCCGCCGATCTTAGACTTGTTAATTCCTGCAAATATTACTCCTATTATAAGTATGGCAGCCGCAATACTCAGAGTAATCTTTCTCATTCCGACAAAGTTAATCGGCTCTCTCTTCGGCTTCTTGCCGTAGAACTTCGCATCGTCAAGACCTACATTATAGAAAGCCTTAAGTATAAACTTTGTAACAAAGAGTGCGGTAAACATTGAAAGGATAATACCGAGCGCAAGTGTCTGTGCAAATCCCTTTACAGTACCCGAACCGCGAATATAAAGCACTGCCGCAGCTATAAGTGTGGTAACGTTACCGTCAATGATTGCTGAAAGAGCCTTCTTAAATCCTGAGTTGATGGACTCATATACACTCTTTCCAAGTGCAATCTCTTCTTTTATTCTTGTAAAGATAATAACATTGGCATCCACCGCCATACCAATCGACAGTATGATACCCGCTATACCCGGAAGCGTCAGCGTGATTTCAAATGCCGACAGCAAAAGAACTTCAAGTATGATATAAAGTGCAAGCGCAAGTACAGATGCCGCACCCGGAAGTAGGAATATTCCGATCATGAATGCCGCCAAAACCACAAAGCCTACTACTGCAGCTTTCATACTTGTAGATATGGCTGTCTGTCCGAGCTTTGCTCCTACAACATTACTTCTAAGCTCTTCAAGCTCAAGTGAAAGTGAACCTATACGAATAGTAGATGCAAGATTCTTTGCTTCATCATATGAAGTCATACCTGTAATCTGTGCATTACCGCCTGTAATTGCCGTCTGAACTGTAGGGTTTGAATACACTACATTGTCATAGACAATTGCAATTCTCTGACCGATAAGCTTTGCTGTAGCCTCTGCAAAAGCCTTTGATCCTTCATCTGTAAATGTAAGTGATACAACATACTCGCTCTTACCGTTGTTATCTACGATACCGGCTTTGGCTGTTGCCACCTGGTCGCCTGTAAGTACGGTATTTCCCTGCGGATCCAAAAATACCAATGAACCCGGTTTTCCAAGTTCATCCAAGATGGCGTTGGCATCCGATACACCCGGAATATCAATATTTATTCTGTTTGTTCCCTCTCTGTAAACTTCAGCCTCTGTTGAGTAGTTTTGAACTCTCTGCTGTAATTTATAGATGGTATCCGCCATATCCTCATCGGAAGGGTTCTTCTCCACTGTTTGATAAGTGATACTTACACCACCTGCCAAATCAAGTCCGAGTTTAATCTTTCCCATACCGAACTTGGAAGTTTTGCCGCTCTCATCAGTTTTGCTCTCATTTGCACTCTCTGATTCTTTGCCGGGCTCAGCTTGTGAACTCTCGGTATTTGCCTTAGTTTCACCTGCCGACGAACTTTCATCGGCTTTAGTGCTCTCAACGCTTGATGCACTCTCTTTGCTCTCTCCCGCCGCAGAAGACTCTGCGCTTGTTATAGTAGTTTCTTCAGCAGTATGTGACACTTTGGTTACATTGCTGTGTTTTCCGCTTTGCAAAACATTGAAAGCCAGAAAACCTAAAAATGCCAAAACTACAAATGTGATAAAGAGAGAGGTTAAGCCCTTTTGCTTATTGTCCTTCATTATCTTCTCCTATTTTACCCAGCTAACGCTGCTTTTATCATTATTGCACATTCAATTCTCTTTTTTTGAAGTTCGCAACCGATATCATAAGTATCTGTAATAGATCCGTGGAAGCTGTATGAATTTGCAGCACAGCCGCCACTGCAATAAAATCTTGCATAGCAATCTTTACACTTAGGCTTGGCATAAACATTGCACAGCTTAAACTCATTGCTGATGTCTTTTCTTTTAAGACCGTCAAACACGTTTCCAAGTAAGAACTCATCCTTACCTACAAACTGATGACATGGATATAAATCTCCCCAAGGTGTTACAGCCAGATACTCCGTACCCGATCCGCAACCTGAAAGTCTCTTTGCAACACATGGTCCTTGAGTCAAATCTATATTAAAGTGGAAGAAATTAAATCCTCTTCCTTCCTTCTTTCTCTTGATATACTCTACCGCAAGCTTATCATATTCTTCCATAATCTTAGGAATATCTTCAGCTTTGATGGCGTAAGTTTCACTCTCTTCGCCTACAACAGGCTCCATACTTGTCTGCTTAAATCCGAGGTCCGCAAAGTGAATTACATCCTTTGAAAATTCAAGATTATTTCTTGTAAAAGTACCTCTGATATAATAATCCTTGGTGCCTCTGCTCTTTGCAAACTTTACAAACTTAGGAACTATAGTATCATAGCTTCCCTTGCCTCCTCTGGTAGGACGCATAGCATCGTTTACTTCTTTTCTGCCGTCAAGACTGAGTACCACATTTGACATCTCTTTATTGCAAAAATCCATGATTTCGTCATTCAAAAGCATACCGTTTGTAGTTATTGTGAATCTGAATTTTTTATTGTTCGGCTCCTCAAGACTTCTTCCGTACTTTACAAGGTCCTTTACGACCTGCCAGTTCATAAGCGGCTCACCGCCGAAGAAATCCACTTCAAGATTCTTTCTGTTGCCTGAATTTGCAACAAGGAAATCCAGCGCTCTTTTACCTACATCATAACTCATCAAAGCTCTTCGGCCGTGGTACTCGCCTTCTTCCGCAAAGCAGTACTTACATGCCAGATTACAGTCGTGAGCAATATGCAGACAAAGTGCCTTTACTACAGTCTCTCTCTCTTTGAAATCATTGATATACAGCTCATAGGTATCCTTTGTATAGAGCTCCTCAGCATCTATAAGCTCCTGTATATCGGCTACAGCCTCATCTATCTCTTTTTCGCTGTATTTGTCAATAAGAGCATCTTTTATATTGGCTTTTGTCTCATCGTCAAGCTTTATAGGCGCTTCTATCTCACCTATAAGCTTCTCTCCGACAGCCATTGCATCATACATCAGCTCATCCACTACATGGACCGAACCTGAATTGACATCCAATACTATATTATATCCGTTATTCTTATACTGGTGTAACAAATTATTCCTCTTTCTATTACAAAGCAAATAGTACAACGCGAAAATCCCCCTTAACAGTCAATGACCGAAAAGGGGGTTTGATACAAGCGTCTTATCTGTTAGGGTTTTCACAGCCCTGGTTTCCAACTGTACAAGATGTCTTGCAAGCTGACTGACAAGAAGTCTGGCACTCACCACAACCACCACGCTTTAAGCTCTCTTTAAGAGTTTTCTCATTTAAAGTAACAACATGCTTCATAAACATTCTCCTTCTATGTCGATAACCGACAACAAGCTTTATGCGAAATTATTTTAGCATAGTTGTATAGCTTTTTCAATAAATATATTTTTCTTAAAAATGGTAATTGCAAAATTTTATGCTTCGTCACCTTTTTTACGCTTCTTATATACTAAGATAACGCCGAATCCGAGTGACAATCCGAGTAAGACTGCCGCCCAAGGCAGTAGAGAAATTGAAGATAATTTCACATTCGGAACCTTTATCTCAAAGTTCACCGTCTCAATTTCGCTTAAGTTTCCGGCCTTATCCTTTGCCTGTACCTTAAGGGTGTGACTTCCCTTGGTATCTGCAACAATTTCAACCTTACCGTTATTTATCTTATACTCATTTGAGGATAAAAGCTTATCGTCAAGCCAAACGGATGATATCTCATCTCCCGGCAGTTCGGTGCTTAAAATAATATTTACACTTCCCTCATAGCTTTCGCCCTCCTTAACTCCGTTTATTATACATACCGGTTTTGTAGCATCATAGATAACTTCTACAGGCTTCATCGAAGACTTGTTACCTGCCGTATCGCTGACCTCAAGGTTAAATACATACTTGCCGTCTTTATTTATAGGGTTTAAGAATTTAAGTTCACCGCCTACAAACTCATAAGGTTCGTCCATACCGTTTATTGTGGCTGAAACTATAGAGATTTCATCAGTGTTCCAAACCTCGATACTTGGTGTAAAAGGCTTATTTGTATATCCACCTACAAGCTCTTCCGGTTTAAACTTAAATGTTGCACCGTTTTTATTCACTGAGAAATTGACTTTCTTTTCTGTAACATTTCCCGCCATATCATATATGGTTACGGTAAGTACATAGTTGTCGTCAATATATATAGGGTCAAGATTAAGAACATATCCGCTGCCCTGTTTCTTTGCCTTATATAAAAGCTCTATTACCTTTCCGTCAGCAACGGATGTCAAAGTAATCTTTGATTTTGACAAATCAATATTTACATCACTGTATTTTACTACAGGTGAAACAGTCCTTGCATTTGCCGTCAAATCCTCTACACCGGTTATGGTGATATACGGCGCTGTGGAATCCACATTCACTTTTTGCTCAAACTTTACTTTATCATCTTGTGACTTGGCATTATTCTTTACAACAGAAATTCTGTATTCTCCGTCATCATCAAATAAAATATTTGCCTTGTGATTGCCGCCTTCCTGACTCCATGAATATCTTGCATTTGACAATACTTCTTTTCCGCCTACATTCTTATATACCAGTACTGAATAATTATCGGCATTGAAGTTGTCATCGCTTACATTTACAGATGTGGACTTTGTATTCAGGAAACCGTTATTTTGGTTGCTTTCATTGTGTATACTTACTCTTGGCTTTACACTGCTGTAGGTACTATGTCCGCTTCCGTTACCCATAGGTGTAAATACTCTCTCACTTTGTATGCTGCTTGCATTGTTTTGTACATTGTTTTCGACTGTATTTGTGCTCTGAGTATTACCGCTTTGTATATTTTCACTTCGTGTATCACTGCCCTGAGTATTTGAAGAATTTTGTACACTCACATTGCTACTTTGAGTTGTATTGGTTCTTTCACTTGTTGACGACACATTGGTTCTTACATTTGATGAACCTGTAGAGTGATTGGTGCTCTGTGTACGGATATCAGTTGTACCAATATTGCTGTCAATTCTACTGCTTCCTGTGTTTTCGGCATTGTTTGATACTTCACCTACAGTATTATTCTCTGCCCTTGTAGCCGGTCTGCTCTCTTCGGTAGACAGTGTAATTCCGGGCACTTCATTAGGAGTACTCTCAGGTACTTCCTCAACCGGCGGCTGTACTGCCAAGAAGAAAATCTGATTTTTGTTGCCGTTTTTTGATACAAACTGCTTCATACCGTCACTGATAACATTCAGTCTGCCTCTTCTTGCAATATGTACCGTACTTCCGATACCGAATAATACATTACTTCTGTATATTGTGATATTTGCATTTTCACTTTCTTCATTTGTAAGCGGTAAGAATCCGCTTCTTATCACAATATCCGTTCTTTGGGAATTTGCACTTGTAGCAAGTGAAGGTGTTGCAACGGATGATGTTGCAAGTGTCGGAGGATTTGATACATCATAGTCTTCAATATCAAGGTGTCCGCCGTTCATTATCACCTTTTTTACATTATCAAAGGAGTTCTCTATAAGTACAGGACTCCAATTGGAATAGCTCTCATCATTTGTATCTCCGAGGTCTCTCGGTGTAGGCATTGTTATAGTGCCGTCGCTTTCTAAAAATGATGAAATATTTCTTATATGATAGCCGTTTGTATCTCTAAAAATCAACGCTATTACCGTATTTGAAGGAGTAGCCATTGAATCAAAACTAAAAGATCTAAAAATAATTTGTATCATAAAGCAGATACAAACAATTACCGCCATCACCTTCCTACTTCTAACATTCATAAAACTATCTACCCCCTGCTATTAAATTTATTTCTTCAATAATTTCAAAATTGATATCTTTTTTGATATCTTTTAATTCCTGACCGTGATAATTTTCCAAAAGAACAGTCTCTGTGATTTCTTTATGCTTATTTTGCACACTGTAATCGTTTATTTTTCTTACCGCTTTGCCTGCAAACAGTCTGCCTGAACCTGTCTTTCTGAGAGGCATTGTCTTATTTTGCATACCGGCATCCACAGACCATCTCTTCTTTGAACCGTAGTTTATGGTATCTTTGAACGCCTTTCTTATACCAAGCTTAAACCAGATGATAAAGCTTATTATAAAAGTTATACTCCCTGTAAAAATTCCGCTGTAATACAATATTCTATGCATCAGATGCCTCCGACATTTTGTAATTTATTCTTCAATGAAACAAAATTTGAATTTGACTCTATATCAGGCAAAACACTTGCTTTTTTGTAGACTTCCACAGAAGAATTCACATCCTTCATATCTATAAGTAACATCGTGGAAAGACTTATATAAGCTGTAGCATCATCAGGATATTTTTTTATTATATCCTTGTATTTATCCGCCGCCCTGTTATATTCTCCAAGAGTTCTATAGATATCTCCTATCCTGTTTTCAAACAGAATGGACTGTGTATTTGTAGCAAATATCAGGTATTGATCGTAGTATGTGACAGCTTCATACAGATCTTCTTTTGCTCTTTTATCCTGCAAATCAATATTTGCTCTTCTGTAGTAGGCATCCGCCAATCCGAAGTACACTTCCGGCAAATACTTTTCCTTTATTTCACTTTCTATATAAGGACTTTTCAATATCTCGTTTGCCTTATCCAAAAGTTCAATAGATTTGTCAAAAGGCTTTTCACCCGACTTTTGTATAGTATAAGCATTTGCTCTGTATATCTTTGATAATGTGGTATATATTTCTACCTTTTCCTCCTCCTTTACCCCCGTATTCAAATACTCATCAATATTGTTCATATCCTTAACTATCGTTTCACTGTCACTGCCTATCTCCGACAGAGCTCTTGAAAGTGAAGAATAATACTTGGCCTGTGGGTATTTTTTTGTGTCCACCTTATCAAAATATCTTGCAGCGGTGCCGTAATCCACATCAAAGTCGGCATCTTTACTGTTCCCAAGAAAATATATCTGTCCCATTTTCATCATTATGTCATCATTTTTTTCAAGTTCTCCTTTCCCTGATGCAATCATTGAGGAAAGCACCCTAAGTCCGTTTCCGGTTTGTCCGCTTTCACAGTAATAATCAAGCATCCTTATATATGCCTCTGTTTTTTGTGGTGCTATATTTACGGCATCGTTTAAAAGTTTTAAAACTCTGCCGTCAATATCATTTTTGTTTTTATCCGACGCTATAGTCAGTGTAGCTTCAGATAAATAATTGTTGTAGACCTTGGATATTTCTCTTTTTTCCATTCCGTTTGCCGCCATTGCGACAAAAAAGCTTGAAGCGGAAATCGTAATTGTAGCTGCAAAAAGGAATATCTTCTTTTTTTGCCTCCTTATATATGAGTCGTCAAGATCTTTGTAATGCTTAAGTGCATACGCCATCTCTTTGCAGTTTTCAAACCTTCTTTCAGGGTCCTTTCTTGTGGCTCTGAGTATTATCTTTTCAAGTCCGTCTGAAAGTCTCTCATCCCATTTTCTGATAGGATAAAGCTCATACGGAGGCTCTGACGGATTCACACCTGTCAGAAGATGATACATGGTCGCACCGAGATTGTATATATCGGTCCTTGCATCCGTCTGCCTCAGATTTTCACCTGCAAACTGCTCAGGTGCGGCATATCCGATAGTTCCAAGACAGGTGGTATCTGAAATACTGTCATAGTTATATCTCCTTGCCGTTCCGAAATCTATCAAAGTTATCTTGCCGTCAGGCTTTAAAATTATATTTGAAGGCTTCAAATCTCTGTATATTATCGGAGGATTTTGCGAATGCAGATAGTCAAGTACATCACATAATTGAATTGCATACTCTACCACACTCGCTTCATCAATAGTACCTTTTTCTGATAAAATATCGGATAACGCTCTGCCTTCCACATAGTCCATTACAATTATTATTGTATCTTCATTTTCAATTATATCCGCAATACTTGGCAGGTATGGGTGCTTGAGCTCTTTTAGGAGATTTGTTTCGGTGATAAGACTCTGTCTCATTACCTCACAATTTTTGTTCTTTTCCTTTCTCATTTCCTTTATAGCCCACTGTTTATTGGCTTTTTCGTTCATAGCCAGATAAACAATACTCATACCGCCCTGTCCGATTTTGTTTAAAATCTTATATTTACCGTCTAAAAGGCTGCCAATCTCCAACATATCTCACCTACTTTACCTTTATCAAAGCTGCAGAAATATTATCCTGTTCTCTCCTTTTAAGATTTAAGTCTATCAACGCTCTCAGTCTTTCATTAAGCTTTGAATTATCACATCCTTTAATTGCCTTTAGGATTTCCTTTTCGCTTATCTCATGTCTGAAGCCGTCACTGCAAAGTAATAATATATCTCCGCTTCTTACCTCTCCGCAAAAGATATCCGGATTTACATCCTTAGTTGCACCTATACATTGTAAAAGTACATTCCTTCTGGGATCGCTTTTTGCATCCTTTATACTAAGTTTTCCCTCCGCTATCTCTCTTGCGATAACAGTGTGGTCGTTTGTCAGCTGTACCATACCTTTTTCCGATATCTTATAAAGTCTGGTATCGCCTACATGGCAGACAAAAAACTTATTATCCGCCAAAAGTATCGCAGTTATGGTGGTTCCCAGATATATGCCGTGCTCTTTACCATAGTAGAGCAGCCCTTCATTTTCGGAGCTTAAGATGTTTATAAAATCCGTTCTCATTTGACTTTCATTCCAAACATCACTATACCTGCTGTACTGATGTAAAAACCAGTCTGAAACCGCTTCAACTATACTTTTACTTGCAAACTCACCACAGGAGAGTCCGCCCATTCCGTCACAAATGACCCCAATACAAACTTCCCTGCCTTTAAACTTTGCTCTTTTTAGGATAACACTGTCTTGATTACAATTTTTCTTTAAACCTACCTCAGTCTGTGCCGCCAAAAAATAATTCATATCTTATCCTATGTGAAATTCAAACTCTTCATTTGCCAAGCTTATTACATCATTATCCCAAAGTTCCACTTCCAAACTCGGTGATACCTTCTCTCCGTTCACTCTGGTAAAGTTAAGTGACCTTAAATCTCTGATAAAATATGCTCCGTCCTTTTGAATTATTTCCGCGTGGTTTCTTCCGACCGAAGAGTTGTCATCTATACAAAAGTCCACATAATTTTTTTCTCTTCCGATTCTGAAGTCAGATTTATCTATCACTATCTTTTCACCTGTTCTTCTCCATATCAAGAATGAATTTATGATATTAGGTGAAAATCCCAGCAATGTGGTCTCACCGATATTTGAAGGATTTTGTAGTACTGTGGTCTCACCGTATGTAGCCTTAGGAACCTGTTTTACACTCTCAATCGGCTTATTTTCCTTCTCCTTCTTTTTGCCAAACAGTGAAAACTTCTTTTTCTCTTTCTTGCTTTGGCTTCCTACATTCAACGGTTCTTCTCTGCCCGGAATCAAAAGATTGTTGTTATTGCTTCTCTCAAATCCTGATTCATTTGAAGCCTGTGCTTCCTTTTGTTTACCAAGGCCGAACAATCCCTTTTTCTTTTCAACCTTTTGCGGCTGCTTATCAAAACTTGCAGCCTGCACTGCGACATTTGGAATTGATATATTTTTATATGAATTGTCATTATTTTCAAAATTGGTATTTGCTTGATATTGCCTTTGTTGTAGCGGTTTTGAAATATTTTCTTCTATATTATATACCTTCCTGTCGGCAAGCCCTTTTTTCTCCGTGAACTCATCACTTCTTTCATCTTTTCTTATAATCGGCTTTTCAATATATCTTTTTTGCTTCAGTGCATCAAGCATATTCAAAAAATTGTCATAGGAGAAATTTTCTTCCTGTGAAAGTTGCTTGGTTATGTCGGATGCAAAATATGCCGCCCTTTCATTATTTACCATCATATCAAGTAAGAGATTTTTAAAAAATACATTTACGCTGACATTATTTCTTCTATTATATATAGGTAATAAAATCAGCCTTATATTATTACCTTCCACAAATATATAATCATTATCAAATATTACCTGATCTTCCAAAAGCATATACTCTTCTATACAGCTGATATCTTTACAAATATTTTCAAATACCGCCAAAAGCTCTTCTTTTGTAAGTTCCTCCGTTATATATTCATTCAGACTCTTTGACTTTCCGACTTGATACTTAAGCTGTGTTTTTGTATCATTTGTTATCATGTCTACAGGAAATAAATCTTCAATATCATTGTTTTTCATCATTCCGATACTTACATTGTCAATTTTTTCATTTTCATCAATTTCATATATAAGCTCAATACCTTTGTCGGTTGTATTTTTCTTAAACATATATGCCTCCTATCTCAAATTATCCAAAAAAGAAACCTGCCTCAACACATCTGTCAAATCATCACTTGCATTGTATCTCTTTACAAATTCTCTTACGGAAAGGTCTGCCGGTATCGACACGGCATTTACATCTTTTACCTTATTGCAGATAATGGTTATTTTATTGGTTATATCGATATTTCCGCCGTTTTCAAGCAGCTGCAAAGCTCTGTTCAAATCCGACATTTTCTTCATACCTATGGCACTCTCTTCAAATACAAGAATTATCTTATGTGCAAGCTTGGAGTACAGTTTCAATCTGCTTCCCATACATAGGTCGCTGTCTATAATTATATGCCTGTATTTGCCCATTCCCTGTAATTCTCTTATCAAAAGTTCGATATTTTCATCATTCATCTCAAGCATATCAAGAGCAATTCTAGCCTCATTAAAGAAATCAAGACCTTCTCTACTCTTTACCACGCTGCTTTCTATCTTCAGCGGAACATTTTGCTTTTTACTCTTGATTGCATATATTATTTCATCAAATCCTATACTGCCCTCACCGTCCATAAAGAGTTTGGATGTGTTCAGAAGTTCAAAGTTTAAGTACAAAGTAGGTATACCCTGCATCGCAAGTCTCTTTCCGTATGCAATAGCCAGTGATGTAGCACCTGCACCTCCGTTTACAGGCATAAAAACTTCTACAAGGGTATTGTTTCCGTCATTGAACTTATATGCAATATCTCCGTTTGATGAATCCGCCAGAATGTTTAAAATCTCCTTATATATCTTCTCAGGCTTTTTGAACTTATTTACAGCCTTTATATTGTTCTTTCTCTCTATCAAATCCCTGTCACACAGATACGCCACGCTCATCTTCTCGGTATAGAACGATAAATCGTCTTCAATATCCTCGGATACAAGCAATACGTCAATAGGTTTGTTGCCTCTGTTGCTCTCAAATGAATCTAATGAAGAAAATGTCATTATTTCTATTTTGTCATGATAATTTTTAATATAAAAGTCTGACAATCTCTTCCTGTAATCCTCATCACTATCTACCAAAGCCAGTCTGATTTTCATTAAAAACCTCCTATTTTACAAGTTGTATAAATTTTATGCCGGGCTTTCTGACTACAGCAACACCGCTGTTGTTAAAGCTGCCCGCTTCATTAAACTCAAAATCAATAACTACAGTATTATTTTTGTTTATATAACCCCACTTTTTTCCGTCATATACCGCCGCAAATCCGTTTGAAAAAGGCTTTACATCACTGTAGTCGGTAATCAATTCCACTTCACCTTTTTTGTTTGCAAATCCCCACTTGCCGTCTTTTTTTACCGCTGTAGGTTCATCCGATACAAAGGCCTTCGCTTCATCAAAGCCTTCACCATTCTTTACCTTTCCGTCAAGTCCAAAAATATGGTACTTTCCGTCAAGCTTTGCAATGTATACATTCTGTGCCGTAGCAAATCCGCATTCATCCAACACCACATCGTCATATATATAATCTGTAACCTGTGAAAAATCCGACTTTATAATTGCCCATTTGCCATTATTTTTTACCGCCGCTCTCTTACCTGCAAAACCGCTTGCAAAATCATAGGTGTTTTTGCTTGCCTTTTTTGCATTTGCGTCAATATAAGAGTACTTACCTTCACTACAATAAGGTGCCAAATTATTGCCGAATACTCCAAGGCTTTCTACATTAAAGTCAAGTGCAAGCTTTTTATATCCGTTCTTATCAATATAGTACCAATCATTATCCTTACATACCGGAGCGTACTCAGGTTCCTTGCCGTACGGATAAATTTTGTCATATATAGCCGCTATCTTATCGCTGCCGTCAGACTTTAAAAGTCCCTGTTTATTGTCATCCACAAACACATAAAAACCGTTGCCGTACATCTTTATATCATCACTTCCGAAATACACTTCGGAACAACTTCCTCTAAGTTTTCCTTGAAGTGCCAAAAAATCTTTATCTTCCGCATTCTTTTCAAGATAAGCATTGACAAGCTTAAGTGCATTTACAGTCTGCTTCCTGTCTATATAATAGTCGGTCATTTTTTTTGCTACATTCTTAGGATAATTATAGCTTTCAAGTATGGCGTTTCCCTGTTTTTCAAAATCGTTATACTTTTTGAGCTTCAGGTAATCATCCAACATGGCTTCCTGTACAGGTAACTTATTCTTTGTATACTCAAGTGCCTTCTTATACTGGTCAATGGCGTCTATGTAGATTTCCTTTGACTCCAGAGTCTTTGCATTTTTCATATGCTCCGTATAGCTTTTATATTTTTCGGCATTTCCGCCTATTATATTTCCCCAACCTAACACCAACAGTAAGATTATTATAGGTGCCAATATTCTCTTCATATTCATATATCGCTCCTAAAATCCCAATATCATACAAGCCGTCACTCCGAAAGCCACAAACGGTCCGAAAGGTATCTCATCTTTTACACAGGCCTTCTTTGAAATTACTTTTATCAATCCGTATATCGCAATGGATACAAGTGCCACTAAAAGTACTCCCATAAGTGCATATGTTCTAAGGTACAGACCCAGTGCTCCTACAAGCTTTATATCTCCCATTCCGACTCCGTTTTTGCTTATCGCCTTGCTTGCCGCAAACAACACAACTCCTATAAGCATTGCAACAAGAGAGTCTATAAATATTGCCAATGCTTCCACACTGTTTGTAAAAGCATTTATTATCATCATCACACAGGCGACGGCTATAATGCATACAACCGCTTCATTCGGTATTATCTTCTCTCTGTAGTCAATTCCTGCCGTTATAAAAGTTATAGAAATTATCGCTAATGCTTTAAAAGTTTTAAGAATATCAAATGCATATATTTTATATAAAACTCCTATCGCTATACCTACCGAAAGATAAATTACAAATAACATTATATTTTGTTTCAGATTGTTCGTATTATATCTTTTTTTATATATAAATATTGTAATAATATACGCAGTCAGCATAAATGCTATGCAAAAAACTAAGTTCACCATCGCCCATCTCCTATTCTGTCGTATATAGTTTCAGCACTATTCCGTTTCTGCTTGCGTATTCAGTTGCGGCTACTATAGCCTTTTGCTGATCTACACTAAGTTCTTTATTCTTTAACACCAGATAATAATATTTTTTATTGTATTTATCCGGTGTGATATTTCCCTGTTTACTGAAGCCCTCAAGCCTTTTCATATCTTTTTTTATTGCCCTTAAGAACTTGCTTCCGTCCTGATATTCAATCATATCGGTATCCATACTGTGAGTTCTTGCAATATATTTCTCACTTTCATTGAAAATACTTATATCCTTGAATTCGTTTGAATCCAAATTTCTTTTAACTACCGTATTGTCATAGTTGCTTATCTCTTCACCGCGCTCTTTGGTATTCTTATCCCACACCGATGCAGGGATATTCAACTTGTTGCTCGCAGGTACTACCGGAGTAATATTATCAAAATTGTCCTCTTCGCCCGGTTTTTCTTCCGCACCGTCTTCCAATGCCGCACCTGCCACATTTCCTCCCGCCTCATTCGGTTCGTTAAAGCTTCCGTCGCCTATCCACGCCCTTGTTGAAGCCGTATTCTTCAGTCTTAAATCAAATTTATCTACAAACGGCAGGGGGATCCTCATTTTATATGAGGCGCATATCTCGATACTTTGCATATCGAGAAAAAAGCTTGATCCCCAGTAATTTATTCCGTTTTTTCCGCCCTGTACCCCGAGACTTTCAAAGTATCCTTTGGGAAACCCGGCGAGGTACTTGTTTGTAACGGCTCTGCTTATCGGCATCGCTACCGCCAGCTTCACCGCATCATATGCTCCGTCTTTTATAACCGCCAATATTCCGTTGAATATTGCTTTTTCATCTGAGAAGTAGTCTGTAACCGATGTGTACATCGCCTGTCCGGAATCATATATTTCCTGTGCACTCTTTCCCACATTTTCCATTTGAGCCATTATGTCTTCCGGATATGCCTGTGAGCTTTCATCCAATATGTTGTTGGATACATCTGTAGCATTTTCAAGGCCGTTCGCACTGGCATTGAAAAATACCTGTATTGTATTCAACATCTTTTTTGTCTTATCGCTAAACTCTCCGGCATCGTTTGAAGCAGTCTGTCCTATATTGTGTACTCCCAGCTTCTTGGCTATATATGAGTATTCGGATATTTGTTTTGCCGACTGGTCTATAGCGTTTTGTATGCTTGTATATGCTCTATACACATTCAACATACTAAGAAGTGCCATATACACCGCAATAAAAATCATCAATATAAGACTGGCTTCCACCGTAATAAAACCTTCCTGCTTATCCTTAGCCATAACTTTGCTCTCCTTCTTTAACGCACTACTTTCCAAGCTTCCGGTAGTCTTCTTTATTTGTAGTACTTTCACTATTTATACTGTTTTCAGTACCGGCATTAGCCTTACTACATCCGCTACCTATCACTTTTGTCAATCCTAATAAACCCATTATCATCAGTGTTTTTATATATTCTCCTTAATAGAGTTTAATCTTCAAGCTTCCAATACTCTTGAAAACTTGTAAGACCTGACATTGAGGATTCTGCCGACTTCTTTAGCTTCTCATAGTTTTCTTCCATATTCTTTGCCTCCTCTTCATTTGACATATCTACAGGTCTAACTCCCCATACAGCCATTCCCATACCAAATCCTGCTGTATTATCTACTGCACTGGCTCCGGCATCTTTTGGACTAAAGAAATAATAAGCTATATATTTAGTCTTTACCCACTCAGGATCATAAGTATAGTTCGGATCTTTCCTCGTGACATCTATATGTCCCTCTTCTCTTATAAAATCTCTTCCTCCATAACTAACCTTTTCTGTATTATCTACTATAACTTCATACTTCTGTTCACCGTGCATATTATACATTCTTCCATCATTTAAAAATGAATCCCATATGCTACTCAATCCTTTCATTTCTGATGGGATTTTATCAAGATCTTCACTGTATTCTACATGCCAAATATTTTCTGCATCATATTGACTGACACAAACATTTTGGAAAAAACAAGATGCAAGTTCTCCTTTATTTTCATCAAAACCTAGTACAAGATCATCTGTTTCAATAAATCCTGCCTGAGGAAACGAACTGTCTTCATCCAAATCTATCATACCGATAGTACCCAATGTTGCCTCTTGTTTAAAATCCGACCTTTTTGTTTTTTTCTTACTCACCGGCGTACTCTCAGCCTTCTCACTCTTACTTTCCGTTGATATACTTTCATTAGTTACACTGTTACCTTCTGTTTCAGCATTAGCCTTACTACATCCACTACCTATCACAGTTACCAATCCTAATAAACCCATTATCATCAGTATTTTTATATTTTTCATATATTTCTCCTTAATATCCAAGTACTCCCTTATAATCTATCGGATAGCCAAATTTACCATCCACAATAAATTTTTCATTATTGTTATTGACCTTTGGTATTTGCAAAAATACAGGCTGTATCTGTGCTTCGGCTTTTACCTGTAACAGTACTGAAGCATTCTGCATAGAAAAATCTTCTCCCGCATAGTAGAGCGAACCTTCCTTACTTGCATTGGTCTGTATAAGATTTCCCATTCTGCATATAACACCCTTTTCATCTATCAAGTACTGTATCGCAAGGAATACCATCAAATAGTCCTTATAGCTCATATTAAATGTAGATGCCTTAGTCTTATCAAAACCGTTCAACTCAAGCTTGTCCTTACCTTCGCCAATAGTCATTGCATCCCCGCCTGCACCTTCAAACTCCTTGTTGAACTCATTTATCTTATTATTGATGGCTTCCTGTGCGCTACTGTTTGCGGCATCTAAAGCATTTCCAACACCTGTTTTTAGTTTATCTTGAAGCTTAGTTTTGTCTATTATTGAATTTATAGCACTTTTCATTGATTTATTTTTTTCTTTAAAAAAATCATCAATGCTTTTATTCAAATTCTTAGTTACTTCATCAACATTATCCTTCGTAACACCTGTTGTTTGCATAATCATCTGTACTAACTTATCTTGACTTTCACTATTATTGATAGATTTAAATGCCTCAAGTTTTGCCTTAGCTACCAGTCCACCTGTTGCCACCTCTGCTTCCATATCAGCCTGCATCTTATCAAAGCATTCCTTAATAGAATTCTTCAGCCTATCTTCAAGTCCGTCTCTTGCATCTCCCACCTGTGTCATACACCAAATTAGCTTTTCCTGTATAGGTGCCTGTATTGATGCTATAATAGAACCTGTAGTTGTATTTACCATATCTTCTACATAATTATCTAATGTAGTATTAAAACTTTCCTTAGTCTCATCTGTATACTCATTCATCTTCTTATACAATGTACTTGCTGCACTCTCAGCAACAGCCTGACCAATCCTTTCAAATCTTGTTCTCCATGCCTTTGGATTTTTATAAAGAGGAACCGACTTTCCGTCTACCAGATCGTTGACATCAAATACACTCTCAGTAAGTGCCGCTGCAAGCAGCAGTACGTTTTGTACTATAGGTACAAGAAATCCCGTAGCTCCTGCAATGGTCATAGCCATTGTGAGTGCTTCTGTCTTTAACGCACTGTCACTTGTATAGGCATATATCGCATTCAGCAAAAACCTTACTCCGAATATTCTTGTCTTTACTCCCTCTACATTGTTCTTCAGTTTAGGGTCTCCCAGTAATATATACTCCTGCTCCGCCCTGTAGGCTTCATTGTTTTTTTCACTGAAAGGTACTCCTGAAAGAGTCTTCTCAGCTTTATTTCCACCTGCTTCTCTATTAGTTGTATAGCAACTGAACATAGTAGTGGTATATGCCATCAGATACAGCTTATCTCTTCCGCCTGTCAATATCTCACCTATCCTGTCAAATCCTGAAATAGCTTTACCTGATGCTTCAAGTGCATTATCTGCCAGATTATTCTCATCACTACTTTGGAGATCCTCTGCTGTAGCTCCATCCATAATCTGCGCAGCCTGCGCATTTGATGCCATTACATCAGATATATTTACATCACTTATCTCCACCGGCTCAGGCTTATTGTCAACATGTGTACCGTTGATCATCTCTTTTCGCTTTTTCTTAGCATCTGCATCTCCTTCAGGCTTAGTTGCAGAACTGTTTCTTTCTAAAAAGGCAAACAGCGGGTCTACATAGTACTTTGAGCCATTTTGTTCACTGTCATAGCATTCAACACCCAGAAAGTTTCTAAGTGCCGGATCCTTATATTCATACTCCGAATCTACAAGCTTAAAACCACCTTCGTTATCACCGTTTTCTACCACTTTAGGTATTTTACTTGGAATATTTTGCTCAAATCCCATAAATAACAGATTCTCAGCGGGTCTATAGGCTCCAAGTGTATGTAATGCATTCTGCTTTGACTCCACTTCCTCTTTAGTAGTCAGATTGTCGCTGCCTGTTAAGCCTTCCACATAGGATATTATACCGTCTACCCATTCATCATCAGTTGCCTCTGAGGTGGCAGGTTTTATACCTGCATATTCAAAGGCTTCCAGATTTGCCATAACCTTTGATGAATAGTCTATAGATCTTTGAAATATTTTTATCATTTCATCAACATATCCTATTACTACTCCTGTAGTCTTAGTATCATGGTCCTGTTGCATATCCACTTTTACACCTGATTCCGCCATATCCCCGATATGCATATTCCAGTTTTCGGCAATACCCTTTAATACTTCAGACTCAGACTTCAATTTTATAAGCTTTTCCTTTATAGTCTCAGCTTCAGATTTCAGACTGCTAAACCAAACATAGTAATCCCTTGTTGTCCTCATTTGTGGTATAGCAAGAAGATTTATATCCTTCCTTAAATCTGCCAAATATTTATCTCTTAGGTTGTTTATATTAAAGTTTGGTCCGTATGGCTCATCTGATAATTCACTACTTCCATAATTAGCAGGTACAACCTCATTTTCACCTGTCCTGCTCCAGTCACCTTTAAATGATTTATTATACCAACCTTCTACTCTGTTCCACTCATCAGTTAAATCTTTAGATTTCTTTTCCAGCTCCGATATTCTGTTTGAATAGTCATGTTCATCATCACTGGCAGCAATCAAACTACTTATCTCATTTTCAGTAGCCAACTTTTCATCCTCATATTCTTTTTTTGATGATGTGTATCTGGCATTAACTGTATGAAACCTTTTTACATCTACCTTATACTCATTATAATACTTTATATAATCACTGAATCTATCATACTCTAAAGAAGCATTTCCACTTGGTGTATTCTGTATACGATTATGTGCAAGTGAACTTGTAACTGAATAAAAATCTGATTTTAGTCCACTAATATCATTTTCAAAATCTGATACATCATCCTTTAACTTACCACCCAACGGTTTACCGTCGTTATAAAACCAATACTCATCGCTACCAAGCTTTGGTAACTTATTCACTTGTACATAACTGACTGCATCCATTGTGGCATACGGAAAATTGACATCTCCTAAGTCGAATACACTTGTCTTTATTTCTTCAGGAGTTTTAAATCTTCCGTCTATAAGTTGATCCTCATACTTTCTTGAATGCTCATATATAGATATACATAAATCTTGTATCTCCTTTAGCTTTTTTTCATAATCTTTTTTATCTTCCAACGCCTTTTGCTGAGCCGGCAATGATTTTAGAATATTCATTTTCTCCAAAAATCCATATCCTATAACCGCCGGTGCTCTGTACTTCATATAGTCAAGTACCTGTGCCCTTAAAATATTTGCATTGGAAAGATTTGCACCTGCCGCCTGGCTTACTTCAAAACCTCCGTTGGCGAGTTTCATTTTCATAATATCTGAAATCTCATCGCTTCCGCTTCCTGATAAAGCTATATCAACAAGTTCTTTTACCAAGCCTTGGTCATGCAGTCCGCTGCTTTTTAATGTCGCCTCAAAATATACTTCCAGATTATCATGTAATTCCGTCATATTCTTGGAAATGGCAAAGAGTCCGTATGTATCCTGAAGTACCGAGTTGTAATATGTCAGCCCCGCATTAAGTGCCATATCTCCTGCACCTGAAACTATATTTCTTGCAAGTATTATTCTGCCCACGTCTATTAAAACGGTTGTGAATATCATTACTATCGTCAAAATAAGGGACATAAATACAGTCAACGATCCATGTTTATTATAAAATATTTTCATATACTCACCTGCCTGTCCCTCCCAGTTTATCTCTTAATGTCTTTAGCTTGTTTACATAGACATCGACCCTTTCCTTCAGATTGAATCTCTCCAAGAGGAAGTCTATCAAATCCGCTCCAAGGTCGATGTCTCTTACAAATTCTGTTGCATTTGAGGAAAATGCGTAGCCGGATTCTTTGAGTGTGAATTCTTCCGGTGCGCCCACCAAGCTCAGTGCTTTGGCAAGTCCCTTAGGCAATTTAATTCCGTACTTTGTATTGGCCTTGACCGTAGGTGTTATTATACCTGTGATTTCTATATCCGAATCTGCTGTAAGACCACTGACCATAGTATATTTTTGCAAAAGTTCATTCAGTTTATTTTCAAAACCGTTTCCCACCTCATCCTTACTTCTGAAAAAACCTGCATACAGTTTTCTCTCTTTATAATAGTTGTCAACACCTGACGCATTCGGAAAGCTCATAACATCTATATCAATTCCGCTGCTTGCAGGTGCCAGATACTCTTCATATCCCGGATATGCAGCTTCTCTGGCCGCCTGTGAAGCAATCTTTGTTGTACCGAACTGTACAAGGCTTTGTTCCAGCTTCAAAAGCCCAAGTACCAACATTGCTATTATTGTAAAGATAAACAGTGGATATATAAGTGCAGCTTCTATCATCAATGTCCCGCGATTGTTCTCACTACGCATATCCCCTCCTTAGTTACTTACGATTACTGTCCTCCACCACGTGTTTCAACAAATGATGTTAACTGTGCAAATATACTCTCAACGGCTCCTTTAAGCTTCTGATTAAATAAAGCCGCCAGTGCTATTATGATTACTATAAGTACCATAACCGCTACCATATCTGATGCGCCGCGCTCTTCTTCCTTAAACGCCTTAAGAGCACCCTAAAGTTTCACCGCCTGTGCCATAACGAACAGATCAATAAGTTCAAACATCTTTTCCATTTTGTTTCTCCTCTCTTTGAACAAAATAATATTTATGTAAAAGCTTTAGTCGACATAAGCTCCAACATCAAAATTTCAGACTACCGAACATAGGTACTATTATCAAAATCAATACTCCTGCGAATATAAGTCCTATCGGCAAAAGAAGTTTGTTGCTTGCCTTCTCACCTTTTCTTTTTACTTCGTGTTTTTTCTCTTCCCAAGCCTCCGTACTCATATCTTTTAGGAACTGTACCACCTCATTACTACCTTTTTGAAGATTTTGTATCATCATTGTTGAAAATTTTCTTAGAGACTTTATAGAACATCTCTCTCCGAATGTTTTGTACGCTTCCACTTCCTGCATACCGTTGCTAAGATCCATAGCTGTATTTCTCATTTCCTGATACAGCATGCCTTCATTCGCATTTGCAACTTTTATCCAAGCTTCTCTTATAGGCATACCTGCATTTACAAGTAATGTAAGCTTTGAAAGCATTCCCGGATAATCTCTTAAAAGTTCATCTCTTCTGGCATTTATCTTGTCGTTAAGCAACTCATCCAGATACCATATCATCAACGCACTTATCGCTATTCCGACAGTTACCAGCTTGTAATTACCGCTTATTCCGGTCAGCATAAACATCAACAGTGTCAAAACTATCGCAAATGTTAACTGTCCTCCTCTTAGTAAATAAAAGTAATAAGGACCGTATTGCTTTCCGTATATTTCTGAAATAAGCTTTATCTTTCCTCTCGCATTCTTGCTGTTCATATCAAAATGTATCAGCTCCATAAATCCGAAACCTATGTAATATATATCACTCAGAGGGTACTCCCCGGTTGGTATACCTGCCAACACATCATTAAACTTTCCGCTGAACTTAAAGTGTAAATATAATACAAACAGTGCAAATGCTGTGGCTAATATCATAAGTATCATATTTTTACATCCTTATATTGACTATTCTTCTTCCCATCATATAAGCTGCTCCAAACAGTAATATTGCAAATATCTTTACAGTCACGGTAAGCGGTGTGTTGACTACCGCAGACATTGTGCCTATTCCGCTAAGTGCACTCATTATTATGAGCGGCATTACCATCATAATATTCAGCTCATTTTCTTTTTCTGTGAGAATTGTCTTTATTTCCATCTCAATTTCTATCTTGTCATTGATTATCTTTCTGCTGTCCCATACAACCTGCCTGATATCTCCGCCCTGTCTAAGTCCCGACTCAAATGTTGCGGTGAAACTTTCCACATCATCAAGCCCGCATCTTTCCGCAAAATCTCTAAGCAAGTCCTCAATGATTATATTGTTGGTCATACCGGCTATTATAATTCTGGTCTCATTTACTATATCCGATTTCTCACCGTACAGACTTAACAAATCCTGATAGCTTTCCGCAAAGGCTTCCATTGTATTCTTTCCTGATGAATACGACGTGGTAAGTGCCTCAAGCAAATCTCTAAACTCTATAAGCAGGTCCTTTTGTCTCTTTTCTTTGCGGTATTTTCTATAAAATTTTATTGCAGGTATACCGCAAATACTTCCCAGTATTACCGCCATAAGCGTTATTCTGAAAAATATCATCACTACCACAAACCCGAGTGCAAATCCTATCAAAAAACCTACAAGATAATCTGTCATTCTCATATGGTATATATGATAATCATCCGCATTTCCCATAAGTCCATGCTTTTCTACATATGTGTCTTCCTTCTTCTTCAATATTCTTTCAAACATCAGATAACTCCTTTATATCCCATAAGCTTAAGTTTAAACGTATTCTTTAGCGGATTTTTTGTTCTCTTCAGTTCTCCCACCACTCTTTCCATGGTGCTTTCTTCATTCTCTTCAAAGACATACAGCGGATTTAACTCTATCTCACCGTCTTTTAGGCCTACAACCTCCGTTATTTCCATAGTCTTTCTGCTGTGATCTCTCAGCCTTGAAAGGTGTATTATTATATCCACTGCTGATGCTATCTGTTGCCTTATCGCTTCAAGCGGAAGTCCTTCCGCACCCATAAGCACCATCGTTTCAAGCCTGCTTAACATGTCCACAGTCGAATTGGCGTGTCCTGTTGAAAGTGAACCGTCATGACCTGTATTCATAGCCTGCAGCATATCCAGTGCTTCCGCACCTCTTACCTCTCCGACTATTATTCTTTCAGGCCTCATACGAAGCGAAGTCTTTATCAGATCTCTGATGGTAATACTTCCTTTTCCTGAAGAATTTGAATTTCTGGTCTCCAGCTTTACCAGATTATCTATACCTACTATCTGAAGTTCCGCCGAATCCTCAATAGTAATTACTCTTTCTGTGTTTGGGATATAATTAGAAAGTGCATTTAAGAATGTGGTCTTTCCGCTTCCTGTTCCTCCACTTATAAAGATATTGTATTTTGCTTTAACCAATGTTTCTAAGACCTTGGCAATCTGTGGGGTAATTGATTTATATTTTATGAGTTGCTCCACTGTCATCGGTATTTTAGAGAATTTACGAATGGTTAGAGTAGGTCCTTTTAATGCTACCGGCGGTAATACAACGCTTACTCTCGAGCCGTCAGGTAATCTTGTATCCACAATAGGATTTGACTGATTTACCTCTCTTCCCGCTCTACCTACTATTCGCTGTATAATATCCTCCAGCTTTCTTTGACTGTCGAAGCTTTGATTCAGTCTTTGTATCTTTCCGCTTTTCTCAATGAAAATCTCATCGGTACCGTTTATCATAACTTCTGTGATATCATCATCCTTTATGATCATATCAAGCAGTCCCAGACCTCTTATTGATGAATAAAGTTCGTCAGTCAAATTAACTCTTTCCTGAATTGGAACATAGACCTCACCCAATTGCTCACTGACCAACTTTTCAAGCTTTACATAAAGCTCATCATCCTTTAATCTGCTTAAATCAAAATATTTAGATATATATTCTCTTGACTTGTATAAAAAAGTTTTGCGTTCCAAATCGTCCATGCTGTTTCCCCCTTAAACATAATTTATAATTATATCTAATATATCTTCTGTAATACCTACAATTTGTACCAAACCTTATGGCACGATTATATCGACCTAACTTTCAGGTGTCAATACGCCTCTGTTAAGTTTGTGCATGTTTTTTTGAGTGACGTTTTTTCATTGTGAGAGTTGCACAATCTAAGCTTCTATTTTTGTGAGAGATAACCAAAAAACGGGCCTTCTCCGTAAGGAAAACGTAAGAATTTTTGACACAGAGCACAGGTTATAGAACAGGCGCATATTACAATGTCGAACAAATATTCACAATAAAAAAGCCTGCCTTACGGCAAGCTTCAATAAAATCAAAAAATATATTAAAAATTTTTAAGTATATTGTAAGTTTTGACAAAAAT
Organism: uncultured Lachnoanaerobaculum sp.; assembly: GCF_938015485.1. GTDB lineage: Bacteria > Bacillota > Clostridia > Lachnospirales > Lachnospiraceae > Lachnoanaerobaculum. The sequence goes on along the minus strand of NZ_CALLVU010000113.1, from coordinate 5,578 downwards.
TGTAAAACTATACTTTCTTTATTTCAAACCTGAAACTTTCATATTCCTCTTTAATCCTAGGAATAAGGAAGCCTCCGTTCATCCAGACTCTTCCTGTTCTCTTTGCTCCGGCTATCTCATATACCGCAGTTTCATCAAGTCCTCTCGGATAAACGTAGATATTTGACTCATTTGCCTCAAGGCTCTGAACTACCGCACTTAAAAGTCCGAAAGACTTATCCTTACTTACTGTCTGCCAGGCACAAACTCTGTTAGAATCATATGGACTTGTAAGTCTGTAGTAATCTCCCTCATGTACCAACTCGTCATACTTTAAGTAATCATTTACCTGAGACTTCACCATTTCCTGCTCTTTATCTGAAATCTTGTTAAGGTCAAGCTCATAACCGAATGTACCTGCCATAGCTACGGTAGCTCTGGTCTCAAAAGGTGTCCTTCTCATAGTCTGATGGTTCGGAGATGCCGATACATGAGCGCCTGCACTGCCTATAGGATATGCAAAAGAACTTCCGTACTGAATCTTGAGTCTTTCGATAGGATCTGTGTCGTCACTTAACCAAATCTGCGGATGGTAATAAAGCATTCCAAGGTCATATCTGCCTCCTCCGCCTGAACATCCCTCAAACAACACATCAGGGAATTCTGTAGTCAACTCATCCAAAAGCTCATAAAGTCCGAGTACATACCTGTAGTGGAACTCTCCCATACTGTTTGCATCAAGTTTTGCAGAATATACGGCAGCCAAACTTCTGTTCATATCCCATTTTACATATGATATATTTGCATTTTTCAGGATATTTACCACCATAGCTTTGATATAATCTCTTACGTCTTTTCTTGTAAAGTCAAGTACATACTGTTCTCTGCCCTTGACTCCCTTTCTGTCAGGAACTCTGATCATAAAGTCAGGATGCTCTCTGTATAGATTGGTGTCCTCATTTATCATCTCAGGCTCAAACCAGATACCCAGCTTCATATCTATGGCATTGATACGGTCCGCCAATTCCTTAAGAGATGAACCTAGCTTTTTCTCATTTACATACCAGTCTCCAAGTCCCTTGGTGTCGTCATATCTCTCACCGAACCAGCCGTCATCCATAACCAGCATCTCGATACCTAGACTCTTTGCCTTTGAAGCGATATCAAAAAGCTTATCCGCATCAAAATCAAAATATGTGGCTTCCCAGTTATTTATAAGTATCGGTCTGTGTGTATGAACAAACTTGCCTCTTTGAAGGTTTGACCTGATTGCATCATGATATGAATGTGTAAGTTTTTCAAATCCCGCATCTGAATATGTAAACGCCACCTCCGGAAGCACAAGCTCCTCTCCGGCATTTAATATATATTCAAACTGCTCAGGGTGAAGTCCAACTACAAGTCTTGTCTGATTTACCTGATCCACTTCGGCTTCAATAATAAATGAACCGCTGTATACAAAGGCCGCTCCGATACAATCTCCTGATACTTCATTTGTACCTTTCTTTGCAAGAATTACAAAAGGATTTTGTTGATGGCTTGATGTACCGCGCTTACTCTCAAGTCTCAATTTACCGTGTGCAAGCGGACTTCTTTCAAACTCTCTTTCCATAGCATGTTTTCCATGGAAATGAATCAGATCGAAATCTCCGTCTACCATATCAATACAGGCTGAGAGTGCTTTTTCAACCTTCAAAGTATTTTGTGAAGTATTTACCACCTTTACAGCTCTTGTGATAATGTCATATTTTTCAAGCACACCATATAAAAGTTCCACTCTTATACCGCTTTCTTTATCTATGAGATTGACCTGTATACTCTCACCTTCGTCCTCGCTCCATGTAAAGCCCGGAAGACCCTTAAGCTGATACTTTCCTCTTGTGATTTCACATGAGTCATACTTTAAATCAAGTACATTTGAACCGTCAGGGTGTACTACCTGTATACAATCAGCTCTGTAATCTCCGTTGCCGAAGGTCGGATACTCCTGTGGGAACACATCCAGTGAATATGTTCTGTCCATAGTCTCGTAAGGGTTTCCGCTGAATCCTCTGTCAATACTGCTGATACGATATGACATATCATCTGCACCTTCTATCCTTTTGCCGTACCAAGTATGGAAAAGATATCCCAACTCATCAATCTTCATCTGATATGAAGTATTCTCTGTAGAAAGTGTTATCAATTTATTATTTAATTTTATAGACATAAATACCTCTTAATTTATTTATAATTTTCCACCTGATGTTGCTATACCTTCCACAAACTGCTTTTGGAATATCAGATACAGAATTATCATAGGTACACAGGCAAGTAGTGAAGCCGCCATAAGTTGCGGATAATTATTTGTATATTGTCCCTGCATCTTTGCAAGTGCTGCCGAAAGCGGCATAACATTCTTATTTACTATCATCGGCCACATCAAGTCCTTGTATGCAAAAACAGCTGTAAAGATACCAAGCGCAATCATTCCGGAACGAACAAGCGGCATCATTATAAGCAGGAATGTCTGACCGATATTGCAGCCGTCTATTCTGGCAGCCTCTTCAAGGTCTCTCGGAAGTGACATAAAAGCCTGCCTGAGTAAGAAGGTACCGAAAGCCGATACAAGTCCCGGGAAAATAAGTGCAAATATGGTATCAAGCATACCAAGCTTACTTACCATCAGGTACTGTGGAATAATGAATATCTGGCTCGGAACCATCATCTGGAAAAGCACAAGTCCGAAGCAAAGTGTCTTTCCCGGAAATTCAAGTCTTGCCAGTGCATAACCTGCTATAGTCGATGTAATAACCGCAAAGAATACTCTACCTACTATCAAAAGCAATGTATTGATATACAAATGTATAAAATCCATATTTTTGATTACTTCATTGAAGTTGGATGTGATCCAATGTGCAGGGAATATAGTAAACGGATTTACGCTTGTAGACTCCGTTACAGTCTTAAAGGATGTAAGCACCATCCATGCAAACGGAACAATCATGGTTATAGATACAAGTATCAGTATCACATGAATTAAAGCTTTATTTAATGTCGATCTTCCTTTCATATCTATCTCCTCCTAGTTATAGTGAACCCATTTTTTCTGTGCCAACATCTGTATTGCGGTAATAATTATGATGATTAACAAAAGTACTACCACAACTGCCGCTCCCATACCTTTATTCTGGTCTCTGAAAGCATATCGGTAGAATAAAAATACCAATGACTGAGTCTTAGGTAATGCCGGGTTGTCTCTGTCCATTACCATATATATGAGATCAAATACCATAAATCCGCCTATTACTCTGGTAATGGTCACAAAGAAGATAGTAGGTGAAAGCAGAGGAATCGTAATATTGAAAAACTGATGTATTCCGCTTGCACCGTCAAGGCTTGACGCTTCATAGTAATCGGCAGGTATCTCCTGCAATCCTGAAATAAAGAGAATCATGTTGTAACCGATAATTGACCATATACCGATAACGGCAATAGAAAATACCGCTATATTAGGATCTGAAATCCAGTTTGTTTTTATATGAAAAATATGATTTATCAGACCGAATTCCGAGTTATAAAGCCATCTCCACACCATAGCTACCGCTGCCGGCGCCGCTACCATAGGCAGGAAGAATATAGTACGATAAATGCCTCTTCCTCTTATTTTTCCGTTTAAAAACACTGCCAGCACAAGTGCTATAGCTATAGAAAACGGTACTTCAACTATCGCATATTTAAAAGTATTAATTATTGCCTGCCAAATCTCGGTTCCGCTAAAAAGCTTTATATAGTTTCCAAGTCCGACAAATTTATTTCCCTTGCCGAAATCTCCTGTTTTAAAAAAGCTTTGATAAATTGTTCTGAATGTAGGATAAATATTCAGTACCAACAGTCCCAAAACTGTCGGAAACATAAATGCCCATCCCCATCTTAACTCACTCTTTTGTCTTGGTGACATCTTAGGTTTACTCATAGACTCTCCTTATGATAAAAGCTGCTACAGTACGTAGCAGCTTAGATTATGCAACAAATTACTCTTGTGACAATAGCTCATTCATATCGGTTGCAGCCTTCTTGCAAGCATCATCCATGCTTACCTTGTTGCTCCATGCCTCTACCAAATCTGATGTATTTTTATTTTCCCAAACTACAGTTGCTCTTGAATGTGGTCTGAATACAAGTTCACTGTCATTAAGCATTGTTAAATATGCCTGAAGGTTGAACTTATCTGTACTGTTCTTCCAGATATCCGAAACACCCTCGTATGCAGCCATTGTAACACCCAGCTGTGCCTGCTTTTCCTGATTTTCCTTGGTTGAGAACCACTCTATAAGCTTCCATGCAGCTTCAGGATTCTTTGTCTTTGCATTAGCCGCCCAACCGAGTCCGTTGTAAAGACTTACTCTCTTACCTGTAGTTGCATCCTTCGGAAGCACTGCAACATCACAATTCTCAGCTATATATTCATTGTCCTTAAACGGTGCAACCATCCATGAACCCTGTGGTAACATAGCAATCTTACCTGACTGTAAAAGTACATCCGTACCTGTCTCAGACATTACGGTAGCATCAGGCATAGCGTCTTTTCTCAGCTTGTCCACATACTCCATTGCCTTCAAAGTATTCGGATCATCCATTCCCGACTTCTTCATATCATCTGAAATAACTTTTCCGCCCATTGAATATACTATATTGTACCAGCCGTCCTGATTGTTTGAAGGATTCATAGCCGTACCGAACTGGCTTCCGTCAGGCTTTGTAAGCTTTACAGCCGCATTATAATAATCATCCCATGTCCATGTGTCGTCCGGATATGCAAGACCTGCCTCATCAAACATCTTTTTATTGTACCAAAGTGCTATTGTATCCACGTCCTTAGGTATTGCATAAGTCTTTCCGTCATATTCATATATGCTCTTGATATCCTTAGGGAACTTATCCATCTCAAGCTTATCACTTGATTTTATCTTGTCTGTAAGATCCATAAGGATTCCGTTTTCCATGTACTTTTGTGATTCATTTGAATGCATCCAGAAAACATCCGGCATATCTCCGCCTGATGCACCTGCCTCAAGCAATGTCCAGTACTGATCCCATGTGATTACCTGAAGATCCACCTGATATCCTGTTGCTTTAGTAAAATCATCAATAATCTGCTGAAGTCCCGGCTTCTGACCGTTATCCCATATAGCAACGGTAATCTTTCCGCCGTCACCGCTCTTTGCTCCGTCTGCAGCTGCCGAAGTATCTGCAGTACTCTTTGAGCCGCCACCGCAAGCTGCCAATGATAATGCCATCATTGATGACAATGCTAAACTAAGTATTCTCCTCTTAACCATATTTAAGTCCTCCCTTGAAATTACTTTCATATAATAATTTATTTTTGCCGGTGTATCATCTCAAAATGTTATATAAATTTGTTAATATGTAATCTACTTTAAAAAAGTAGTTGTTATTTATTTGTCATTTTTTGGAACAGTAAGTACTGAAATACCTCTATATATAAGGTTTTACAAGCTTTTAAATGTCTTATATATTACTGTTTGTATAAGATGAAAAGTAATCAAAGCTGTTTTTCAGTCCATATTAAAAGATAAAATATCAAGCTTTATAAAAT
>NZ_CALLVU010000112.1 GCF_938015485.1 uncultured Lachnoanaerobaculum sp. | reverse complement strand
CGAGCCGGTTATCATACCACCTAAGTATTCAGCATTATCCTTTATGGTAACAGTCTTTAATCCGCCGCCCATATCGTCAAATCTTGTTATAGTAAAGTCTTTATCTTTGTAATGAACTTCATCTCCCACAATGAGTTTCGGTCTATCAAAACTTATCTTTTCCAAAAGCTCTTTATCATCAGCAAAGCTTACGATTGGTATTTGACGGTTGCCTTGTCTTCAAGCCACAAATCATTTTTGCCTATAATTTCGTTCTTACTTACCTCGTGAATGGTATAGGCTTCATGCTTCACATAGACCGTTCTTCCGGGAGATAAATCTATTTTAGACTCTGTGGCAGCTTCTTCCTTTTCCTCGCTCAGATAGTCAAAAATATTTCCCTGAACGGCTTCTTGATTTTCTAATTGAGTCTCGCTTTCTACTGCATAATCATTTATCTTAAAGGCTTCATATTTGCCACTATCTATTAGCTTATCTACCTTATGGCTTTCATCGAAACTACTTCCACGATTAAGAGCGTATTCTTTTCCCTCAACAACAACTTTTCTTCCCGTGTCTTCAAGACTAATAGCAAATCCGTCTTTTTTACTTGCAATGATAAATTCATTTCCGACTTTGATTGCCACTTTCTCAAATTCATTATCTGAAGCTATTTCTTTAAGGCTGTCCACAAACTCGCTCATCGTTACAAAGCCTATATTTTCCTTGAAGCTTTCAATCTGCTCTATGCTCACCTCATCATTTACAAGATAACCTTTAAGCACATTGAATTTTGCAATTTCAATATCAAGGTTTTTGAGATACTGTATCTTCTCTGCTGTAACTTTTGTCTCTCCTTTGTTCCAGTCGTCAATCAGCCATTTTAACTGCTCCATTTTCCAAACAGGAAGTTTCGGCTCAGCTATTTCCGTAATTTCATTACCGTAAAAATCATATTCTTTAATGGCACTTAAAATCTCATCTAACTGCTCGTCATTAAAATCATGAATAGAAATATTAGTACCTTTAAGAGCTTCTTCAAGCTTACTTGTTGCAAGTCTGCTTACGGCTTCTTCTCTTGAAACCTCATATTCTTCCATAATAGAGCTGATTTCTTCGGCAAAGTTAGGACTTAATTCTTCTGCGTATTCATCAGGTAATTCATTATCTGCTACTTTATAAAGTCTTTCATCTTCAAAACTCAGCTCACCATTAAAGACCATCTGAAGCTCTTCCTCGCTCATCTGCTTTTTAAGCTCTGTGTCTTTAAGTTCCCTAAATGTTTTCGGGAAATCTTCTAAGATAAGTCTTTGTGCATTTAACTCCTTTAGCTCCTCAAGATTGAAATATCCCCATTCAGGTTCAATCCCAAGTACAAGTCCAAAGGCATCTCCACTTTCTCTATCATACTCCGTCATATACCAAGTCCAATTACTTCTAAACGGAATGATATATGCAGCATGAACCTCTTTATCTGCTAAAGCGACATCTTCCTGTGCATAAAGCTCAGGCACTCTTTCAAGCATTTCATCAGTCATTAAGTTTTCAGGATCATCTTTAGAATAATATTGTGGTTCTTTTGCTTCTTCTATCTCTGAATTACCTTCTATTTTTTCCTCAAGATAAAGATTTTTAGAAAGCAGCTCATCAATATGCTTTGCCACACTTGACCAAGTAAGAAATACATCACTGCAATCTTTCTTTTGCAATTTAAGTCCCTTAGCATCGTGCCATTCATCGCTTCCCATTGCACCTGATACTGCATGACTTCTTCCGCCGATGCCATATTCGTCTTTTAAGAAGTTCGCTTTTTCCTGCAAGGTATGATTTTCTTTGAAAAACTTGGTGATTCGTTCTTTTCCTCTATCGACTCCACTTCCTCTTGAAAGGCTTTCAAAGACTTCATCTTCTGTGATAAAGGACTTTACTTTTGGAAGCTCTGTTAGATTGGTACTGTATTCCTTTCGTGGCAGCTCAAGTTCTTGCAACTTCTGATAAAGGCTATCTAGCTTGTGATAGTGAAACCTTAATACATTTCTGTTTTCTTTGTATCCTTCTAAAAACCTGCCATATTCTTTGATTGTTTCCTTTAGATATTCAGGATTTTTTAATGCCTCAGATAGTCTTTTCGTTTCTTCCGGAAAGCCACCACCTCTTTCTATAAAATCAAAATATCCCTGTGCTTTTCCTTCTTCGCTTAAATCGTGATATAGATACCATAGGGATTCTGAAATTTTGTCCCTTTCATAATCATATGCTTCAGAAAGTTCTACATTTGTGGCAAACTCTCCGGTTTCCAAAAGCTCATTTATCCTACTTGCTGCATCATTCCAGCTTAAAATTTGCGTATCATCTTCTCTTGCTGAAGTCCCATAAGCTAAATGAATGCCTTTATCCGAATACCAGGAAGATACTTCTCTTTCATCAA
>NZ_CALLVU010000111.1 GCF_938015485.1 uncultured Lachnoanaerobaculum sp. | reverse complement strand
GTTTTGTATTTCATTTTGATCAATAAGTTTAATTTCTGTTATTTTTTCAATTTTATCCATTAGTTTATCTAACTCTACCTCGTTAAAGTTTATACTCGGATTTTTAAAGTAATTATCCAATATTCCAAAAAAATCTAGCAATTCTTGCGAATCAACCCGTATATATTCACTATATTTATCTATATTATCAATGTATTTCAATATTTTTTCTTTGTATGCACAGTTATTAATTTTTTTTGCATTATTTTTATATTCTAAAGTCTTATTATTAAATTCGTCTTTTTCCTTTGTACTACATAGAATATAGTCTTTTCTCGAGCTAATCCACATATCATTTGTTTTATAGAATATAAAAACTTTTCTATTGTTTTGATCCAAATAGTATAGATATGAAAGATATAATCTACTGCTATAAATAGAATAAACTGTTTTGAAAACAATACAAAAAATGCATATACTATACGAAATGTAAAAAAACAAAATGATTTTTTTTGAAACATCGTTTTTTTCTTCATAAATATCTAATATAAAATATAAACAAATGAGAGAAACACCAAAATGAAATAAAAAACCATCTATTACTGTTATAAAAGAAATATTCTCTTCTTTGGTAAATTTTATAATCTTTTCTTTAATAAATTTTATAATTTGATCTATAAATGGATGTAACCTTATATTCAGTTTACTTATAATCATTATAATATAGGGTTTTATCTTATAAGAAAAATGTATTATAATTAATAAACAAAATATAATAAAACTTAATATTATACAATTCTTTCCATACAAAAGAAAATTATCTAAAATTTTACTACTATTTGAAACTTCATTGGAATCTAATTTCATTTCATTAATTTCAAAATAAAAGTAACATAATAAAGATCCAATTAAAGATGCTGAAGCTAAAATAACTCCAAATAAGGTTTTAATAAATGTAATAAAAAAAATATAATTTTCTCTTTTATCTATTTCCTCAAAAGTAAAACAAATTGGATTCATCAAATTCATGTGATTCCAAATTATTATAACACTAACAACGCTTGTTACACCAAGGAATCCAAATATAGCTATAATCATATCTATAGTATCTTTATTAACTATATTACCAGCATTTGCCAAAATCATTTTATCCCTCCAATCAATCCTCGCTAAAATTATAATAACATAAAAATATTTATCCTACCCCATCAAATCAAAAAACGATATCTGATTACTCTCAGGCAAATCTCCAAGTAAGTTCAAACTGTCTAAGAGCTCACAGGTGCTCTTTCCGACCTTGGCTCTGGACATGAAATCGTCCTTTGATATGAAAGGTCCGGCCGCGGTTGCATTTACTATCGAGGTGGCCGCGGTCTCACCGAGTCCGTCAATACATGAAAGTGAAGGCATTATCTTGCCGTTATTCATTATTTGAAACTTGGTAGGATGAACCTTGAAAAGGTCAATCTTTTCAAACTCAAAACCCCTGGCATACATCTCCTGCACTATTCTCATATCACGCAAAGTATCGGCATCCTTAGCCGTAGGATCTGTCTTTTTCTTATATTCCGCTATATTGTATTCAAGCTTTTCCTTGCCCATACACATAAGTGAGTAGTTAAAGCCTGTAGCTCTGATAGTATAATACGCCGTATAATATGCCAAAGGATAAAAAATCTTACAGTAAGCTATTCGCCATGCCATCATAACATAGGCGGCGGCGTGAGCCTTAGGGAACATATACTTAATCTTCTTACATGACCAGATATACCAGTCAGGTACGCCATGTGCTTCCATATGTTCCACCCACTCATCAGTAAGTCCCTTACCCTTTCTGACACTCTCCATTATCTTAAAGGACTCTCCCTCATCAAGTCCTTTTTCAATAAGATAAATCATAATATCATCTCTGGTACAGATAGCGGTTCTGATGGTTGCCTTACCCTCCAATATAAGAGTCTGCGCGTTTCCGAGCCAAACATCGGTACCATGTGCAAGTCCGGCAATTCTTACAAGGTCTGAAAGTCCTTCAGGCTTGGTATCAAGTAACATCTGCATAGCAAAGTCGGTACCAAACTCAGGTACGCCGAGTGCTCCAAGCGGACAGTCAAGAATATCCTTAGGCTCGATACCAAGTGCCTTGGTATTTTGGAAAAGGCTCATTGTCTCCTTTGAGTCAAGCGGAATATCCTTTACCGGGTCGATTCCTGTAAGGTCTTGAAGCATTCTTATCATAGTAGGGTCCTGATGTCCTAGTATATCAAGCTTTAAAAGGTTGTGGTCTATAGCGTGGTAATCAAAATGAGTTGTAATAATATTTGTGGTCATATCGTTTGCAGGTCTTTGTACCGGAGTAAAGGTATATATCTCCTCACCGTGCGGCAATACTATAATACCGCCCGGGTGCTGACCTGTAGTTCTTCTTACACCTTCACAGCCTGTAGCCAACCTGTTTATCTCACATTTTCTCTTACTCTCATTCTTATCGTCAAAATAATGCTTTACATATCCGTAGGCGGTCTTATTTGCAAGTGTTCCAACCGTTCCGGCTCTGTAGGTATGTCCCTTCCCGAAGATTACCTCCGTATAGGCATGTGCATTCGGCTGATATTCTCCTGAAAAGTTAAGGTCAATATCCGGCTCTTTGTCTCCTTTAAATCCGAGGAAGGTCTCAAAAGGTATATCAAAACCGTCTTTTTTTAGCTTTTTGCCGCATTTCGGACAGATTTTATCAGGCATATCACAGCCTGCTCTTCCTGCAAAGGCCTTAACCTCAGGCGAATCAAAATCCACATACTTGCAATCACAATAATAATGCGCCGGAAGCGGATTTACCTCTGTAATTCCTGAGGTATATGCCGCAAAGGAAGAACCTACAGAACCTCTTGAACCTACCAGATAGCCGTCTTCATTACTCTTTTCAACAAGTTTTTTTGCGATAATGTACATAACTGCAAAACCGTTTGAAATAATGGAGTTCAGTTCTTTTTTCAGCCTGTCCTCAACTATCTTAGGCAGATTTTCACCATACTGTTCATGTGCCTTTTTGTAGCAGGCATTGGTAAGGTCCTCATCCGAGTTTTCAATAACAGGAGGACATTTATCAGGTCTTACCGGTGATATAACCTCCACCATATCCGCAATCATTCTGGTATTTGTAACCACGACTTCATAAGCTTTTTCACTGCCGAGATACTCAAACTCATCAAGCATCTCTTTAGTGGTACGAAGATATAGTGGAGGCTGTATATCGGCATC
>NZ_CALLVU010000110.1 GCF_938015485.1 uncultured Lachnoanaerobaculum sp. | reverse complement strand
AAACAAATGTCAGGTTGAAGCGGGTGTTAGGTTACTTTGCTTCATTAGTTATAGTAGCTAATATTTTTACAATAGAATCAATATCATTGTGATTATTTTTTGTTTTATTGACTACTATATGGTTTTTATTTTTTTTAACAGTCTTATCTAAACCTGCTGCAAATTGCGTATTATACGCCATCAATAATATGTCTTTATCTGCATATTTTATGATTGCTTCATAGCAAGTGTTTAAATAGTCTCCCATTGTATATATTGCAATATACATATTTTGGTATTTTAAGACACATTCAAAATCATTTTCATTTTCGCCCAGCTGAGTTTTTTCTTGGACTATTTGGGATGACTGTACAAGACAATCATAAACACCATTAAGCGTTTGTGTTTTGCCGCTATTTGACTCACCTGCCAGCATAATGATTTTCATTATTTTTTCTCCTCATTCTCTTTCAAAAATATTCTCACCACCGTCACCCGCTTGATTTTCCGTAATAACAGCTTCGCCGTTAATAAATTCTGCAGCAGAATCTACGTATACTCCTCCGCCAACAAAAGTTGCCTTATTCTTTTTTATATTTCCAGTAGACAGTGTACATTTCCCTGAAAATAAGTACATACCTGCACCAAATTCAGCTTTATTCTCTCGTATATCGCAATTATTAACTGTAAGCCCCTTATACTCTTTACCGTAGTCTCGATTTACTTCTTTCCTATATATGCCACCGCCGTTTGCTTTCGCTGAATTATTAACAATAACGACATTGTTTATAATGCTTTCACCGCATGCGTATAATCCGCCACCATTTTCACCAGCCGTATTTTCTGAAATAGTACAATTATTTATCGTAAATAATGAGCTGGAACTATTACCTGAAGAAATACCGCCTCCAAAAAACTGAGCATTATTTTTTGTTATTAGTCCGCCATTGATAGTCAGTTCAGAACTTTTATCATAAATACCTCCCCCATATGCTGCTGAATTTTGAGCTATGACAACACCATCCTCAATAATACAATGTCCACGTACATATACTCCGCCACCGTCCCCACCAGTCGTATTGTTTTTTATCACAGTACCTTTTCCAAGTGTAGTATATCCACTAAAAGCGTATATTCCTGCACCATCATGATTTGTATTCGCTCCTGATATTTCAATGTGTTCAAATCTAATTTTACTCTTGTTCTCTGTACTTAAGTTAAGATTTACTACTCGCAGTTTTGTTCCCGCAGCAGACAAAACTGCTTTTTCTTTAATTGAGGCATTTTCCTTACCTGTAATAAGAAGTTCATCTTTTCCATTATAGTCGATAAAAAACACTGCATAACTCGACATAGTGCTGTTATTTTCACTCGCCTGATTCAGTGTTCCAATAATAGTAATCCGTTTAACAATACCTTTTGAAGCGACTTCAATAGCTTTGCTCAGTGTTTTAAAAGCTGTAGTTTCCGTTCGACCGTTGTTGGTCTCATCATTCCCTTGTGCACTCACATAATACGACTTTGGTACTTCTTGTGAAAAAATGATATTTGCTATACATAAAGCAAAAACCATAAAAATTAGTTTTTTTAATCCTACCATAATCATTTCTCCTATAAATTTATTTTTAGATCGAAGTAAATGTTATAGATCGGTTCCGTGCCCGCCTGCCTTTAGGCAGGTCAACCTAACTACCGCTTAACCTGCATTGCCGTGCCCGTATAGGGCTTGGCGTGGAAATTGCATAAAAGAAGCGCAGCCGCTTTAGCGGCGCAGCGACATAAGCAATTTCCATGACAAAGGCAATGTCAGGTTGAAGCGGGTGTTAGACGAATTGAATTTTTATCCCTCTACAAGTCTTCCTGTTAAATATTTATGTAAAACACTTCCTGCAAAAACTTCATATTCCATACCTTCTTCAAAAGCTTTGGCTTTTAGATTATTCATATCTTGCTTAGCAAGCATTACATCTATCTTTTCTTTTTTCATAAGCATAGTTTTAGCAGCTTTTTTAAAATCATTGCTAAGATCATGAAAATTTTTTACCGATTTCCATTCATCATTTTCTATAGATTCATACAGCTCTTTTTCACTACTCATTTTCTTCTCCTTTGAAATCAAGATATTTTGCCGTATATTTTCTACTTGGAAAAATAGTTTTCAAAAAACAAATGTCATTTTCAAGTACGCAAGGAACTACATATACATATCTATCAATTTCTACAAGAATCAAAAGTTGATTCGGATATTTTTCTTTATTTGGATGCTCTAAAATATCCAACAAACTATCTTGTTCAATTGCTATAATAATCCGCTCAAACGATATATTTCTATCTCTTTTAAGCATTATATTCTTTTCATTATTCCAATCGAATATCATACTATAAATAATATATCACTTTTCCAGTTTTTTAACAATAAATCTCAGGGATTCCGCATTATAAATGGTAAGTTGTAAAATATAATGCCCCAAAAAAGGAGAAAAGAACGGTTCACCTGAACCGAAAAACCATTATACTGATATTTGTGAAGTAAGATAATAGGAGGAACAGATGAACCGGCAAGATAGTAGCACAAAAGGGCGAACATGGAAATACTTAAGCGAAAGAGAGCGGTACAATATTGAGCTGTTATTAAAAGAAGGCTATAAGCCAAAGCAGATAGCACAGGTATTAAACCGAGATAGAAGAACTATCGAACGGGAAATAAAGAAAGGTACTGTCCGTAAACGCATTGAAAACCCCTATCTCAGCCGTAACCCTAAGGTACCTGATTATCTTGAAAAATGCTTTTATTCGGCAAAACAGGGGCAAAAGCACGCCGATCGAATGAAACTATGGAAGGGCCGCGATTTAAAGATTAAAGACGATAAGGCTCTTTTGAAGCACTTAGAAAAGCGTATTGCCGATGATAAGTTCTCTCCTGATGCTGCCATAGGGGAATTAAAAACTCAAGGGTTGGCTTTTTCAGTGAGCATTTGCACTAAAACGCTCTACAACATGATAGATAGAGGGGACTTTCACCGGCTAACAAACAAAGATTTACCGGTAAAGCGGAATAAAAGCCAAAGAAGCTATAAAAAGATAAGCAAAGTAGCAAAAAACAACCTCAAAGGACGCAGTATTGAGCAAAGACCTCAATACATCAATGAGCGAAAGGAAGTAGGACACTGGGAAATGGATTTGATTGTCGGTAAAGGAACGACCTGTTTGCAAGTTCTTACTGAGCGAGTAAGCAGAAAAGAATTAATCTTTAAGATACCCAATAAGAAGCAACAAACCATTACAAAAACACTTGATAGGCTTGAAATGAAGTATAAGGAAGCGTTTTATACGATGTTTAAGAGCATTACGATGGATAACGGGACAGAATTTGTAGACCAACAAGCTCTTGAAGCTTCATGTATAAAAGCGGGGAAGAAAAGGACAACCTGTTATTATGCTCATCCCTATAGCTCATGGGAACGCGGCAGTAATGAAAATGCCAATCGTCTTATTAGGCGTTTTATCCCAAAAGGAGCAAACATTGATCAGTATAGTGACCAACAAATTAAGGAGATTGAACAGTGGATGAACAACTATCCGAGAAAACTTTTGGCTTATAAAACTGCCAATCAATGCTACCAGCACGCGGCATAAAAATTCCTTTTTTGGGGCAATTCCTCTTGCAATTTATATGCTCTGCGTCAGGGTTGTGCAAAAAAAGATGCGCAAGGTACTTGACACGCATAAAATAAGCGGCAACACTTACTCAGCAACTCAGCAACTCAGCAACTCAGCAACTCAGCAACTCAGCAACTCAGC
>NZ_CALLVU010000109.1 GCF_938015485.1 uncultured Lachnoanaerobaculum sp. | reverse complement strand
AATATCATAGATTATCTTTCACATGCCGGTTTCCGTAATTCTTTCCGTATCTTATAACAATCCTAAAGCAGCTTAATGTTATCCAATAATTGTGTATTACCTACATATTTTATAAATTATTTTTATACACGATGTCAATTGTTTATGGTTTCAAACTTTGCTACAATCAAAGTACTTGTTCTTATATGTTCGTGATTTTATTCTATATACTTTCTGTTTGTATATTCTAAATTTCACAGGGGACATGGATTCTAAAAAATTTCTTTGGTATAATAGAAAGGAAAAATATGCAAGAAAAAGATATTACTCAAAAAATGCTGGAACACTACAATGACGTATTTGCAGACATTGTAAATGTATTGCTGTTTAACGGTAAGCGCATTGTTAAGGAAAACTCTTTAATTGACACGCCTACAGTCAGCTCACTTAAGATGGACAGGCATACACACCATCAGAACAGAGATGTATCAAAGTATTGGCAGCACAATAAGATAAACATTGCTATGATGGGCTTTGAAAACCAAACATCTCCCAACAAGCTGATGCCTTTTAGAGTTATAAGCTATGACGGTGCCGAATATGGCAGGCAAGCCAACAAAAAGCATGCTGATGAAGATAATTATCCTGTAATCACATTGGTACTGTACTTTGGCTACTCACAAAGATGGAACTATCCCAAAAATATCTTGGGGCTGTTAAATGTAGACGACCGCTTAAAGCCGTTTGTCAGTGACTACAATATCAATGTTTTTGAAATCGCCTTCCTTGATGAAGAAAAGCGAAAGTTGTTCAAAAGTGACTTTAGGGTATTGGTCGACTATCTTTATCAGGTAAGGACAAACCACAACTATAATCCTGAAAAATATTTTGTACAGCATATGCAGGAGGTTTTAGACTTAATGTCTGCAATGACCGGTGACACGATTTTTGAAAAATCAATTAAAAATACTAAAATAAAGGAGGCTCATTATATGTGCGATGTTATTCATGCTATGATAGACGAAGGGGTTGAAAGAGGTATTCAAGAAGGCCTTCAAAGGGGAATACAACAAGGGATTCAACAAGGTGTTGAGAGAGGCAGAAAAGAAGGTATCCAAAAGGGCAAGCTGGAAGGGGCCAATATCATAGTCCGTCTATATGAAATCTTGCTTAACGAAGGCAGTATGGACAAGCTTAAAAGGGCTACCAAGGATGAAGCCTACAGATATGAACTCTTAAAAGAGTATGACTTATTAAAAGACTTCAGCTGACATACCGTTTAAAATATTTTAACTCACATGTACAATCAATTACTTTAAAGTTCTACAATACTAAATACAAAGGAGCATCTCTATATGTTCGAATATAATACAAACAATGATTTTGAAACAAGCAGAAAATACGGTTTTAGTAGTCACATTATAAAAGATGAAAAGATATATAAACATATTGTAAACAAGCTCTATGAAATATTACTTAATGAATGCAACTTTAAGAAATTAAAAAAAGCTGTGGGAGATGAAGAGTATAGGGATATATTATTGAAAGAGTACCATCTCCTATGATTTAACATAATATCAAGCTTATACTGATTTAACAATTTTACTTGCTGCCGAGATTTCAAAGTCTCGGCAGTATTTCATTAGATCCAAAATTTTATTTTTCGCAAACCTCTTTTGCAAACGGAATACTTGGTGAGGCACCTTTTCTACTTACTGTGATGCTTGCAGCCTTTGAGGCTTGCTTGAGTGCTTTAGATACATCTTTGCCTGTAACCAGCCCTGCTATAAAATAGCCGGTGAAAGTATCACCTGCCGCCGTAGTGTCAACCACATCAGCCTTGTATATTTCCTGTCTTATCCTCTGTGTCTTGTCCACATATACAGAGCCGTTTTCTCCCAATGTGAGCACTATCTTGGTGTTTGGAAATCTTTTTGTCAATTTCTCTACAAGTTCATCCTCATCTGTGCAAGCAACTCCAAGTATATCAAAAGCTTCTATTTCGTTGAGTATAAGATATTCAACCTTCTCCAAGTCACATTCAAATATCTTTTCATTTAAAGGTGAGGGATTTAAAATAATGCTCATTCCCTTAGCCGCTCCCTCATCGATAATAAATGCAAGATTGCTCACCTCGTTTTGAAGTAAAAGTATATCTCCTTTATCAAAATCCTCTAATACCTCTTTGATAAATTCAATGTCTATATTTTGGTTTGCTCCACCATACAAAAGTATGCAATTATTACCTGCACTGTTTTTTTGTATAATGGCATGCCCTGATGACATATCGTACCTTTTTATGTAAGATATATCAACACCTACTTCTGAGAGTGCTTCCAAAAGCATAACTCCGTCCGCACTTCCGACCGCCCCTGCATGGTATACTTTAACGCCTGCCTTTGCCAATGCCACAGACTGATTGAGCCCTTTTCCGCCACAAAATACATTCATATCTGCTGAGGATATGGTCTCTCCCTCTCTCACAAAATGGTCTACATCATATACATAATCCAGATTTAGTGAACCGAAATTAAGTACCTTCATTATCAACTCTTACTTTCCAAAAATAAACATACTCCTTTTACCATCAGATAACCTGCCACAGCGCCCTGATCCGCAATGCCCTTTGCTTTAGCAGAAAATACCGCAGCCTTGCCAAACTTAGGCAACATATCTTTTGTAGCTTCAACACCTTCATTTGCACCCTTTAGTGCAGCTCTTGCAACATCAAGCAAACTTCCATCCGCTGCTTCTTTTGCTCTTTCTCCTGCTGCTAAGAGTGCATCGTATATTGTTCTGTCTCCAGCCTCACATTTTCCTCTTTTCTTGATTCCTGCTGCAAAGCTTTCAAAATACAGTGCCAAATCTTTTGCGTCTATTTTATCCTTTTCATTTAATGACTTTCCGGCTTCCATTATACCGCTTGCCATCAATGTACCCATAGTGGACGGTACCACTGAAGCCATCTTCATGCCTGCCTTAAACAATGTCTTTCCCACATTATTTTCTACCGTATTTTCTCTGATAAGATCAGGCATTGCACTATATCCCTTACTCATAGTAAGCCCAAGATCACCGTCGCCCATATTTGCATCCATTGCACACAGTTCATCTTTTTTCTCGACAAACACCTTAGCTATAGACTCAAATAATTCCGGAAGATCCTCTATTCTAATCTCTGTCATAACTGCTCCTATAATCTGATAAATGGAGTCTTTACTTCCATATCAAGCCAAGCCTTTTCCTTGTCACTGTTTAACTTACAAATAGATATGGATGCACCCGCCATCTCCATACTTGTTGCATACTCGCCTACAAATGTTTTATAGATCTTTATACCTTTTGAAGCCAATATTTCACTTACTTCTCCGGAAAGTATATAAAGCTCCTCAATACTGCTTGCGCCAAGTCCGTTTATAAGTACTGCAACTTCATCACCGCTTCCGATTTCTATATCATCTAGGATTTCTCCGACCGCCTCATCTGCAAGTTCTTTTGCACTCTTTATATCTCCGTTCCAAACTCCCGGCTCACCGTGGATTCCCATACCGAATGCCATTTCATTCTCCGCCAAAGAGAAATTGGCATGTCCAAGCTCAGGTATAACACATGGTGTCAATGCAAATCCTACAGTTCTTGTATTTTGTTTAGCTGTATTTGCCGCCTCATATACTTCATCAAGACTTCCCATATTTGCCGCTGCAGCACCTGCGTACTTATACATGAAGAATATGCCTGCAACACCTCTTCTGGTTTCAGGAAGCTTATTTGACAACACATCATCGGCACCTACAATACTTCTGGTCTTGATATCATCCATCTCAAGCATTTCAGCCGCCATATCAAAGTTCATTATATCTCCGGTATAATTTCCGTAAAGATAGAGTATTCCGCTTCCGGCTTCCACTTCCTTTGATATCTCATATATCTGCTCTGCTGAAGGTGACTGGAAAACACTTCCCACACCGCAGCCGTCAAGCAGGTTTTCACCTACATATCCGAGGAATAGAGGTAAATGCCCCGTACCGCCACCTGTAACTATTGCCACCTTACCCGGTTTCTTATCTGCTATACAATAGCATCTGAGGTCGTCTGCCACATACTTAACCTGCTTATGTGCACTATAAATGCCTTTTAACATATCATCTGTATAATTCTCAGGAACATTGATTATCTTCTTCATATCTTCTCCTATCTGTCCTAAAGTCCCAATTCCTTAAATGCCTTATCAAAAGGATATTTACAAATACCTTTTTCGGTAATAATACCTGTTATAAGGGAATGATCCGTAACATCAAATGCAGGATTATATACACCTATATTCTCAGGTGCCATTCTCTCTTTATACCACATATCTGTAATCTCTTCCCCGTCTCTTATCTCTATAGGGATGTCCTTATCACTTTCAGCCTTCATATCAATAGTTGATGTAGGTGCACATACATAGAACGGAATGCCGTAATGCTTTGCTATAATAGCGAGTCCGGATGTTCCGATCTTGTTTGCCGCATCACCGTTTCTTGCCACCCTGTCACAACCTACAAATATAATATCTATCTTACCCGATTTCATTAAAATAGATGCCATATTGTCACATTGCAATGTTGTCTTTATTCCGGCATTGCTAAGTTCAAAAGCTGTAAGTCTTGCTCCCTGCAAGAGAGGTCTGGTCTCATCACAGTACACATGCATATCATCACCGCTAAAACCGTTTTCAAGTGCCATATACATCGGTGCTGTCGCCGTACCGTACTTTGCCGTTGCCAATGTTCCGGCATTGCAGTGAGTCATTATACCGATCTCTTTACCGTTTCTTTTAAGCCTTTTCAAAAGCTTAAAGCCAAGAGCTCCTATTCCACGGCTTATTTCAACATCCTCATTTCTGATATCCTCGGCTTCTTTAAATAAGGCTTCCTTTATCTCATCAATACTTTTTTCTTTATTTGCTTTCAGGGCATCTTCCATTCTGTTAAGTGCCCAAAACAGATTTACCGCTGTAGGTCTGGAAGAGGCAAAATACTCTTTTAGTTCTAAAAATTCCTTTTCAAAATCACTATAGTTTACAGCCTTTATCTGTGAAGCCGTCTTTGCAATACCATATGCCGCACATACTCCTATTGCAGGAGCTCCACGTACTCTAAGCTTCTTTATAGCCTCCCAAATCTCTTCCTTTGTATTTAAGTTTATTCTCTTTATCTCTCCGGGCAGAAGGGTTTGGTCAATAATATTCAGCTCTCCGCCTTCCGTCATCTTTACTGAGATTATATTGTCAAAAAATTCTTCAATACCCATTTATAACTCCTCTGCCAATGCTTTACACTTTAGGATAGTGTCTACATAATCTTTACCGGATTTAAAGCCGGCCGCTTCCAGTATAAACTCCTTACCTGACAAAATATTTATTCTTTCAGCTATAAGTCTCTTTTTCTCATCTGCTATTGTAGTTACATCAGTAACATTGGCCATTCCTACAGTTCTTCTGTGAAGCTCCGTTCCGGTAAATCCTGCCGTATCTCTAAGAATACCGTTTAAATAATATTCTTTAAAACCTTCTACCATTGCCATCGGCTCACTTACCCACTCATCATAAAATTTATTATACTTTTCTATGAATAAATCTATTACCTCTTCCACCGATTTAAGAATCCAATCAGTGAACTCTTTCTTTCCGTAAGCAAGTCCGTTGTCATAAGCAAAAATAAGATTTGCTATAACATTTCCGATATCATATCCACAAGGTCCAAGTATACCGAACTCCGGATCAAATACTTTTAAACCGTCCTCTTTTATAAAGATAGAACCTGTATGCAAATCTCCATGAATCAATGCCTGTGCATTTGTCATAAAATTGAATTTAAGCTTTGCAACTTCAAAATGTAATGCCTTATCCTCATAAAGCTCCTTCTTTACAAAGTCTGCATTTGGAGGAAAAACATTATTTCTATGATTCAGATCATTATATGGCTCCATAAAAACCAGCTTTTCCGTAATATCACAAAGATCAGGTGAAACGAGCTTCCCTCCGATTACCTTCTTCTCTTTATGGTCTATTACAACATCACTGCTTTTTAATAATGTCTCTATCAAAAAATCCGTTATCTTTTCAGCAAAATGAGGATATATTTTATGCTCAAGCATTGCCTGTCTCATTACCGAAAAGTCTGAACAATCCTCCATACCGCAGGCACACATAACAGTGTCATAAAAATAAATATACGGCACCATCCCTTTTGCAAATCTTTCCTGTAACATCAAAATCTCCGATTCCAGCCTGTTTCTGTCTCTTGAAGGCTTCATATCCTTTGAGATTCTTGTTTCGGTACCTGCCTGCTTTATATAAATTGAATGTCCCTTATCATCCGTTACCCTATATACATAGTTAAGATTGCCATGCTCCTTTGGTATAATTACCTTCATACTGTCCTTATCCCAATCTATAGATGTAGCTTTTAATAAAGTATACTCAACTATATCTTTTTCTTCCATTTGGAAATATGTGTCAAATCTGCTCATACTGACTCCCTTTTATATTATTCTCTCTTATATGCATATGCCGCTATAAGTGCCAAAGCAAGTACCGCACCCTTTACCGCCGGCAATACAAAGAAAGGTACCGCACAGATAGTAAGTCCGTTTTCAAGTGTGGATACAAGCATTGAGCCTATCATTGTTCCAAGAGCATTAGGTTTTTCAGCACCGCCTACAGTTCTTCCAACGAAAACCGCCGCAAGTGAAGGCATCAAATAGTTGTCACAACACATAACCTGTGCAGAACTTCCTCTTGATGAAACTAAAATACCGCCGATAGCTATAAATACGGCAGTTATCATACCTGCTACATATCTGTATTTTTTGATATCAATACCTGAAAGTTTTGCAGCCTCCTTATTTCCGCCCATTGCATACAAATATCTTCCGAACTTTGTAAAATCAAGGAAGATATATGCAGCAAGCACACAGCCAAGCATAATGATGATGATCCAAGGTGCTCTTCCTATTGCCGAGAAAGAATCTGAAAGAGCTGTTCTGAGAGGTTGTGCATTCCAAGGTGTTCTCATACCTGTAGATACCGCTCCACCTCCTATATACCACTGTCCAAGTCCCTGATGAACAAACATCAAAGCACAAGTCGCAAGCATATCGGGTATCTTACATACCAGAATAAGAAACATGGTAAGCTGATATAAAACCAAAGTTGTCACTATAGTTATTACTACCGACATAAACAGTGACTGACCGAACCAAAGGTATGATGATACAAACGCATAAGCTGAACAACTTCCCAAAGTACCGGCCGACATATCAAATCCGTCAGGCGCCATGGTAATTGTAGCCGCAATACCGAATACCGTGGTTATTGCCATAGCTCTGAGAATATTTACCATATTGCTCTGAGACATGAATGCACCGCCCTTAATTGCTGTAAATACTATGAAACATAGAACAAGTGCCAGGATAGCAGCCCAATCTATACCAAACTTTATTAATTTTTTGCGTTCCATCAAACTACCTCCTCTTGACTTTGCTTACCACCTACGCTGTAAAACATTATTTCATCTTCATTTGTATTCTTTGTAACAAGTTCCGCACTTATACCGCCGTTGTACATTACATAAATTCTGTCTGTGAGAGCCAAAAGCTCCTGGTTCTCACAAGTTGCATATATAACTGCATTTCCTTTTTTTGCTATCTCATGTATAAGATCAAAAATATCCTGCTTTGCACCTACATCAACTCCCTTTGTAGGCTCATCAAATATATAAAGCTTACAATCTGCAGCCAGCCATTTTCCTACAGCAACCTTTTGCTGATTTCCTCCTGAAAGTTTCTTGACAAGCTGTCTTGGACTTGGTGTTGATACATTAAGGCTACGGATATAGCTCTTTGCATTATCTGTTACCTTTTTCTTGTCTATAAAAGACAATTTACAAAACTTTTCCAAAGATGCCGCAGATAAATTAAAGCTTACACTCTCTTCTACAAGTACACCTTCTTTTCTTCTCTCCTCAGGTACCAATGCTATTTTATTTTTAACTGCAAGTGCAGGATTTTTTAGATTCAGTTCTTTACCGTTTAAAATAATTTTTCCGGTACTCTTATATGCTCCGAAAAGAGTCTTACAAAGTTCGGACTTACCGGCTCCGACAAGCCCTGCTATGCCAAGTATTTCACCTTTTCTGACATGTAAATTTATATCATTGATTCTTCCGTTGATTTCGCTCAAATTCTCTGTTTTAAAAATAGTATCACCTATCGGAATCTCTTCTCTTTTGTATGCTTCCTCAAATGTCCTTCCAAGCATAAGTTCCACTATTTCCTTTGTTGTAGTTGACTCGTCTATAGGATATGTACCGATCAACTTTCCGTTTCTCATTACCGTATAACTTTCACATATTTCAAGTATCTCGTTCAATCTGTGTGAAATAAACAGTATCGCTATATTCTCCGTTTTGTGTAAATGCTCAACAACCTCAAAAAGCTCTTTTGTCTCCTGATTACTAAGTGGCGCCGTCGGCTCATCAAGTATCA
Organism: uncultured Lachnoanaerobaculum sp.; assembly: GCF_938015485.1. Taxonomy (GTDB): domain Bacteria; phylum Bacillota; class Clostridia; order Lachnospirales; family Lachnospiraceae; genus Lachnoanaerobaculum. The sequence continues at coordinate 9,649 of NZ_CALLVU010000109.1, read as the reverse complement.
GGAAATTACACTTTCTCCTGATTGCCTTTGCTATAAGTACCATCTGCTTATCTGCAAGTGACAGCTTTGAAACCAAATCCCTTTCATTGATCCTATCCTTACTGATATGAAGTCTGTCAAGAGCCTTTCTGCCCTCTTTATAAACCTCACCCCAGTTTAAGATTGCATTTCCCTTATCCATTACCAAATCGCCCTGAATAATATTCTCAGCTACGGTGAGGTTTGGAAACAGCGCCGTATCTACTTCCTGATACACTATCTGAACACCGCATTTTTTTGCATCTACAGGAGTTCTAAGCTCCACATCTTTATCGTTTAATAATACTTCTCCGGTATATGTAGGATTGGCACCTGATAATACCTTCATAAGTGTGGACTTTCCGGCACCATTTGCTCCTACAACAGCCCTTATCTCTCCCGTACTTACCTCAAAGTTTATATCCTCTAAGGCCTTTACTCCCGGGAATTCTATCGACACATTTTTTGTGCTTAACTTTATTCTGTCCATAATTATCCAATCTAAAACAGGTGAGTCATCAAAATTTCAATGACTTTTAAAAATAAAAGTAAATGTATCTGATAAACTCACCTCATTCATTAATTTTATAAGCCGTTAATCTTCGGTAGACCTATATTTACATCCTATTATTTGTGTAACAGATCCTTCGGCATCCAATCCGCTTCCGACAGATAATTAAGGTTACCGTAAGTTTCACCTGCTACGTTTCCAAGATTCTCTACGTTTGAGTCAGCCTTTAAGTCCGATGCCTTAATAGCCGTACCCGGAACCTCTACCACATCAACTCCCGTTTTTCCTGTTGCCGGATCATAAATCTTGTCATACTCTCCCGCCATCTCAAGTAAAAGAAGTCTCATAGCGATCTCACCGTTTAATGTCCAGTCTGTCGTTCCCGCCGCTGTCCATATATCAGGTCTTGTCTGCATATTTGTAATATCAACAGGGTCAATATCTACCGATGCCATAGGAAGTGCATCGCCGTTCTTACCGTTCATATTGTCATTTTCGATAAGTGCATTATATACACCCTGTCCGTACATATCGTAATATGCGACAACACCGTCAACATCTTCTCTCTTTAAACTTTGAAGATAAGCCGCCGTCACAGTATTTGCAGAGTCTACAGAATCCTGTAAAGGCTGTACCTCACCTACAGTTACGATCTTTCCCGCCTTCTCATATTCCTTCCAGCCTTCTTCTCTTCTGTCAAACGGACTGTTGTAGTTAGGACCTCTCCATACCTTTACAAGTCTTACACCCTCACCGTACTTTGCTATCATCTCATCCAGAAGAACAGTCACCAAAGATTTATCCTGTTGGAACATCTGAGTAACACCGTCAAGCTTCTTGTACTCACCGTCCGCATAGAACTGTGTATCGAATGTAACTATCTTAAGATTCTTGTACTCATCCAAGATACCCTTTAAGAATACATATGAACCGTCCTGGTTTCCATGGCTGACAATAAGTCCGTCATAACCTGCAGATGCACATGTTCTTATAGTGTCCTGCCACTTATTAAAATCACCGTCGCAGAAGAAGAAATCAAACTGTACTCCAAGCTTATCACAAAGCTTCTTACACGAATCCTTCCACATCTGGAAGATAGTAGCTGAAGGCATTATCATAATATATGCAACCTTCTTACCTGCTACAGGATTGCTTGCATCAGCTGCCTTAGTATCCTCGGCCTTTGATTCAGCCACACTTGCAGTAGTAGACTCCGCACTCTTAGAACCGCCACATGCCATAAGTGAACCGCTCACCATAGCTCCAATCAATAAAGCACTCACAAATTTCTTGATATTTCTCATATACCCTCCTCGTTTACTAAATGTTTAACAAATCAAGAACTATCGTTTATATAAACAATAATATGTTTATGTATAAAAGTCAATACAATATATTATCTTCTACCTATTGAACAATTTTACTTAATAATTTTTATGCATAGTTTATAATTATATTTTTTTGTAACTTTTTATTGTTTAATATATTCAAATTCAAGACATTACATATTTTTTTATATCTAAAAATATTGTTTTTTACTGTACATACTTACCAAATAAATTTTATACACTCAATATCGCACTTTAGTTAAGTAAAATTTTATATTTATTCTCATTTGACAATATCTTTTTGAAATAGTATTATGATTACTGAAAGTACTTATTGTTTAGTGAACAACATATGTGGAGAATATTATGACCATTAGAGAATTATCCAAGTTGATAAATGTTTCTCCTGCTGCTATTTCAATAGTCATAAATGAAAAAAAAGGCGTCAGCGATGAAACAAGAGAAAAAGTACTCTCGGCAATGCAGGAGTACAACTATTACCCTAAGCAAAGAAAAAGATCTGTAGAAAGCAAAAATGTACTGGTTTTAAAATATTACAGAAGCGGCGTTTTTGTTGAAGAAAATCAAGGATTTATAGCCGGAATACTTGACGCAATAGAGAACAGACTACAAAAAGAAAATTTAAATATGGTTCTAAGAGTATATAAGGAGAGCTTTGAAAAATTCTTATCCGAAACCGATTTAAGCCTTTATGAAGGTATCATTTTAATAGGCACGGAATTTACTCCCGAACTATACCCGCTGTTTGACAGTATATATATTCCATATGTTGTAGTAGACAATGTCTGCCCGTATACCACTTGTAACAGCATCTGTATGAACAATGAGGAGAATGTTTATATCGCCATTGATTACCTGAAAAAATGTGGACACAAAAGTATCGGATATATCGGCGGAAATATATATTCCGAAAATTTTCAGCTTAGAAAAAAGGGATTTATAGAGAGCGTTGAAAGACTCGAAATGGACTATATAAAAGAACACACATATATGATTTCTCCCACTATGATTGGAGCCTACAATGATATGATGGAGCAACTTCAAGATATAAGCGAGCTTCCGGACTGCTTCTTTGCGGACAATGATACTCTTGCTCTTGGAGCCATCAAAGCCTTAAAAGAAAAAGGCTTTAAAATACCAAGAGACATCTCCATAATAGGTTTTGACGATATACCTTACTCGGCAGTTTCTTCACCTGCTCTTACTACAATTCATGTGCAGAGGAAGCAGATTGGAAAGCTTGCAGTAGAACAGCTCTTGAAAATAAAAAAAGACAAGAAAAATAAGCCGGTAAAAACGCTTATTACCGGCAATCTTATAATCAGAGACAGTGTAGCAAAAAAGGCTTGAGGGCCTTTTTTCTTTTATTATCCGTAACAATAAAACTTTGAATCATCTACTACAAAATCCTGTGGAAAGTTATCATATCCCATAGTATCATAGTTGAAAATCCCCACCTTAAAAGGCTTCTCGCCATGGCACTTTGCCACCCTTTCATAACCTGTCAAAGCCACCTCCTCATACTCAATATATCGAATTTCCAGCTTTGCAAAGCTGTTATCTACAGGTACATATATGTTTATCTCATTCTCTGCAAGATATTCCACTGTAATATTCGAGAAGTTCATTAAGCAGTCATAGAACGTATCTAAAATAAATATATCATTCAGATTCGGTTCAAAGTCACCGCTTTCCATATCATACTCTGTAAACGATATCAAATTAAAAATTGTATTTATGCTTATATCAAAGCTTACAACATATCTTTCATTCTCGTCACCGGGTTTCATCCCCCATATAGCAAGAGTGATACCGTCCAATGCTTCCAACTCTCTTACTGTTTTTTCAACCTCAATCTTACCCATGATGAAATCTCCTTCAATTTGGTTATAGTACAAAAAACCTTCCTACGTGTCAAAAATACTTATACATATTATAGATATTTTTAATAATATTTTCAAGATGTATACAAAAAGGCCCCCGCACCTAAGTGCGGGAGCCCCACATTATGCTTTACTTAGATTATCTCCAAGCTCCGCTTTCATTTACATGATATCCGTCAGGTGTATTTTCATTCTGATACATTGAACCAAGAGGTCTTGAGTTCACGTCTCCGAAATTCCATCTGCCTGTAGCGTTATCATAGAACCATGTCTGTGCCGGTGCTGTAGGATTTAAGAAGTAATACTCTCCTCCTATCTTGCTCCAGTTTGTATGCATAGCTCCGTTGTTTGCATCAAGATAGTACCATCTGCCGTCCTGGCCGTCATGATGCCATCCCTTTACCATCTCTCCGAAGAATCCGTTATGATTCATTGACAGATAATACCATGTATTTCCGTCTAAGAACCAGCCTGAGTCCATGATATTGTCATCACCGAAGTGATACCACTCAGACTTTGTCTGACCTTCGTATGTATAGCTTAGATAAGCCCAGCCCTTTACTCTTCCACCGGCTGTAAGGTTGAATACCCACTTGCTGCTGTCAGGGTTTGCTGTAGCTTCTGCAGGATTTAATAACTCCCAGTTACCGTCCTGACCTACTCTAAGTCCGGCTGCCGCTTTTCTGCCTGAGCTTCCTGAGCCGCCGCCTGAACCGCCACGGCCGCCGCCACCGCCGTTCGGTAATCTTCCGCCTGCATCTACAACAGCATCATTAAGTGCCTTAAGTGCTGCTATAAGCTCAGGTGTTGAAGACTTTCTGTTTATTCTGTCAATGACTGCCTGTGCCGCATTGATTGCCGCCTGTAGGGCCGCTTTCTTTGCAGGGTTATTGATTCTGTTAAGCTGATTATTTGCATTTTGGATAGCTGAACTCAAATCATTCACCGCTCTCCTTCTTGCATCCTTATCATTAGAGTAGAATATATAAACTGTCATGTCATCAGTAACTCTTGTAGTAGGATCATATGCAGTATAATTATTCTTATCTGTACTTAATCCTTCATAATGCCATGTAATACCGTTATTATCTACAGTATCTGCCTGTATATGAGAACTGTAAGATGTTGCATAATCATTTACAACATTTGTCTCAGGTATTCTAAGGTTTGCTGCAAGAGAATTATCTCTATTATCGACAACCTTTACTTTGTGATAAATAGGTTTTGAATATCCAAATACATATGTAATTCCGGCATACATATTTTGTCCAAACTCTCCAACATATGAAGGATCCGAAGATGTACTGTTTATTCTACCTATGTTATCTCTTACAAGACTGACCGCATTAGAAGATGTTGCCAACTCATGTAACATATAGTTCTTAGAGAAGTCAAGTACACCTGTATTGACTCTTACATCATCAAGATGAATATCACCTGAAGGGTCTGTGTACTCTACCCAGTTGCCTGAAGCATCCTGCTTCTCTACAACTATTCTGAACATATACTCAGGCTTATATTCATCCAATACTGTATCGGCAACAAGTTGCTTAATATTTGCAGGCACCTGATCTTTCTTTATAGAGATTCTCATCTTACTTCCTGCAGGTGCATTGATACTAGGAACAGCTACACCGATATTGTGGTTGGATGTATTGTTTCCTGTCCAATTATCCGGATCCCATGTGGTTCCGTCATCATACATAATCTGTAATTTCACAGGACCTGTCGGCATTGTGAAAACAATTCTTATATTTGCCTGAGATGTCGGAGTACCGTTTGTTCCCTGTGTTACTGTAACGCCTGTTGCAGGAGAAACAACTTTCCAAGTATAGAAGTTATTACCTGCAGCATCAATCAGCGGTGCCAATATCTCTACAGATTTACCTTTTCTAACACTGTTAAGATCTGCTTCTGTAGCACTCTGTGCGTCTATCTTTACTTGCTGAACAATAGGAGTTAACGGATGATCTGTTACTACTTCCACCTTAAACTCATCTGTACTTAATCCCAAATTTGAAGTATTAACCTGTAGCTGTGCCCTTGCTGCCATTCTGTCAGGTACGGTTGCATTTGAGCCTGCCGCCCTAGGTACTACATGATACACAGTATCAGGATCAAGATTGCCGAATGTAATAGTTCCGTTATCGGCTGTAGTCGGTGTAGTAAACGGATAAACTATATTTCCCGCATCATCTACAAGAGCGTACTCTGTATTATCTGCTGTAGGATTTATCCTGATGCTGGCCATTCCTGCATGTGCAGGATCTGCAGTAACAAGCGGTGTCGGTGCAACCGGAATAGTTACATTCAGAGGATTTGCAGATACATTAGTTGCAGGTATATGTGAGCCTACTGTTGCTCCTGAATTTCTAAGTGCTGTATAAACTCTGTAACTGTTACCCGGTGTTAAGAAATTGCTTGTAGCGGTATTTGATATAATACCACCCTGACTAATCAAAGTAGTTCCCGGTATAATCTGAACAATATTACCTGCATTATCTGTAACAACATAATCTATCATACCGCTCATTGCTGACGGATTAACTTGATCAATTGCTATTTGAGGTTCTCCTGTAAGGTTATTCAAATATTCAGGCTGTCCGCTTGCATTATTTACAGCTATCGGATCATATGCTGTAGGTGTTACATTAGACTCAATATATACCTTGAATGTTTCACCATTTATTATCGGTCTGTTATCCTGCTCAAGTACGGAACCCGAACTGTCCAACTTCAACATTACATTATTTGAGCTGTCGTACCATACAACATTATAGTTAGTTCCAAATGGAGTAGGATTTATCACGATACCTGTATTAATGCCTGTGTTCGCAGATAAATCACTAAAATGTATATCTCTAGGATTATTTGAGCTGTCAACATTCAAAATTTCCGGATGCTGTCCCTGCATAAAACCGGTGTAGTTGTCGCCTGCCTCAAGATTATATATATTATACTTTGAAGCGTCTTTCTTAAAATGAGCTACAATATCCATACTCACATTTGATGCACTGCTTGCTCCGGCTATAGTAAATGTCTTAGGAAGATCTGACGATGTGAAATCTTGTCCGTTATATGTCCAATGTTCAAACTCGTAGCCCACATCGGCAACAGGTGTCGGCAGGCTGTCACTTGTTAATTCAACATCAGCAGCTCCTGCTGTAGTACTTGATTTTCTCTCAACATACTTCTTGTCTGCCGGATAACTTGCTGTATCATAATCACGTAACGCACCACCGGTTGTATCATTTACCTTTAGTGTTCCACCGTCACTAGCCACTGTTGGGCTGATTGCTACAAGTTGACCTAAATCTCTTTGATACATAACCTTAAGAGTTACAGATGTATTTGCAGTACTTGTTTGATATATTTCAGATTTTGCATAGTTGGCGTTCACATTTGTTACACTAGGATCAGCACCTGACGAATAATTATCCTTCCAGTCTTGTGGATTAGTAGGAGCTATTGTGACATCATCTGCAGTACCGAATTTATATCCTGCCAACTTCGGTATAGGTATATTTACATGTGTAGAAGCCAAAGCGGCATCAACTTTAAGTACAAGGCTGTTACCGTCTTTATACAGCTTTGTAGGAACATGGCTTGCTGCGATATAACTATCCTCTATCGCATCACCTGAATATCCGGTTGCACCGATCGCATTTACAACCTTATCAGTTATATTATTACCCATCTCATCTATATACTCTACCGTCACATTAGTGTAATAATCCGGATTTGGCATATATGCATAGAACACAGATACATTCTGATTTAACATCTTACCATGTATACTATAATCGGAATTTCTTCCTCTCAGTTTATTAGTCGCTCCGTTATAGTCTGTAAATTTAAAGTCCGACTTAATATTAAATGTTTTATCATCTTCTGTAGGTGTTGCTAAAGATGTTATTGGATTAATATTGGCATCAACCAAACCTTTATCTTTAAAATCACCATAGTCGGCAGCAGGTGTAGTCGCTTCATCCTTTGAAAAAACAACCGTTACAGGATGCGCATCAGCCAAACTTGTATAAGTCGGATCTTTACGATCATACTTATATTTAATCTTTGTATTTGCCGCAGTAGGAGTAGTTCCATACGGTGATACTGTAGTTGCAATAATATACTTAGGTGGTGTAGTTGAACTTGGCTTAATCTTTGTGCTGTCAAAATCTATAGTGTCATTTCCGGTTGGTAAACCTTCTAAAACATTTTTCTTTATCTGTGGTCGTTTTTTCCTTGATACCAGTTTACCGTCTTTATCCAAAAAGACATCCCAAACATCTAGATTGAACTTCTGATCTTCATCCACATCATATGTGAAGTTGATTACCATATCCCTATTATGAGCATTACCGCTAATAACTCTTCTATCAGCATCAAAGTTCATATCAACAGCATTTTCTTTAGCATAATGCGGCCCTGTTGATATTGTATTGCTCAACGCACCGGTTGCATTTGGGCTTTTACTTTCAAATACATCTAAAGTACGTTTTCCATTGCCGTCATTGGAATTATCAACATTTAAAAGCTTATATCCTCCCGGCAAATCTGATTTTACTGTTATAGCCTGTCCCGCTTTAAAATTAACTGCATCATCATTCTTGGCCCCCGGTACATATACTCCGTTCTTACCAGTACGTGTAACCCAATAACTGGCTATATTGCTAACTCCTTGTCCCAAAGTTGCATAATAAGATATGTCTTTAGGTTGAAAATACAACAAGTCAACTTTTTCCTTGTTTCCACGTCCATTTGATGATTCATCTTTCCAGCTTTTTATAACATAGCCGTCAAGATCCATAGCACTATCCCAATTTATAGGATTATTTACATTCTTGTTAAAACCACCGCTCCAATATGGCAAGCCAATAGTACCGTCACTATTTACTACCCAATTATTAAACAATGCTCGCGCTTTACTACTGATAGTATCTGTATTGGCACCACCGTCAAGTTCTATATTTTGGGTTATGTTCTTGACTGCATCATTATTATCTTTAAAGTTAAAGATAATTTTTGAATTCGCCGCATATACCGGCATTGCCGGTGCGAGCATGGCAATAGCCATACTCGCAGACAATGCAGCAGAAATCTTTGCTTTTATTGTCTTTCTTCTCATTTTTTCTCCTATGTCACTTAGTTCCAAGCACCATTGGCATCTACCGTGTAGCCGTCAGGAGTCTTCTCACCGGCATACATAGAACCATATGGTCTTACACTATTGTTCAAGTAGTTCCACTTGAATGCGGCGGCATCCCATGCATAGGTATTCTGTGGAGTATTGGTGTTGAAATAATACCACTTACCACCGATATTTTGCCATCCTGTAAGCATCTCACCGTTTGAATTCAGGTAATACCATCTACCGTCCTGCGGATCTTTATGCCATCCTGTCTTTAGGATACCTGTGTTTTCATTCATGTAATACCACTTGTTTGTCTTAGAATCCTTTACCCAGCCTGTTACCATCTGACCGTGATCAGGACCTTCGTTAGTATTCATATAATACCAGTTACCGTTCTTTGAGTCATATACCCAACCTGTTGCCATTGTTGAGCGACCGTCAAAGTAATACCAGCGAGATACTTTCTTTCCTGTGCTGTCATTGAAAGTAATCATACCCCACATATCATTGATAGGTGTTCCTCCGTTAAGTACGAATGACCACCCGCCTGTTACAGGGTTTGTTTCCCAATTACCGTCTACTCCAAGTACGAAAGCTCTTGTATTACTGTTCTCATTGATAGCTGTATTCTGCTGTGACTTCTCTCCCGGAGTCAGAAGCTTACTTCCTCTACCGCTTGATGAGTTACCACCGCCGCTTGCACCGCCGGTTCTTCTGTTTCTGTCTCCGGCTCTGTCGGCTGCTATCTTTGAAT
>NZ_CALLVU010000108.1 GCF_938015485.1 uncultured Lachnoanaerobaculum sp. | reverse complement strand
TTAACTTTACCAATCATCCATATGATATGTGGGATGAAAGACAAAAAGAAGAAGCAAGTACATATGGAGACATCAAGGAGATTCCTTTTCCTGCTGTAGACCCGACTTACACGGAAGAACAGTTAGACGCCATGGCAAATGCGTATAAAGAAAAGATATTAGAGCTTAATGACAAAGTAGTACTTTTACAGGGAGAGTTTACTCTATCATTCAGATTGGTAAATCTTTTGAAAAAAGAAGGTTTGGACGTAGTTGCAGCTTGCAGTAAACGCAATGTCAAAGAGTGGAAGGATGATGACGGAAAATACCATAAAGAAATGCTGTTTGAATTTGTGCAGTTTAGAAGATATTAAATAAAAAGCTTATAAAGGAGCAGACATGGAATTTAAACTATATTTTCAGTCCGACACTCCACTTGTATTGCCTCTTTCATATCACCATATTCTACAGGGATTCATTTATAAAAGATTGTCTGAATATCCTGAATTCTCAGATTTTCTGCATAATAAGGGATTTCAAACTGAAGGACAGAGTTTCAAACTCTTTGTATTCAGCTTGTTGAAAGGTCATTTTCAAGTGTCGGGTTCTAAAATAAAATTTGACAATGTTATAGAGTGGGAGGTACGAAGCCCTGTTCCGTTTTTCTGTGAGGTATTTGCGCAGGCATTGGAAAATGAAGAAGTATTTGAACTGGCAGGACAGAGAATCTTTTTGATTCGCTATGAAATTACCAATACTAAGATATTTGATGAAGAGATGGAAATCAGAATGCTGTCACCTGTTTGTGTAGATATTGCATATCGTGAAGGAGAGAAAACAAAGACAAATTATCTTGAACCGACAGATCCGTACTTTAACTACTACTTAACAAAGAACTTTCAAAGGAAATTTCAATCTGTAGTAGGAGAAAGTAACAGCACCGGAATCTTTTTGCTTCCACATAAGGATTTCAATGTGACTGGAAATAAATATGTGACAAAATTTGGAGGTGAAATATTTATAACAGCTTGGAAAGGAAGTTTTACATTAAAGTCGGATATAGAAAGCTTGCAGTTTTTATACGATACAGGTTTGGGGTCGAGGAACTCTCAGGGATTCGGGATGTTTGAGCAGATCTGATGAAAGTGTGTTTTCTAAGGAATCAGGTGATATAAAAGGGGAATACTAATATGGAAAATAAATATGTTTTAGCTATGTATGATATTCGTGGAAAGCAGGAATTTATATATAGAAGTGGGAAAATAAAAGAAATTATGGGGGCATCTTGGATAATTCGAGACTTGTTTAAAGATTATTTATATGATGCGGCGATTGAGTACAGAAATATAATTTTAAAAAAACATTTGACAGAGGGTGTCGCCGGTAGTGAAATTGATGTTCAGTCCATTAAGGGATATGATCCTAACAAGGAAGAATTGGATAAGTTTTCTTTTGAAGAGTTTGAAACAAACATGAAATCCGAACAATATATTGGAGAAATTGTTTATGATGGCGGAGGAAACTTTATTCTACTTTTTAAGAGTAAGGAAGTAGCGGTTGGAGTTACAGAGATTTTTACAAAGAAGGTTTTGAAGAATATAGGTTCTCTTCGTGTGCTTTGTACATACATTGAAAATATAAATTCAAAGTGTTATCAGAGCACAGGTGATAAATCCGGGGATTATGACAGACTATATGAAAAGCATAGGCTTACAGAGGGCAGTGTATTGGTATCTATTCCATATGGTACGCTTCCTATTGTTCAGACAGATCCCGGAACAGGTAATCCGTTAACTGCTTATTATATCAATACACCAAATGAAAGTGGATATATAAAATTATCTTTAGAAAATCAGGCAAAGAGAACGAAGTACGAAACAGAGTATTCAAATTTTAATGAGGATGATAAAAAAATACTTGACGACATTGTAATACTTGACGACATTGTTAAGGAAACAAGGGGTGAAGACAGTATGTTAGCTGTCTTCTATATTGACGGTAACAATATGGGAGCCAAAGTACAAGAATGCTTGAAAGAAGTTGGAACAACATATGATGATTGCGTAAATAAGCTAAGAGAATTTTCTAAAGAAATACAGAAGAATTTTGTTGACAATAGATTAAATAAATTTAAGGTAAAAAGAAGACAGATCATTGGTGCAGGAGATGAAATTACGGTTATTTGCAGAGCTGATAAGTCCTACACTGTGATTAAGGAGTATTTAGAAGATTTACCTTATCCATACTCTTCATGTGCAGGAGTTGCCGTTTTTCATAGCCATGCTCCGTTCTCCGATGCATATAGAATTGCTGAAGCATGTTGTGAAAATTGCAAAAAATACATGAAAAAACACGGATTTACCGATATGAACCTTATAGACTTTGAATATCTGCAGGGTGGCATAGGATTGGAGCTTGAGGATATACGTAGAGATAATGGAGATTTGGATAATTCAAGACCGTGGAGAGTAGAAAGAAAAGTTAATGAGAAAGAAACAGATGTGAAAGATGAACAGGTAGTATCTGTTGCTTTTGTAGAACGAGTGAATAAAATACTTTCTTTATTCGGAAAAAGTAATGTAAAAGGATTGCTTATTCCGTCACTACTATCTGAGGATGCTATGAAAACAGATATTCGACGTATACTGGCACATAGTCCTAAAGAGAAAAAACAGCAGATTTTAGATGAAATCAAAGAGCTGTCAGGTAAAAATGACACTGATATGAGAGAAAATGATGTGATAAATTTCTTCATTGAAAACCGCAAGTTGGTAAAAGATTTGATTCGAGTTTACGATATAAATTTTGGAAAGGGGATATAATTTATGAGTAAAAAGAAAAATAGTTCTTCTAAAAATAAATCTTCATCTAATAAAAAGAAAAATGAAGTTGGTACAATAAATGATACCGAATGGAGTTGGGGAGAGCTGGAGATAACTTTACAATCAGATATCTGCATTGGCAATGGATACGCATTTTTTGGAACTATTGATACCGATGTAGTATAT
>NZ_CALLVU010000107.1 GCF_938015485.1 uncultured Lachnoanaerobaculum sp. | reverse complement strand
AATAAATCATCGGCTTGTCATATATAGGGAGTAGCTGTTTTGATGTAACCTTTGTCAACGGATACAATCTTGTACCGCTACCGCCTGCTAATATAATACCCTTCATTTTGTGTCCTCACTTTCGCCGGGGCTTTTACCCTCAAAGCCTTTATATGTGTAACTTTCAATAACTTTTATAATACCATAATTTAATAAAACTGTGAAGAAATAAAAAAGGACTGTATGCATTATCCTTATTTTTCAAGAAAATATACATACAATCCTTATTATTTATTTATTTCCTGCTACATCCAAACGAACCAATGCTCTTCTGAGTGCCAGTTCGGCTCTTGCGATGTCCACACCGTCTTTTTGTGAGAGTCTCTTTTCGGCTCTCTCCTTCGCCTCTTTGGCTCTGACAACATCTATCTCGTCACCGTACTCACATGAGTCCGCAAGTATGGTAACCTTATCCTGTAATATTTCAGAAAAACCTGAGTGAAGTGCACAGTTTTTAACACTGCCGTCTTCACAGTGAATAGTCAGCTTACCCGGTGCTATTACATTTACCATAGGGATATGCTTGGCATATATACCGACATTTCCCTGTGTTGTGCTGTACTCGACCATAGTAGCATCCCCTTCAAAAAAAACATGATCGGGGCACATTATCTTTAATGCAAACTTGTCCATACTACCTCCTATTTAGAGGCACGCTCTACAACCTCATCAATAGTTCCCGCATTGAGGAAATACTGCTCAGGTATATCATCATGCTTACCGTCAAGAATCTCTTTGAATCCTCTGATGGTCTCTGACAGAGGTACATACTTTCCTTCAATACCTGTAAACTGTGTTGCCACAAAGAAAGGCTGTGAAAGGAATCTTTGGATCTTTCTTGCTCTTGCTACTGTAAGCTTATCATCCTCTGAAAGCTCATCCATACCGAGCATGGCAATAATATCCTGTAACTCTTTATACTTTTGCAATACCTCTTGTACTCTTTGAGCAACTTCATAATGCTCCTCACCCACTACATGAGGTGAAAGTATTCTTGAAGTTGAACCAAGAGGATCTACAGCCGGATAGATACCCATCTCAACTATAGAACGGTCAAGAACCGTGGTAGCGTCAAGGTGAGCGAATGTATTTGCAGGAGCAGGGTCTGTAAGGTCATCCGCAGGCACATATACGGCCTGAACCGATGTGATGGAACCGTTCTTTGTAGAAGTGATTCTCTCCTGCAATGCGCCCATCTCCGTCTGAAGTGTAGGCTGATAACCTACGGCTGAAGGCATACGTCCAAGAAGCGCTGAAACCTCCGAACCTGCCTGTGTAAATCTGAAGATATTGTCGATGAAAAGAAGCACGTCCTTTCCACCCTTATCTCTGAAATACTCCGCCATCGTAAGTCCTGTAAGTCCTACTCTCATTCTTGCACCCGGCGGCTCGTTCATCTGACCGAACACCATGGTGGTCTTATTGATAACTCCGGACTCGGTCATTTCGTGGTATAAGTCGTTACCCTCTCTGGTTCTCTCACCTACACCTGTAAATACCGAATATCCGCCGTGCTCTGTTGCTATATTTCTGATAAGCTCCTGGATAAGTACGGTCTTTCCTACTCCCGCACCTCCGAAGAGTCCTATCTTTCCACCCTTTTGATATGGACACAGAAGGTCAACTACCTTGATTCCTGTCTCAAGTATCTCGGTCTGAGTTGACTGCTCCTCAAAACTTGGAGCTTTTCTATGAATAGGAAGATACTCCTCAACCTTTGGAGCTTCCTTCTTATCAATAGGTTCTCCAAGTACGTTAAAAATTCTACCCAGAGTGTTCTCACCTACAGGTACTGAAATAGGTGCACCTGTTGCTTTTGCTTCCATTCCACGTACAAGTCCGTCCGTACTTCCCATGGCAATGGTTCTTACTATATCGTCTCCCAGATGCTGTGCAACTTCTACTGTAAGTACGCCGTCAGCGGTATCTATCTGTATTGCCTCATTGATCTGCGGCAAGTGTCCTCTGGAAAACTGAATATCCAAAACGGCACCGATAATCTGGGTTATTTTGCCAATATTTGGCTCTGCCATCAACTTTTCTCCTTCCTCTTCCACTATTCTATGGCGTTGGCTCCGGCCACAATCTCTGTAAGCTCTTGAGTGATAGCACCCTGACGAGCTCTGTTGTACTGTAGGCCTAGCTTATCTATAAGTTCTTCCGCATTTGATGTTGCAGAATCCATAGCAGTCATTCTCGCTCCGTTTTCCGAAGCGACAGACTGCATCAAACCGCCGTAAATAACAGAAGAAATGTATTTTGGAATTATAGCATCCAATACTTCATCTTCATTGGGAGAATAATTCATAAGAGCTCTTGCGCCCTCACTTTCCGTAGTCTCAGGCTGCAATAAATCTTCCTTACTGATAGGAAGCAATTTCAAAAGTACCGGGTCATGTACCACCGTATTTTTGAAATTGGTATATATCACATAAATCTCTGAGAGCTTTCCGGTTTCATAGTCGTCAAGCAATACCTTTGTAATATCTGCAGCATCCTTGTACAGCGGCTCTTCCACAATCTCTGAAAAGTCTCCCTCTACTTCAAAGCCTTTATGTAAGAGTGCATCTCTACCTTTTTTACCCACTGCATATATAAGTGTTTCATTGCTTTTGAATTCGCTTATTACCTGCCTGCTTACAGCATTGTTATAGCCTCCTGCAAGACCTCTGTTACCTGTAATAACCAATACGCCTATCTTGCCGCCGTCATTTTTCTTAAGATACTTGTGAGATATATTCTCACTTTTCTCAAGCATTGATGCTATAGTCTGATACATTACGGTAAAGTAAGGCTTGGAAGCGTCCGCTTTTGCCCTTGCTTTTTGAAGCTTAACCGTAGCTACAAGTTTCATGGCTTTGGTAATCTGAGCAGTGCTTTGTATCGCCGCACGCCTACGCTTTATTTCCTTCATTGAAGCCATAATACACCTGCACTATGCTTTCTTACATTCATTGATAACATCTGTAAGTCTCTTAGCAAGATCCTCAGAAATTTCTTTTTTATCTCTAATCTCAGCAGCTATTTCCGGATGCTTACTCTCAATAAATCTGAACAGCTTATCCTGGAACTCAAGCACCTTATCTGTAGGCACGTCAAGTAAGAGCTTCTTTGTAGCTGCAAATATAATGATTACCTCATATTCAACCGCCATAGGCTTATAGTTTGGCTGCTTTAAGATTTCTCTTATTCTTTCACCCTGTGCAAGCTGATTCTTTGTAGCCTCATCAAGCTCGGAACCGAACTGTGCAAATGACGCAAGCTCTCTGTACTGAGCAAGCTCCACTCTTATAGGTCCTGCAATCTTCTTCATAGCCTTAATCTGTGCGGCACCACCAACTCTTGATACTGAAAGTCCGGCATTGATGGCAGGTCTGAATCCTGCATTGAACATCTCCGTTTCAAGATAAATCTGACCGTCTGTAATAGATATAACATTGGTAGGAATATATGCGGAAACGTCTCCCGCCTGTGTCTCTATAATAGGCAATGCGGTAAGTGAACCGCCGCCAAGGTCGTCTGAAAGTCTTGACGCTCTCTCAAGTAATCTTGAGTGAAGGTAGAATACATCACCCGGATATGCCTCACGGCCCGGTGGTCTCTTAAGAAGAAGTGAAAGTGTACGATATGCGGCAGCATGCTTTGTAAGGTCATCGTATACTACCAGTACATCCTCTCCTCTTTCCATCCACTCCTCACCTATAGCACAACCTGAGTAAGGTGCGATATATTGAAGCGGTGCAAGGTCACTTGCGGTAGAAACTACTACTGTGGTGTAGTCCATAGCACCGTAATCCTCAAAAGTCTTTACAATTGATGCAACAGTGGAAGCCTTCTGTCCTATAGCAACATAGATACAGTGAACATTCTGTCCCTTTTGGTTGATGATTGTATCTACGGCGATAGAAGTCTTACCTGTCTGTCTGTCACCGATTATAAGCTCTCTTTGTCCTCTTCCTATAGGAATCATAGCATCAATAGCCTTTATTCCTGTTTGAAGCGGTGTATCTACAGATTTTCTTTCGATAACACCGTGTGCAACTCTCTCTATTCTTCTAAAGGTATCTGTAGTTATAGGTCCCTTTCCGTCTATAGGCTGACCGAGGGCGTTTACTACTCTTCCTGTAAGTGCATCACCTACAGGAACCTCAACAACTCTGCCTGTGGTCTTTACTGTATCACCCTCGCTGATATTCTTTTTATCACCAAGTAAAACAGCACCAACATTGTCCTCTTCCAGGTTCAAAACCATGCCGTAGACATCTCCCGGGAACTCTAAAAGCTCACCCTGCATAGCCTTAGCCAGACCGTGTATTCTTGCAATACCGTCCGCTACCTGGATAACAGTACCTACATCCGATACCTCGAGTTTAGTTGAATACTTGTTTATCTGCTCTTTTATAACCGAGCTGATCTCTTCAGGTCTTAGATTCACTAGACTCGTACCTCTTTTCTTTAAACTTTTTGCCGGTAATACGGCTTATGATAGCATTTTTCGCATCTTTTCAATTCTGGTTTTTACACTTGAATCCACAACTCTGTCACCGATTCTGATGACAATACCGCCCAGAATACTCTCATCCACTATATACTTTGCTTCAAGAGATTTGTATTTTGAAGACTTTATAAGCTCCTCAACTATTCTCTCTTTCTTTCCGGTATCAAGCGGCAATGCGGTGGTAATCGTTGCCTTTCCTATAAGCAAAAGCTCTTTTATACAATCCGTAACATAGTCAAGTATAGGTAAAAGCTCCGCCTGTCTCTTTTTTTCGATAACGGTAAGTAAAAGTCCCATGGAGTCTTCACTCACATGATGCTCAAATATTCCCTTCAAAAATGACACCTTCTCCTCGTCATCCATCTTAGGAGAGTCAAGGAGCAGTGCAATATCTTCATTTTTTACAAAAATATCTTTTATTGCCTTTATCTCATCAAGTGCAACATTTAAATTATTTTTATCAGATACTACCGACACATAAGCATCTCCATATACTTTGGACACTAATTTTGCCATGTACCATCTCCGATTTCTTTTAAAGTCTCTTCAACAAGTCTATCCTGCACTTCTACATTCATTGCAGAATTGACCGCCTTGCTTGCAATAATCGAAGCCACATCCACAATATTTGACTTTACTTCTTCCATGGCTTTCTTCTTTGCCAGCTCTATCTCATTGTTAGCTCTGTCAGTAATTCTCATAGCTTCGGCTCTTGCCTCTTCTATGATTTCATTTTCTCTATCCTTTGCCCTTTTTCTTGCGTCCTCCAAGATAGCGTCGGCCTGCTTTTTGAAAGAAGCCAACTTCTCTTCGTATTCCGCCTTAAGAGCTTCAGCCTGTGCCTTCGCCTCTTTTGCGCTGTCCAAATCTCCCGCTACACGCTCTCTTCTTTTCTTGAGCATTTCCTTTGCAGGATTAAAAAGCAAATAGGAAAGAATAAAGAACAAGAAAAGGACCGCAAAGCCTGTGATGGCTGAATCAGCCAAAAGCTGAGGGTCAAATCCTATCAGTCTTTCCATAAACCCTCCAAATTAAGCGCCGAAAGGCTTAACAAACATAAGAATCATAGCAACAACGAGTCCGTAAAGACCTGTTGTCTCGGCAACAGCCTGTCCGAGAAGCATTGTTGATGTGATATCCGCTCTTGCTCCCGGATTTCTACCTACAGCTGCCGCACCATGTCCTGCAGCGATACCCTGTCCTACACCCGGTCCGATACCTGCTATCATTGCAAGTCCTGCACCTATAGCGGAGCAACCAAATATAAAATCCTGTCCTGTCATATTCATAAATAACCTCCAAAATATATGATATCAAGTAGACAAAAAACTACTCAAATCCTGAAAATATTTTATCTAATGAACTATTCTAATTTGTCATTGATATAAACCATACTGAGCATACAGAAAACATAGGTCTGTAATGCTCCTGAGAACACATCTGTATAAAGATGTAAGAATGACGGTACACCTATCTTTAAAAAGATCGGCATCATACCGTACCAAAGTCCCATGATCAAAACGCCTGAAAGCACATTTGCAAAAAGACGCAATGAAATGGATATCGGGTTTGCTATCTCACCAATAACATTGATTGGGAAAAGTAAAGGGATAGGTTCAAACAGCGATGTAAAATGTTTTAATTTTCTGTTCTTGATACCTTGGAAGTTTACTATAAGGAATGTAAATAATCCAAGCAAGAATGTAACACCGTAGTCCGCTGTAGGGTTTCTGAGTCCCAACAAACCGCTAAAGTTTGAAACAAAAATAAAGATAAAGATTGTTCCTATATAATTCAAAAATCTGTCCTTGTTTCCGCCAAGAATAGTATCTGTCATAGACTCTAAGGCTTCAATACCACATTCCAAGAAGTTTACAAAACCGCTTGGAGCTTCATATGGATCCGATGCCTTTATTGCCCTATTTGCAAATATAGCAAATATGGTAATCAATACAACAACAATCACCAAGGAAACTGTAGTCGTAGTCAAATAGAGTTCCTGACCGAACAGCTTATACTTATATAGGCCGTGAATCATGAAATCCAAATTTTTGGCTCCACCTGCACTTTCAGCTAAAATACTTAAGCTCATGTCTCCTCCTTTCTTCTTTTTTCAAATATTTTTTTAAACAGTGGATACATATATGCGCCTAACTTCAATCCGAAAACGGATATAACAATCGCGAGTGCATTTATGTATCTACTGTTCCAAAATATTGCTACAACAACGAATAAAACCGCCTTCCTGAGCAAAGAATGTATCATAATCTTTCTCTGTGCATAAGAAGGGGTCCCCCCGTACAGACTGTCCTCAGTAGATATACCCATATCCACAACCATAGCCAATACCAAAACAGTTCCTACCAATATACCAAATTCCATAGAAGATACCGGGTACTTCATAAGTCTTGCAAAAAAAAGAGCTGCAATGCTTAAAATAATCTCATAAATCAAAACACCGATACCCATATAAAGGCATGTTCTTCCCGTATCCTTACTCATCCTTTTTCTTAAAAACCCTACTTTCTTTCTTCGGTAAAACAAAACTGTTTTCTTTTATCTGCAGGTCCTTTTTTTGATCGTCTTTCTCCATCTTCTTTAGAGAATTCATTATAAGTCTATACCCCGACATACATCCGCTTATCACTCCAAGCAACAAAAATATCAATGTAAACGGAAATTTAAACTTCCCCTCAAGCTTAATACCTACAAATGTACAGAGTAAAACAGGTGTAACCATGGTAAAACCTACCTGAGAGATGAGTGATAAATATTTTAAGGCCTCCATAAACTTTCACCTCCTAATATACTCCAAAACCGTA
Source organism: uncultured Lachnoanaerobaculum sp. (assembly GCF_938015485.1). Lineage (GTDB taxonomy): Bacteria > Bacillota > Clostridia > Lachnospirales > Lachnospiraceae > Lachnoanaerobaculum. The sequence goes on along the minus strand of NZ_CALLVU010000107.1, from coordinate 22,249 downwards.
AAAGCTTTCAATATACGAATTTAATTTATACGGTTTTACCATTATACCTATATATTCTCACCTTGTCTATATTAGTGTTTTTTTTATCAATATCATTGTTAAATTAAAGACTAATACCACAAAAAACTATACAAAAATACTACCACCTGTAAATTTTTAGATAATACATTTAAGAATGTACTTTAAATGTAGCTTATTACAGCAACTTTTGTTTATAAAAGAATATAAATCTGTGTTCTGTAAATCGTAAATATTTGTTATAATATATACACTATTTTATTGTCAGGTAAGATGTTATAATAGAAGTAATAACGGGTATAAGTTCAAATGTAAGATAGCCTACCACGGTGAGCCCTTATCGTTTGATCTCATCCATAACAATATAAGGAGGAAATATGAAGCAAACTATCAAAAAGATGTTGGTTACGGGCGCAATTAGCGGACTGCTTTCACTCTCCGCCGTTTCTGCAGTGTACGCATCTAATAACGGTTGGAAGTCAAACAACGGTACCTGGACCTATGTTGATGAGAATAATCAACTGCACAAAGGCTGGTTACAGTCTTCAGACGGCTACTACTATATGGATTTGTCCACAGGTATCATGACTACAGGTTGGAAAAATATTGATTCAAAGTGGTATTATTTCAAATCAAACGGAATAATGGCTACAGGTTGGTTTAAAGTAGGAAATGAATGGTATTATACACTCAGCAGTGGTAACCTTGTACAGGGTTCATGGCTTAAGAGCGATTCAAATTACTACTACTTAAGAGCTTCAGGTGCTATGGCTACAGGCTGGAGACAGATGGACGGATCATGGTACTATTTTAAACCTGACGGAAGAGCCGCATTCGGCTGGACTAAAGTAGGTGACAAGACATATTACTTCTCAAGCGCCGCAAAAATGTGTACCTCATGGAATCAGATTGACGGTATTTTCTATTACTTCAATCCTGACGGCTCCATGAAGACCGGTTGGGTCAATGACGGTACCCACAAGTACTATATGGAAGAAGCTGCCGGTGACAACCACGGCAAGATGAGCTTCGGTTTCAAAAAGATAGCAGGTACAACTTACTTCTTCAATGAACAAGGACATATGGTTAAGGGTTGGCTGAAATCAAATGACAAATACTATTACTTCGATGAAGAAGGAAAGATAGTTGCCGGTAAAACCATAACTATAGAAGGAAAAGAATATACCTTTGATACACATGGTGTATGTACAAATCTCAGTGGCACTCCTAGCAGTGTCACTAATGCTATACCGGGAATACTGAAAGCTGAAGCAACCAAAGGAACAAAGTCCTCTTCAGAAAATCAGTCCAAAAGTGCTTCTTCAGGTCAGCCAACTGTAGTACCCGCTCCCGGTGACAATAAGTCGACTGAATCAAAATCTGCCGAAACCAAGTCGGGTGAGAGCAAAAACTCCTCTACTTCAGCCACAGAACCTACCGTACCTGTCGCACCTACAGATGAGACAAAGTCAAACTCTGAAAGCTCTAAGGCAAACAGCACTTTGGGAGAGGCTAAGCCGAAATCTCCGGCAGATGAAACAAAAAAAGGTAACGGTTCTGCAAGCAAAGACGAAGTCGGATTAAAACCCGGCGAAACATCAGGACCGAAATAGAGGTAAATCATGCACTTAAATAAATTTTCAAAAGCCGCCATATCAATTTCACTTGCTATGTCCTTACTCACTCCTATGACCGCATTTGCGGCAAACGAGTGGACCATGCAAAGCCCGGGAGTCTATCAGATGCTTGACGGCTCCTCACTTTCAGGTGTAGTGGCAAGAGGTATCGACCTTTCACATTATCAGGGAAATGTGGACTGGGACAAGGTTGCGGCAGATGATGTACAATTCATATTACACGGAACCAGATACAAGGGCCAGATAGACCCTGTTATAAGAAAGAATTTGTCTGAAGCAAATAAAAGAGGCATTAAACTCGGTGTCTATATCTATTCATATGCGATGAGCGTTGAGCAGGCTGAAGCCGAGGCTGACTTTGTGCTGGATATTATAAAGGACTATCCGATATCTTATCCTGTAGCATTTGATGTGGAGGACGCCAATACTCAGGGTAAATTGCCTAAGGATCAGCTCACCGCAATTATCAAAAAATTCTGCGACAAGGTTGAAGCTGCAGGCTACTACCCTATCGTATATGCCAATGACTACTGGATTGCCAACAAGCTTGATATGAACGCACTGAAAAAATACGATATCTGGGTTGCCAGATACAATGTAAAGCATTCATATCCGAACCCTGTTATGTGGCAGGCTACCAGTACAGGTAAAGTCAACGGAATAAACGGAAATGTCGATATCGACTTCCAGTACAAGTCTTTCAGTGATAAGATTCCTTCAACCACATGGAGAACTATCGCAGGCAAAAGATATTATTTCAAAGACTACAACATGGTAAAGAATGCATGGGTTCATGACAATAAGAACTCATACTACATGGGCTCCGAGGGTATAGCCAAGACAGGTTGGTACACTGAGAACAATGCTACCTACTACCTTGATCCGCAAAATAACGGTGCCACAAAGAGAGGTTGGTATAATGAGAACAACTCCTGGTACTACCTTGACAACAGTGACGGTAAGATGCAGACAGGCTGGTATGCCGACGGCAATAAGAGATACTACTCCGACAAGGACGGTAAGATGCAGACAGGCTGGCTGGTAGACGGCAAAGATACCTACTTCTTAAACCCTTCAGGCGCTATGGCAACAGGATGGGTAAGTGACGGTAATATCTGGTACTTTATGGACAAGTCGGGTAAAATGCAGACAGGCTGGGTTGATACAGGAAATCAAAGATATTACCTTGACAATACAGGTAAGATGCTTACAGGCTGGACCGATATCGGAAATTCAAGATATTTCTTGGCTCCAAGCGGCGCCATGTCTAAGGGTTGGCTGAATGAAAGCGGTACTTGGTACTATATGGACAATAACGGTAAGATGCAGACAGGTTGGGTTAATGACCGCGGCAGCTGGTACTATATGGACAACACCGGCAAGATGCAGACAGGCTGGATAAATGACGGCAGAAGCAAGTACTTTATGACCGATTCAGGTGCTATGCAAACCGGTTGGTTAAAGCAGGATAACGGTTGGTACTACATTGACGGTTCAGGTTCTATGAGAACAGGTTGGGTCAACGACGGCGGCACATGGTACTACATGGACGACTCAGGTAAGATGAAAACCGGTTGGATTGATATAAGCAATCAAAGATATTTCCTTTCTCCAAGCGGTGCAATGAAGACAGGTTGGATAAATGACAACAATACCTGGTACTACCTAAGCGGCTCAGGTGCCATGTCAAAGGGCATGATAAATGTAAATAATGTTTCATACTACCTTGACGAAAACGGAAAGATGCTTGCGGGTACTACAGTAAATGTAAACGGCACCGAGTACAACATTGATGCTTCAGGTGCTATGACTCCTGTAGCTACAGAAAGCACCACCGCACCGGAAACCTCTACAGTTTCTACACAGGCAAGTGTAGGACCGAGAGCGGAATAATAACAAGAAAAAGTTCTATTAATAGCAAAACCACCCATTTGGGTGGTTTTGTAGTTATTTAATGTCTTTTATTATTCTGACTATCTTTTTGAGTTGTTCTGCATTATTATTCTCTTGAAGCTATTATTTTTTAATTTATGCCTATTCATTATCCTTATCTTTTATATAGTTCTTATATGATTTTAGATTTTCCATCGATTTCTCTAAGGGCTCCCTTGTCTTTCTGCCATCTTCTTGCAATTCCTCATATGGAATAGTATAGAATGTTCCATCTTCTTCATTCCAAAATTCCATTTCATTAAGATAGCTCTCCGGATAAATTTTTTCAACGTTCCATGGATGTAAATAGTATTCTTTATTTTCTAAATCATACTTTAATTTCTTCCAATCAAATTCTCCACACAATGCCTCAAAAATCCCCTCTATCATCAGTTTCATAGCATGTTTTTCTAACTCTTCCTCTGAATATATAAATATTTCTTCAGATTCATTATCATATACATCATCATCCTCAGCATTTTCTTGTATTGTTTTCGCACGTTCATATATTTTTTCCTCTCTTTCTAACACTTCTCTATCATATTCATTTTTACCATTTTTAAGATAATCTGACCATTGTGAAAAGCAATGTTTATTAAAATCCAAAATGCTTATTTTTCTTGGTACACCATCATTCGGTTTGCAAATATCATAAAGTGATTTCCCATTTACTTTGGTATTTTTTAGAATTCTCTCTATTTGCTTTCTATACCCTCTTAATCCATCACCATTACGTTCATCCAGATTGGCTTTGTCTTCAGTTGGCAGTTTATACATTTTCACTAAATACTTTGTTAATTCCGTTATTTTGAAAGCTCTGTTTTCATTTGACTCGTGATTCCCAATTTTTTTTGACATATTTGTACCTCTTTTTATTTATGTATATATTTTTTATTTATATACATAAATATATATCATGTTCCTTTATTTTGCAAGCACAAACTCTTAACTTGTACATATTTTTATTTCACTTGTTTATATACATATATGTATATAAATGATATAATCCAAGCATACTTAAATCCGGATCAACAAGTATTAATAATTTCAAATATAAAGGAGTTAGTATGAGTTTTACTACATTATTAAAAACAAACTGTGGAATATCTCAGGTTTCACTGGAAACAAAATTTTTTGATAAAAGGTGTATCAATATCAATGGTGCTATAACAGATGCTTTAGCTCTTGATTTTACTGATAAAATATTGGAATTAAATCTGGAATCAGATCAACCTATTACAATACTGATAAACAGTCTTGGTGGAGAAATAAACAGTGGATTATTAATGTATGATGCTATAGTTGGTTCAAAAGCACCTATACGAATGATATGTAGAGGAAGAGCATACAGCATGGGAGCCATACTCTTTGCTTGCGCAAATGAACGATACATGCTTCCAAACAGTGAGCTAATGTTACATCAACCTATACTTGGTGGAAATGTAGCAGGTAATGCTTCCAGTATAAAGAGCATTTCTGACAGTATGCTTGAAACCAAGAGAAAATTAAATGGACTATTATCAAAACATACCGGTAAAACTGAAGAGGAAATAGATATAGCAACAAGTTTTGATCATTACTTTTTACCTGATGAAGCGATAGGCTTTAACTTATGTGATAAAGTAATTGATTTTGCAAAAGTAATTGATTTAATAAAAGAGGAGGAATGGTAATGATAAGCAAATTAGAAAAAATGGATAATACCGACAAAGTTATTTTAGGTAACGGAAGCGACTGTATATACAGTTCAGATTGTAACATAACCGGTATAAATAATAATGTACTTGTAGTAGGAGGTTCCGGTTCAGGTAAAACAGTTTCGATAGCAGAGCCATTCCTACTTGAATCCAAAAATAGAAATATAATTACCAGTGTAACAAAAAGGCGAATAGTAGATAAGTATACTCCACTATTGAAAGAAAGGGGATACAATGTATTAGATCTTAATTTCGTTAATCCTACAAAAGGCAATATAGCATATGACCCTTTAGATTTTATTAACAGCGAGCAAGATTTGCAATTTGTAGCAAAAACAATAGTATTTTCAAATGCACAGGATAAAAATATTCAGGACCCATACTGGTATATGTCAGCTACATCACTGTTTATCGCATTAATATCTTATGTATTTATGAAAGTTAATAACCCAAATTTTTCGAATGTTTTAGATATGGTTGACACACTGGATATTTGGGAATGTACTGACGCAAATAGTAAATGTATGCACCTAGCTACATCACATGATTCATGCTTTGACAAAATTGGTGAAGAAGATCCAAAAAGCTTAGCATATGTTAACTGGCTGTCCTTTAAAAGGCTACCTATTAAAACTGCAGGATGTGTATTATCATTTTTGAAAACCTCTACTACAGCCGTATTTACTCCTGAGCTCAAAGAAATGTTTAAGATGAAACATAAAATTGACTTTAACCAATTTTTAGAAGAAAAAACAGCATTGTTTATTACTAATAGTCCTGTTAATCCCAGTGTAAATACTTTTATAAATATGTTTTATGCACATACTTTTAAAGAACTTTTTGAATTAGGTGAAATACAGAGTAATGGAAGACTACCAATTCCGGTTCATTTTTTGGCAGATGACTTTGCTACAGGTTGTCCGGTACCACTATTTGATCAATATATCTCTATTTTTAGAGAAAAAGGAATTTCAGCAACACTATTGATACAATCCGAATCACAATTATCATCTTTGTATGGACCTGTTAGCTCTACAACTATCATTAATAACTGTGATACCTATGTGTATATGGGGTCAAACGATTTGCTAACTGCAAAAAACATTGCAGAGAGAGCCGACATTACAACCAATGATTGCTTAAATATAAAATTAGGTAATCAAATAATATTTAGACGAGGTCTAAAGCCTAAACTTTGCAAGCGATATAATACTTTTGAAAACATGCTATATCGTGATATAACCAAAAAATATGATACAGCTAAGACTAAAAAGATAATTACCCGTAAAAAAAATTTATTTATCAATAGACTTAAGGGCAGCATTAAAAACACTGATACTATGTATGGTTCTGAACTTTAATTATTTTATATAAATATTACTAACTATATGGAGGTTATAAACAATGACTACATTTTTCAAACAATAATATAAGCAACTACTGACGTATAATTAAATTAAAGTTGAGCCTTCAAATCTTTATGTACCTTTATTTTGATGTAACTGTCGCTTAACGTTATTAAAATGTCTATTAATAGCAAAACCACCCAAATGGGTGGTTTTGTAGTTATTTGCTGTCTTTTACTACTACTATTATCAATAATGTGATACATATATGAACAAATGATTTTAATACTGTAAACCTTCTAAACTGATACTTGAATTGAAAGCTTGAATTTGAAGTTTTTTCTCTATATTTACAAGCTATATATTTAATGATAGTATTTAAGTGAGTAAACTTCAAATATATTTTTAGGAGAATTTATAATGAAAAAGAAGCTATTTACCTTATTCTTATTATCATTTTTAATGTCCTCACTTTCAGGATGCCGAGCATCCAAAGAGAACCAAACCTTATCTGCTGCACAGGAAAGTGAATCCATCTCAACACAAGAGCATTCCAAAGAAGAAAAAACTACTGCTTCATCAGAGAGTGATCTGACTCAAGCTTCAGTAGATGATGAACTTTCCTTATCAGAAAGTATTTATTTTCCGTATGAAAATTTAAATGAATTGACTATTAATGAACATACTGATAAGGACAGTTTAAAAAATATCATTAGCAAACTCCCAGAAATAGCCAAATATATACAACTTAGTGATGTGGAGTTAAGTAATGACTCGTCGACTATCACCATCAAATATGATGAAATTTATGACGGTGCAATCACATCCAGACTTTATGATACTACTATAACCCCACCCGGTCTAGATGAAAATCCTTTGTATTCTTCACCATATATATTTCCGAGGCTTGACAATAATGCTTTGCTTTTAATAATAGCAAATGATTCCATATCATATGTAAATTATGAGATTTCTGTACCCACAGAATTTCTTGTTTCAAAACCACTTACTCTAGAACTTACAAGAGAAAACTTTACAAAGCACTTAGGTGATATATCAAATGCTAAAGGAGATAAAAACCGTTATTGTATTTTATTAGATTATGATAATGCCGTATTTGCCAATAAAATGCACATTAATGGTGTAGTCCTTGGCGCTAAAGAGGACATGCTCATTAAGCGATATAAAGAACCTGCTGAAAAAGATGGAAATAACTATACATATTTTACAGATAATAGCATTATAACATTTAGGCTTGAAAAGGAAAAACCGGAAGATAATTTATTAACAGTTACAAAAATTTCAGTTCGTCCACTTGAGAAAATCTCATATCTGGATTTTATCCCATACAATGTAGGATTAATACCGGATCAAAATGGAGTTCTAAGTAAATCTCGTGTAGAGGGTTATCTTGGCGAACCAAGAAAAAAAAATTCAAATACTGATTATTACAGATTAACCTCAGGTTTATCTGATTATCTTTACTTTGTTTATGATGATAACGAAAATGTCATTGAGCATGGAATGATAAGAGAAGGAATTGTCCCTAAAAATAATTGAAATTGAATATAAAAACATAGTGTAGCGTAACTCATTTAAAGTCATGCTACACTACTCTTATAGCTATCATTAAACTACTTTTTTATTTAGAATTACTCTAAATGTTTTTCCCACTTTTTCATCATATCCGTTGTATAAGAGATCAAATCTTCATTCCTGCTTTCTTGTAAAACTCGCTCAAGCCATGTGATTGCTTCTTCAACCTTACCGTCAAAATAGTAATTGTCAGCCAATATACAATAAAGCTCATCTCTTAAGTCGTCTTCTTCATCCGGTATTCTATAAAGCAAATCTTTGACTGTTTCTGTAGATCTATCATACATCTCAACTTGCTGATATATGTATGCCAATTTTCCTCTTGCATAAATATCATCCGGATCCAGTTCAACGGACTTTCCAAACCAAGGTATTGCCATAGAGTACTGATAGCAGTTATTTAATGCTACAGCGACAGCAGTTCAAGTCTTCTACATTGATAATAGAGCAAAAAATCCAATATGGTTGGATTTTCATGGAAATTATCTTGTAAATTATTACAGTTCCAAAATAAAAAAGGTAAAGCATTGCCAAAAATAGAAATACTTCACTGATAATATTTTTATGATATCGACTCTTTCTCTTCAATATCATTTAATGAGATACCTTTTTCTGTTTTCCAGTCTGTTCGACCATTTGTTGTCATACCAAGTACAAATGCTGCAGCATATGACGGACTGTTAAATAACATATTTTTGATAATCTTTCCATCAACAATCTCTTTATTATTTCTACACTTTTCTCTTAGTATTTTAATTGTTTCAGGAATAGCTCTGGAATCTATTTCTTCAATCATACTATCCTTTAAAACAACAAATCCCTCACTTGTTCTCATACAGGTAGCTTCTATTGTCTTGTTTGACTTCTTTGTTTTTCTTGACAAATAAAAAATAGTTTCCTCTTTTAAATCTTCTACAGCCCTTAAATCTGTACTAATCAATGGTACAAAGATTTTATAACCGAGAACTCCAAGAACCATTTTTGAATACTCTACAAAGTCTTCCAGCTCTGATTCCTTTTCTTCCGTTACATTCCCCGGATTTGGATCATTTCCATTTCTAACATTAAATCTGCCTGTATTAATTGCCATGTTTGTAAATCTGTTTTCAAGATAGCTTATCTCAGTTGGTCCAAATGAATTATTTTGTGTAGTCAACATTACAGTTTCACAAAAATATGCGTCATCCTTTAAGTGCTCTGCTACTCTAAAAAGTATACCTTCTCCATTCTTTCGAATACCGGCCTGACCGATATAGACCTCATCTTCACCTTTTTCATTTTTATCAAACAGAAAATACACCCCGCTTTGTTTCAAATCCGGCCTGTCCTTGCATTTGTCCAAATGTGTTCTCGGAATCTTATATGCAAGTCCTGTCCAATTAGATAAAGTACACTTTATTCTTCCTGTGACATCACCATCCATCAAAAACAGATTGAAATTTTTACTGCTATTCATAGAATTTCTCCATACAGTATTTGATTATTTACAAATTCTTCTCCACACATTCAAGTGCCGCTTCCACCACCTTGTCCATATCGTAGTACTTATAGGCGCCAAGTCTTCCGCCGAAGATTATCTCAGGGCGGGTTTTTGAAAGCACTACATAGCTTTCATAGAGTGCATTGTTCTTTTCATTGTTGATAGGGTAATACGGTTCCTCACCCTTTTGCCACTCTGTAGGATACTCCTTTGAAATGATGGTAAAGTCCTGCTTGCCGTACTCAAAATGCTTATGCTCTATAATTCTGGTAAAAGGTATTTCCCTCTGCGTGTAGTTTACTACAGCATTCCCCTGATAGTTGTCTGTATCAAGTCTCTCATCCTCAAAATATACTCTCCTGTATTCAAGTACTCCGAGCTTGTAGTCAAAGAACTCGTCAATCATTCCTGTATATACCGTTTTGTCGAATATATCGGTATTTTCCTTTATGAAGTCTTTGTACTCCGTATTTGTTCTTACCTCAATGCCGTCAAGCAGCTTTTCCACAATACCTGTATATCCGCCTATAGGTATTCCCTGATATCTGTCATTGAAGTAGTTGTTATCAAAGGTAAACCTCAGCGGAAGTCTCTTTATAATAAATGCCGGAAGCTCCTTGGCATCTCTGCCCCACTGCTTTTCGGTATATCCCTTTATAAGCTTTTCATATACATCTTTTCCTACCAAAGATATAGCCTGCTCTTCCAAGTTTTTAGGATTATCTATACCCGAAGCCCTTCTTTGCTCCTCAATCTTTTCCTTTGCTTCCTTCGGAGTCTTTATATTCCAGAGCTTACTGAAAGTATTCATATTGAAAGGCAGATTATAAAGCTCATCCTTATATATTGCTACAGGCGAGTTGATATAATTATTAAACTCCGCAAAATTGTTAATATAATCCCATACCGCTTTATTTGAGGTGTGGAAAATATGCGCTCCGTATTTATGGACATTTATTCCGTCCACATTTTCAGTGTATATATTTCCCGCAATATGGTCTCTTTTATCAATTACCAATACACTCTTGCCTCTCTTTTTTGCCTCATATGCAAATACCGCTCCGAAAAGTCCGGCTCCTACAATCAAAAAATCGTACTTCATAATAACCTCTTTCTAAATTTTTCCAAATATCAAATAAATTACAATAGTTGCAATCATCATACATTCCTGTATATATGTGTACCTCTCCACTTTGTCTACAATCCTATACTTTGTAGGGTCTTTCTTGTACTCAATAAACTTCACCGAACACCACAATGTATTGATAAGTAATGCCGCTACCGAAATCTTATTCAGATTCCAAACCAGTACAATATTTGTAAATATATCAAGCCAAGTCAATACAAATACAAAATCAATACATTTCTTATACCCGAAAAGCTTGGAGTAGGTCACATACTCAGTCTCTTCCTTCGGCGCCCTGATTTTTCTTGATATCTCCCAGATAAGTGCCGGGAAGTACAAAGTCATTACAGCCATCAGGTTTGTAATATCAAATACAGGCAGCTTATACTTCATTATAGCATATGAAATAACATAGATATTAAGTATTATCTGTACAGGATTATGTGTTACCAAAGCTAAAGGCAATGACTTGGCTATCTTATGCTTTTGGAAAAACCACACCGCCATAAGACTTCCGTAGGTATAGAGTATCAGACAGAAGATAAAGTTTCTCATAAACAAAATATTTATAAGTAGAGTTACACCTATCAATACAGCGGCAAAAATCCTCAAGTCTTTTTTATGTACTCTTCCTGACGGCAGCGGTCTTGTGGCAAACAGTCTGCAATCCAGCTCATAGTCCTTAAAATCATCCGCAATTCTTAGCCAGAGTAAAAAGCTGAAAACCGTAAAACCGCCGATAAGAATACCCAAGACATCATGTTGCTTAAAATAGGATATAAAACCCGGCTGCCCTTCTACTCTGCTAAACTCAAGCAGCCGCCTTCCGCTTACTCCATGGTTTAAAAGCACCATAAAGTATATTTCAAGAAATACAATATATCCCAGACACAGCCTAGGTATTATAGGATACATCTCTTTAAAATAAATCCTAAGTCGCTTTATTACTTCCATAGCCTATTCTCTCCCCTATTTTTATTTTTGTTTCAAAACCTCTTTCACTGTTTTTTAAAATATCATCGTCTATCTCTATATCTTTGCCTACAATCTCAACAATGCTTGAACCTCCATATGAAAAGTATCCCTTTTCATCACCCCTTTTGAAACTTCTTTTTCTACGGTTGTGGATATGTCCTACAAGCATCGCCCCTATCTCCATATGTATCATATCACCGAATACTGTATGCCAGTACTCAACTTCTCTTTTATTTTCTGCAAATGCCCTCCAATATGCCGCATCTCTTCGTACACTTTCAAGCCTGCCTGCGATACTTCTTTTTCTTACAAAGACACCGTTTACAGGATAAATATACCTGTGATAATCACAAAGACTCAGCCTGTAAAGTAGAAGATATCCACCTTTTGCCCACTCCGGTAGAGGCTCTTTCAACAATTTGTCAATGTTATAAACATTTCCCTTTATCATTATCCTGAGTTTTTTATCCCCAAGGTAAAGCCCATTATCCTCGCCTATCTTAAATACTCTTAGCTTTCCGCTTGCAGTTGCCGCAAAGCCCTCACTGTCTGCAACCACATCTTCTTTTCTTTTGAAGAAATCGTCAAAGCTTTTAAAATCTTTATTTAAAAGGCCTTTATCCATACCATATTTATTTACAAAGTCTTTTATCTTTTTCTTTGACAGGGTGCTTTTATAGTATATTGAAAACAGCCTTGAAAAATAAATTCTTGAAAATATAAATTTCAGGAATATTCTGCCTACTAAGCTGTGATACAAAAACTTGATTATACTTGCAGAGTCTTCCTCTTCTCTTATTACCCTTCCCGTTTTCCTGTCTTTTATCTTCATAATCACCTATAAAAGTAATGCTATAAATACAATTGCAAGTACCAAAAATCCTATTCTTACATAGATATTCGGCTTTTTTATCTTCTTATTCCACAAAAATCCGAGTATAAGCAGCACATACAGATACTCTATCGGTATTACCGAAAGTACTTTTATATACTTACAAAGCACCACATAGAGTGATATAAAAAATGCCGAGTATGTAACCGCCAGCCCTGTAAAATGTTCTTTATCTTCATCTGCAGTACAGTTAAAATATGCCAATCTTATTATTACAGCCAAGATATAAAAGCTTAATAAAACAGTGGAAACATAAATACAATCGGAAAAAAACGCTCTGTATATCTTTGCCGGAAATATTCCGAATGAGATAAGGTCTGCCAGTGAATCTATCTGTACGCCGAAATCTTCCTGCAGCTTCGTTCTCTTATACATTCTTGCAAACATCCCGTCAAAGGCATCACAAAGCCCTGCAACCATCAACAATATGGTGGCAAGATACAAATCATTGACACCAAATATTCCAAATACTGATACTAACGCTCCGATATATGTCAGTATAACACTTGGGTGATACACCCCTAAAAACAGCTTCTTCATCTTATAAATACCTTCTTACTCCAAACATTATCAAGACCAGATTAACAACTATATGTGTAATAGCTCCGAGAAAAATGCCAAAAATATATTCAGGCAAGGTAAGCCTGCCAAGTACTGCAAGTACCGATATCACACCAAGCATTGAATCCGTCTGGTCATAGATAAATACAAATATATTAACCGGAAATCTCCCTCTATGACTTGCATCAATATCAAATCTTCTCTTTATAAAGCTGTTTGGCAATTCAAATATCATATATGCAAAACCGAATAACATACCTGTAAACATGTTAAAAATAAATGTATTGCCGTAATATTTGTAGATCGGATTACAACTTTCCAAGCCTGAAATCTTTAAAATAATGCCCCATATTATAGAAAATATTGAAGTTCCAAGCATCATACCTACAAATCCGAGCAAGGTCTTACTGTCTCCGAATATTCGCCTACCGCCAAGACTCATCTTACAATCTATAGGAATCCTCAGAAAAGAGAGCTTTTTTATCTTTACAAAGAGCATATTGAAGATGCCGCCAAATATCACAGGCATCATACTGATATAGAGTGACGCAATCATAGTCTCACTCCGCCACAGTCAATACCTGCCGCTATCTGTACCAGGAAAAAGGCGATACCGAAGCAAAGCACACCTGCCGCCGCCATATCCTTTATCACCTTTATTTCAGGGTGTATCTCTTTTGAAATAAAATCCGCTATATGCTCTATTGATGTATTTATACATTCAAATGCATACACACCTGCCGAAGTGATTATATATCCCAGCCATATACTCTTATCCGCTTTTAATACAAAAAAGTCCAATATAAAGAACAAAACATCAATAACAAGGTAGTATTTATAATTTTTTTCAGTCTTTATTGCAAATATCAGTCCCTTTATCGCGCAATAGATGCTCTTTAAAAATGTCTTATTCTTCATGTCAATCTCCAATTGTCTTCTCCAATAAAACATACTTTCTTTTTTCTTTTATCTTCTCTTTAAAATATCCTCCTGTAGCCTTGCCGTTATCTATCAGTGCAGATACCGCACAGCTTTTCTTTTCCTTTAACATATACACCACAAGCTGTGACAGTGCGGATCCAAGTCCTAGGCATTTTGCATCTACACCCATATACAAAAGCACATATCTTTTTGCATTTGCCTTAATATTCATAATATTAAGTAAAACTGCGGGTGTCTTTGTCTTATAGAGTAAATTTCCGTAGTCCGGAAGACAAATCAAAAAGCCCTTAAGTTCATTTTCCTTATATGCCAAAAATACCATGTCAGGGTCAAGTATCATACTTAACGGCGAATAGAGTTTTATAAAATCCTCTTCACTTATCATTTTAAAGCCTGCAAAGTTTTTGTACCCTTCTGTCAAAACCGGATATATCTCCCTTAAATATTTCTCCAAGTTCTGAAGATTAGGGTGAATGAATACATAGCCTTTATCTTTAAAGTGTTCAAGTCTGTTTTTCGCCTTTTCACTGTCGAAACTGTCATCCGGAGTGTCAAAAAAATATGAATAATATTCTTTTGATACCTTAAAGCCGCTCTCTTCCCAAAACTCGCTGTAATAAGCTTTGTTTGCAGGTTCTCCCGTATATGATAATTCATCTGTAAGCGCAAATCTGTACCTGATCCAAAAAGATATATCAATCGGACCTAAAAGTCTTTTTTTACCGGCCTCCTTTGCAATTCTTTCACATTCAGCCAATAAAAGCTTTGATACCTCAATATCCTTTATACATTCAAAAAATCCGATATATGCGGTATCATCCTCATATAATGAAACCACGCTGCGTCCTACCGGCTCATCGTTTTTATTCTTTACTATAAGTGCAAAATTTTTTACACCTTTGCAAAGTACACTTGTGTTTTCCAAAACCTCTTTTTCAAAGGTTTTATTCTGTACAATATGTTTTTCATCATAAATCTTTGAAGGCAGCCTTAAAAACAGCTCCTTATCCACATTTTTCTTTACTATATTGATGCTATACTCACCCATTAAGACCTCTTTACTATCTTACAATACCCTCTGTTGCCGTCTATATCTACAATATCACCGCTTTGTACCTGATTCATCAAACCCTTTATACCTACTACGGCAGTTTTTTTTAACTCCCTTGCCACTATTGCGGTATGTGAAAGCAGTGAACCTCTCTCCGCCAAAATCCCCTTTGCCACATCCAGCAAAAGAAACCACCCCGGATCGGTAGAATATGTGGCTATTATCTTGTCCTTTACATCTTTTAGTGAAACCTTTCTCATATCTGTAATTTTTATAATCTCACCGCTTACTCTGCCGCTTGATACTCCTCTGCCGATAAGGAAATCTTTTCTTTCATTACCGTCTTCTTCTATTGCCTGTACGTCACAAAAGTCTATATCGGGACTTCCTAAAAGCTCCACTCTCCTTATCGTAGGAATATTCTCATATATAAGGAGCATATTCTTTTCTTCATTTATTTTATCGCCAAAGTCCTTACCGAGAAAGATCATATCTCTTATCTGTTCAAGCGACATATGATAAATATCATCTCCTACAGTCTTTAATGCTATCTTATCAATTAACTTTCTCATAAGCCCGAACAGCCTGCTTCTGTTCAACCTTGAAATCTCACGATTATTTGTTGAAAGCCTTGCAAGAGATTTTCTTTTGTATACATACTTTCCCTTTTTTATCTTTAAAGGAAGTTTTTCCCTTTCTTCTACAAGCTTGTCAAGGCTTTCGGGATTTGTAGAAAATGTTCTTGTCTCAAGTTTTAACTCGCCTACAGTTCTGTCGCCGTAATATTTTATATATCTTTTTTTCTTCTCAATGTACTTAGGTGATTCTTTTCCGAATCTTTTATATGTATAAATCAAATCATTCAGCGCCTCTGCAGGTTTTTTACTCTCAAGTGAAAGGGATTTCTTTACTTTATCTCCTGCAAAGTAAGTACTCAAAAAGGACACCATATCATTTATAAGTGTCAAATCCCACTCCTTGAAGAATATCTCTTCCATCTCTTTAAAGAGAAAATACAACTTCTTAGGGTCGTCCTCTTTTTCAATTTTCTTATCAAAATACCGGAATTCCTTTTTGAAAAAAGTAGAAAGGTCTCTCATCTTTCTCTGTGAGACTGCCATTAGATACAAAAACGAAAAAAGAAGTCTTGACTTTATATATATATTCGGCTTTTCTTTTGAAAATGTAATTTTTTCACTCTCCACGCCCAGCATTTTCTGCCATATAGGGATTATCCCCGCTGATAAGGGCAACAACCTCAATATGTCGTACCAGCTGCTGATTTCATAGTACATCCTTCCGCCGAAATCACATACCATATGTGGAAACAAATCTTCATAATATTTTACAGACTTTCCAAGCGCCCTTCTTCCAAGTCTTGTAAAGATCTTTGTATACACCTCTTTTGCAAAGCTCCTTGTAAGCTTTTTGCAAACTCCGGGATAGCTTTCTGCGATATTGCTGTTGTCAAGTATACGAACCGGCAAGTTAAAATCAAGGCTTGTAATCTGTCTTGCCTGCAAAATATATATCTTTTCATCCTCTATGGCAAACTCTATATCCATAGGTTTATTGAAAAGTTTTTCTATTCTCTTTCCGAGCTTTTCAAGTTCTTTTACAAAATGCTCAGGAAATAAAATATCGCTTCCTTCTTTATAGCTTGCCCCTTCTCTGTAACAATGATAGGTAACAGTTTCCTCTTTATCGCCGACAACATTTTCACCAAGTCCCTTGCCGACCACTATTACCATATCATTTAGAATGCCTTTAGGATTGGAGGTAAATATAACCCCTGAATAACTCGCCTTTACCATTTCCTGTATTATTACAGAAGCGTTGTTATTCTCAATCTTTATCCCGAGGCTCTTCTCATAGTATCTTATTTTATAGCTGTCCGCTACAGCCAAAACAGCCTTTTTCACATTCTCTTTTGTCACATTCAGTACTGTCAAAAATTGCCCTGCATATGAAAACTTTCCGCCGTCCTCATGTGCATCATTTGAGCGAACGGCAAAAAGCTCCGATTCAAAGTATGAAAAATCTATATCTTCATTTGTCCCTACCACTTGAAATTTGGGAACCGAAAAACCGTTTTTACTTAAAATCCTCAAATTTTCAGCTTTCATAAACTTCTCCGAATTATGTCACATATTCTGTCAACACTGTCAAGGTCCAAATCAGGATATATAGGCAAGGTCAAGACTTTCTTTGAAATATCAAGTGCAACAGGTGTAAGCTTCTCATCAAATCTGCCGCTGTAGCACTCATATGCATTGGTACAAGGATAGAAATATTTCCTTGCAAAGATATTCTCCTTTGCAAGTGCATCATAAAGCTTATCTCTTTCTTCCACCACTATCGGAAAGTAGGCGTAGTTGTACTCCGTATCACTGCCATATTTATTGAGTCTGACAGTCTTAATATCTGAGAGTCTTTCTATATATCTCTCACATATTTTCTTTCTTTTTGCTATGTACTCGCTCAGATGGTTCATATTGCAAAGCCCCATAGCCGCCGCGAACTCGTTCATCTTTGCATTGCTTCCCACATAAGGAACATTTTCCTTGTCCGCAATACCGAAGTTCTTTAAAAAGTCAAGTGCCTCTCTCCTTTTTTTGTCTCTAAGTGTAACGGCACCGCCCTCTATGGTGTTGAAGACCTTAGTGGCATGAAAACTGAATACGCTCATATCTCCGAAATCCGCAACGCTTTTACCCTTATATCTTTCACCGAAGGTATGTGCGGCATCATATAATACATATAGATTGTGCTTTTTTGCTATCTTTTCTATAACCTCCACATCACATATATTTCCGTATACATGTACCGGAAGTATTGCCTTTGTATCTTTTGTTATCAGCTTTTCTATCTTCTCAGGATCCATTGTAAAGTCGTCTTCTTTTATATCACAAAATACAGGCTTCAACCCGTTCCTTACTATTGCATGTGTGGTGGAAGCAAAGGTAAAAGGCGTTGTAATGACTTCACCGTCTATCTTAAGAGACTGCAATGCAAGCTCAAGTGCCAGATGTCCGTTCACCGTAAGTACAACTTCCACTCCGTCCATAAACTCGCTAAGCCTCTTCTCAAGCTGATTGTGTACATCACCCATATTTGTAAGCCATGCACTGTCCCATATTTTATCTACATATTGAATGAATTCCTCCTTAGGAGGCAATGTAGCCTTTGTGACAAATATTTTTTTCTCTTCCATATACCTCCTTAACAAATACATTCACCCTTATAATATTTCTATCAACTTATCTACATCTTCATCGGCTGTCGCCCAGCTTGTACAAAATCTTATCACGTGTTTTCCGTTTTCAAGCGTCTCCATAAATCCGAATGCGACATTTTCAGAAAGTTTCTCTCTTTGTAAATCGTCTACCACAATAAACTGCTGGTTGGTCGGAGAATCAAGGTAGAGTTCATACCCCTTTTCTATAAGCGCCCGCTTTATCTTCATAGCGGCATCCACACCTGTTTTTCCAAGTCTTTCATACAATCCGTCACTAAACAGTACATCAAACTGTATGCCCATTACTCTTGACTTTGCAAGTACTCCGCCGAACAGCTTCATATTGGTAAAGAAATGCTTACAAATATCCTTGTTTGTAAAGACTATGGCTTCTCCAAGCAGGGCGCCGCATTTTGTACCGCCTATATAGAATACGTCACAAAGATCTGCAATACTTTTAAGTGAAGTATCACATTCGCTGCTTCCAAGTGCATAGGCAAGTCTTGCACCGTCTTCGAAAAGCAAAAGTTCATACTCTTTGCAGACTTTATTTATCTCTTCAAGCTCTTTCTTTGAATACAAAGTTCCGTACTCTGTAGGCTGTGAAATATATACCATTCCGGGATACACCATATGCTCGTGGTTGACATCCGCATAGAAATTTTCACAAAATCTCTTTATACCGCCTGCATCAATCTTTCCGTCCTTTGACTTTAGAGTAAATACCTTATGCCCTGTATTTTCTATAGCTCCTGCTTCATGTACCGCTATATGTCCCGTGTCGGCGGCTATCACACCTTCAAAGTTTTTTAAAACACTTGCTATAACTATCTTATTTGCCTGAGTTCCGCCGCTTACAAAGAAAATCTCGGCATCTTTGTCTATTGCCTTTTTTATCTTTTCCTTTGCGGATATACAAAACTCATCATCGCCGTAACCTGACTGCTTTGACATATTGCTTGAAGCCATCGCATCCAAAATCTCCGGTGCCATACCCTCACTGTAATCGTTTATAAAATATAACATAAAATTATCCTCAGTCTAATAAAAAGTCACTCATAACCATGTTGCTTAAGTCAAGTCCCTTGTCTGTAAGTCTCAGATAAGGTGAATTGTACTCCATAAGGTTTAACATAATATTTCTCTTTATCTGTCTGTCATACAGCTCAAACATATCTATGCCGAACTTTTCATTGAACTCATGCCTTGAGACTCCTCTTGTCAGCCTTAATCCGAGGAACATAAACTCTTCCATATTTGCCTTTTTATCAAGCTCTTCTATGTCACAGTAAAGCGGCGTAATATCCTGCTGCATCTTGATATTCATATACTTTTTGTAGTCGCCCTCTACATGGAAACGCCTGTTCATCACATATCCCGACGCGCCTACTCCTAAGCCGAGATATGATACTCCTGTCCAATATCCTATATTGTGCCTACACTCTCTGCCTGGCTTTGCATAGTTGCTTATCTCATACCTCTCATATCCGTGCTCTTTCAAGATATCCTTTGTTAGGGCATACATTTCTCTGTCCACATTTTCATTGGGAAGCAAGGCTTTTCCCTCTTCACTGCCGTACTTGTCAAAGAAAGGTGTCTCAGGCTCTACAATCAATGAATACGCACTGATATGCTCAGGTCTAAGCTCACAAACCCTCTTTAGGGTAGTCTTATAGCTTTCTACAGTCTGATACGGCAGTCCGCTCATAAGGTCCACATTGATATTTGTAAATCCGAACTCTCTTGCAAGTTGATAACTTTGCAAAAAATCCTTATAAGTATGTATTCTGCCAAGCGCTTCAAGCTCTTTTTCTATACTGCTTTGCAATCCGAAGCTTATTCTGTTTATACCCGCCTTTTTGATATGCATTATCTTGCTCTTTGACAATGTACCCGGGTTACACTCTATAGTGATTTCAGCGTCCGTTGCCACAATAAAGCTTTCTCGTATGGTATTCATTATCTCAAGTATCCATATACCGCTGAGAGTGGTAGGAGTACCGCCTCCTATAAATACGGAGCTTACCAGATAATCTCTGTAGTTTTCTCCCTGTGCTCTTATCTCCTCTGTAAGCTGTGCAACATAGGCTCTTTTCTCACTGTCATCCGCTGCAAACGACAAAAAATCACAGTATCCGCATTTTTTTTCACAAAAAGGTATATGTACATATAATTCCAACTTTTTTATAGACATTATCTAATCCTCATCCAATTTCAGTACACTCATAAATGCCTTTTGAGGGATTTCGACATTACCGATCTGTCTCATTCTCTTCTTACCCTCTTTTTGCTTTTCAAGCAGCTTTCTCTTTCTGGTAATATCTCCTCCGTAGCACTTTGCCAACACATCTTTTCTCATTGCCTTTACAGTTTCTCTTGCAATGACCTTTGAACCGACCGCCGCCTGTATAGGTATCTCAAACAGGTGTCTCGGTATCTCTTCTTTTAATTTCTCACACATCTTTCTGCCTCGCTCATAGGCGGAGTCCGCGTGAACTATAAATGAGAGTGCATCCACTTCTTCCTTATTTATCAATATATCAAGCTTTACAAGCTTTGAAGGAACATATCCCTTCAGGTCGTAGTCAAGTGAAGCATAACCTCTTGACCTTGACTTTAATGCATCAAAGAAATCATATATTATCTCATTGAGCGGCAAATCATATCTTAAAATGGCACGATTTTCCTCTATATATTCCATTCCAAGGTATATACCTCTTCTCTCCTGACACAGATTCATAATGGATCCCACGAATTCCTTGGTAAGCATTATCTCAGCCGAAACTATAGGCTCTTCCATATGCTCTATTTCTGAAGGGTCCGGCAGGTTTGACGGATTGGTAAGTTCTATCACTTCACCGTTTGTCTTAAATACCTTGTATACAACTCCCGGAGCTGTGGTCACAAGGTCAAGATTATATTCTCTTTCAAGTCTTTCCTGTATTACTTCAAGGTGCAAAAGCCCTAAGAATCCGCATCTGAATCCAAATCCCAGCGCCAGTGAGGTCTCAGGTTCAAAGAAAAGTGAGGCGTCGTTAAGCTGCAATTTTTCAAGTGCTTCTCTTAGGTCATTATACTTTGCTCCGTCTGCCGGATAGAGTCCGCAGTACACCATTGAAGTAACCTTTTTATATCCCGGAAGCGCCTCTTTACAAGGGTTGTTGTTAAGTGTAATGGTATCACCCACTCTTGTATCTTTTACATTCTTGATACTTGCGGTGATATAGCCTACCATACCTGCAGAAAGTTCATCACATGGGATAAACTGTCCCGCGCCGAAATATCCTACTTCCACCACTTCTTCCACAGCACCTGTTGCCATCATCTTTATAGCGTCACCTTTTTTTACACTGCCTTCTTTTATACGCACGAATACTATTACTCCCTTGTATGAGTCGTATATGGAGTCAAATATAAGTGCCTGAAGCGGCGCCTTGACATCTCCGTTAGGTGCAGGAATTTTGGCTACTATAGCTTCAAGTACATCCTCTATATTAAGTCCCATCTTTGCTGATATTCTAGGTGCATCATGTGCCTCAATACCTATAACATCTTCTATCTCACTTGCCACAAGGTCGGGATCCGCACTTGGCAAATCCACCTTGTTTATAACCGGGAATACCTCAAGGTCATGGTCAAGTGCCATATATACATTGGCAAGAGTCTGCGCTTCTATTCCCTGTGCCGCATCCACTACAAGTATTGCTCCGTCACAGGCCGCAAGTGATCTTGATACCTCATAGTTGAAGTCTACATGC